>JANWIK010000203.1 GCA_025449955.1 Gemmatimonadaceae bacterium
CCGAGGACCGCAGCCTCGGCTTGGCGCGGGAGCGGGATCGCGGGTCCGAATCCGCGTTGGGCGAGCAATGCGCGCGCGCGATCGAGGTCGCGCCGGTGGACCACGAGGTCGAGGTCGGCGAACCGGCGGCTTGCGAGGTCGCCGTACGCGGATCGGGCGAGCAGCGGCCCTTTGATCGGAATGACCTCAACATGGTTCTGCTCGAGGAGGTCCACGATCTCGCGCAACGTGCGCGCGAGGACAATCGAGCGCAGCGCATTCTCGTCCATGGCCGCGCGCAGTTGGGCGAGCGTCTCGCCGGGCACGCGACCGGTCTGTGCGAGCGGGGCATAGACGATCGGCGCGACGGCGTGTGCGTCGACACAGCGGACGAAGCCGGACCAGTCGGTGACGGAGGACACGAGGGCCGCGATGTCGTCGCCAGGGTCATTGCCCAGGGCGCGACGACACGCGGCCACGATCACCTGCATTGTTGCGCGCACGTCCCGATTCCGGCGCGGCGGCACAGCGCTCGACTCGATCGTTAGGCGCTACTTGGTACGGATCACGTTGACGATCGCGGCCGCCGAGCCGACGAGGCCGACGAGCGGGAAGAAGATATCCCGGAAGAACGAGCTGTGACGCGTGACGATGATCTGATCACCGGATTCGATGGGCCGCGATGTCCATTCGTTGAGCGGGCTGCGGAGGTCGATCTTGTATTCCCGTCCGGCGCGGAACAGAAGAACCTTCCCCAGGTTGCCGTATTGCGTGGGACCTCCGGCGAGCGCGATGGCTTCCCCCACGCTGGTCCCGCGCGGCAGGTTGTAGAGGCTCGGCTTGCTGACTTCGCCGGCAACTGTCGTGTGCAGCAGCGGAATCACGACGATCTGCGGATCCGACTCGTACTTCGTGAGAAACTTCCGCAACCGGTTATCGACTTCCTGCATGGGAACGCCAGCGATCGGCACCTCTTGATACAACGGATGCAGGAGCGCGCCATTGACGCCGACGAGGAAGTCGCCACTCATCTCGGCGTTGCGCCACACGGTGACGCGGACCTCGTCGCCGGGGTGGAGCACGGTGTTCGTGTCGGACGGCGGCGGGGCATCCTGCGCCAGGGACGGAACCGCAACGGCGGCGCAGCACAACACAGCGAGGAGAAGAGAGCGCATGGTCGGAGCTACCACGTGATGGGAAGGGAACTCAATCGTTAGGCGGGGGCGCGCGCCGCGGCGCGCGACGATGATCAGAAGCGGTCAGCGCCGCGATCAGGCCTCGACGCTGTCGTAGTAATCGTAGTAGTAGTAGCCGCCGTACTGCGGCACTTTGTGGTCCGGATCGTTGAGCACGGCGCCGACCACACGGACGCCCACGGCGGCCAATCGTTGCACGGCATCGAGCGCCACCTGCCGGTCGGTGTGTCCCGCCCTGAGCACGAGAATCACGCCATCCGCTTGGGAGCCGAGGATGAGCGCGTCGGCGGCCGCGTGAACGGGGGGCGTGTCGAGAATGAGGATGTCGAACTCGCGGCCCAGTTTCGCGAGCGTCGCGCGCATCTGCGCGCCGCCCAACAATTCGGACGGGTTAGGCGGATGCGCGCCCGCCGGCAGGAACCACAAGTTGTCGACCATGGTCGACTGGATGACCTGCTCCTGCGTGGCTTGGCCCATCATGAACTGCGTAAGACCCGGCTCGCGCGGCGCGCGGAAGAGCTTGTGCAAGCGGGCGCGGCGCAAGTCGCAATCGACGATGAGCACGCGCATGCCCTGCTGAGCGAACGTCACGGCGAGATTCGCGGCGGTGGTCGTCTTGCCGTCCTGCGGCGACGGACTCGTGATGACGATCGTGCGCAGCGACTGCACCGCCTGCGAGAAAATCAAGTTGGTGCGCAGCGTGCGGAACGCTTCGGCCGAGCTCGACCGGAAGTCGGACACGGTGACGAGGGACTCTTCGTTAGACGTGCCGTTGCCGACGCCCCAATTGTTGCGCGGCGTGGGCAGGCGGAGCGACATGTTGCCCATCTTGAGCCGGCGGACGGCGTTCGGACTCGCGATCTGCGGAATGATCGCCAGGCCGGGGATCTGCAGCATGCTCTCGATTTCTTCGCGGCGGCGGATGGCGGTGTTGAGCCGCTCCACGAGGAACGCGGCGCCTGTGCCTAACAGAAGGCCGACGATGACGCCGGTGAGGAGCTTGGTGCGGCGGCTGGTCCCGATGGGCGCGTACGGCGAGGTGGCGAGGTCGACGATCTCGACCTGGCCCGCTTCGACGGCTTCGGCGATGCGCGCCTTCTGATATTCGTCGCGCAGCTCGTCGGCCATGTTGCGCGCCGACTCGACCTGCTCCATGAGGCGCGCCTCGCCGGCCTGCGTGGCGGGCAGCGTCTTGAGCGCGTCGGCGCTGCGCTGGCGGAGCTCGTCAAAGGCGGCGACGCGCGCGTCGAGCGACGTGATCTGGCTGCCCACGGCGTCGCCTAACTGACTCTGCGCGCCGGCGACGAGCGCGTGCAGGCGCTGCACGTCCGGATTGTTGGGCGAGCTGCCCCACTTGCCCACCGAGATCGAGTCGAGCGTCGCCTGGTAGGCCACGAGCTGCGTGTAGATCGCCTGCACCACCGGATTGTCGGCGATGCCCGGCGACGCGACCAGCGCGCTCAACGTCTTCTGGCGCGGCGGCCCCGAGTCGTCCTTCGCCAGCTCGTTGAGCAGCGTCTGGTACGTGCTGCGATCGGCGACCAGCTGGGAGCGCTGCACATCCAAGTTGAGCAGGCCCGTCTGCTCCGCGGCGACGACGGCGTCGGACGAGCCGTACACCTGCTTGTTGGTGCGATAGTCGCTCAAGCGACCTTGCGCGACTTGCAGCAGCGAATCGGTTTGGTGCAGCTGCGCTTCGACGAAGATGCGCCGGCGGCGCGACTGCTGCTGCGCGGTGGCGGCGTTCTGCGATTGGAACACGTCGACCACCGTGTTCACGATCTCGCGCGCGACCGACGGATCCTGCGCCGTGAACGACACGTCGACGACGTCGGTGCGGTCGCGCTGCCGCGCGCTCAAGCCCGCGAGCACCATGTCGATCGCGGCCGTGCGCGAGATGGTGTACAGCGCGCCGTGCTGCGCGTTGGCGGGATGCCCGTGCACGGCGAACACGATGCCGCCGGCGCGCACGGTGGAGTCGTACGGCACGAGCATCGACACGCCGGCGGCGGTGACGCTCACTCCGTTAGGCATGAACTGCAGCCGGACCGTGTCGCCGTTGCTTTCCGACGCCAGCGACACGTTGCGCAATACCGCCGCCGGAAAGCCTTTGCTCTGGACGCGAAGGCCCAACGCCTGCGAATCGACCACCGCCGCCGCGACCGCGCGGCTCCGCAACACCTGCAACTGCGACGTGATGGGATCGGTCCAGTAGCCGCCCATCATGCCCTGGCCGGTATTGTCGTCGAGATTGCCCGCCAGCTCGCGGCGCGCGTCGACCAACCGGATCACGGCCGACGCCTGATATTCCAGTGCCTGTTTGCTCACGCGATACGCGGTGAACGCGATCGCGGCCGCGGTGATGCCGGCGATCAACCACAGATGCCGGCGCAGCGTGGCGACCGATTCCTTGATGTCGATGGACTCCGACCCGCCCTCGACATCGTCGGGTGGACGAGTCGCGGGCGTGCCTGCTGCTGTGCCCGGCGTAAGGGCAGAGCTATGGGGCGTGCCGCTAGGGAGTAAATCGGACATGTCGTCTCGCTGAGTCGATCAGTCGCCGGCCAAGCACGCTAAGCGCGCTCAGGACACCGCCCGGGTTAGTACAGGCTGACGGGCTGCATCGCGCACCGTGGTCACGACTCGCTCCAAATCGGCCGGACTCATGTTGGAGCCGGACGGTAAGCACAGCCCGCGACGGAAGAGGTCTTCCGATACCAAGCCGCCCAGGGCGGTGCATCCCCGGTAGACCGGCTGCAAGTGCATGGGCTTCCACACAGGCCGTGCTTCGATATTCGCTGCATCGAGCCGTTGGCGCAACTCATCGCGGTCGATTCCGAACTCGGCCGGCGTAATCGTCATCGTGGTGAGCCAGCGCGTATGGGTGCCCCAGGACGCCTCGGGCATGAACTCGATGCCCGGCAGGTCCTTGAGCGCGGCGGCGTAAAACTCGAAGTTGCGGCGACGCGCGGCCACGCGCTCGCTCAGCACGCGCAACTGCCCGCGACCGATGCCGGCGAGCACGTTGCTCATGCGATAGTTGTATCCGACCTGCGAATGCTCGTAGTACGGAGCGGGGTCGCGCGCCTGCGTCGCCAACTTGAACGCGTGCGTCACCAACCGGCGATCTTCGCTCACCAGCATCCCGCCGCCGGACGTCGTGATGATCTTGTTCCCGTTGAAGGAGAAGACACCGGCGCGTCCGAACGTCCCCACCGGACGTCCCTTGTAGGTGGCGCCGAGCGCTTCGGCAGCGTCCTCGATCACGGGCACTTCGTACTCGCGACAACACTCGAGAATCGGATCGAGATTCGCGCTCTGTCCGTAGAGGTGCACGATGACGAGCGCCTTGGGCAGCTTGCCGATTTTCGCGCGCTCCTTGAAGGCTTGCAAGACGAGAGCGGGATCGATGTTCCACGATTCGCGCTCGCTGTCCACCAAAACCGGCGTCGCGCCCAGATAGCGAATCGGGTTGACGCTGGCGGCAAAGGTGAGTGAGCTCACGAAGACATCGTCGCCCTGTCCAACGCCGACGAGCTGCAATGCGAGGTGGAGCGCGGAGGTGCCGGATACGGTTGCGAGCGAATGCGACACGCCAATGGTCGCGGCGAACTCACGCTGGAACGCTTCGACGTGCGGCCCGAGTGGCGCGATCCAATTGGATGCAAAGGCTTCGGCAACGTATTTCTGCTCGAGCTCGCCCATGTGCGGCGGCGAAAGGAAGATGCGCGCGTGCTTTTTCCCGGATTTCATGTCGCTCGTTGTCTCAAGACACGGGCGGGCACGCCCGCCACCACCACGCCGGCTGGAACATCGGCGGCCACGACTGCACCTGCTCCTACGACTGCATCTGCTCCGATCGCAATTCCGGGCAGCACCACGGCTCGTGCACCGACGAGCGTCCCCTGCCCAACGCTGACCCCGCCAGTTAGGACAGCGCCAGGCGCAATGTGCGCGCCATCGCCGATACTACAGTCGTGCTCGACAACGGCCGCGCTGTTGATGACCACCGCCGCACCGATCGTCGCCTCGGCGTTTACCACCGCGCCGGCGAACACGACGGTGCCGGGCCCGAGTTGGGCGGATTCGCTCACTGTCGCAGCCGGATGCACGAGTGCGCGCATCAACGCGCCACCGGCGCGTCGTGCCGTGCGCAATCGTGCATCGTTGTCCCCAAGTCCGAGCGCGACGACAGTGGCGCGGCAGGGGAGCGTCCCACCCTGGTCGAGCAATTGACCGAGATCCGCCTGGGAGATGACGACCGTAGCGCCACCGGGTTCCACGACGACGCCCAGTTTGGCCTGATCGAGATCGGCGTACCCGGCCACCGAGTGACCGGCACAGCGGACGAGGTCGGCGACCACTTTGCCGTGGCCACCAGCGCCCCAGATCAGGACCAACTCACGCATCGTCGGGTCCGTGTCCTCCCCGGAACGGCTGCATGGTAACATGTCCGCGATGGCTGATGCCCTCGCTTCGCACGACGCTCACCACGGTGAGCATCAGGATGCGGAGGTCGAGTGCAAAGCTCACTCGATCGACGTACTCGACATCGAGCGCGAACTTCTCACGCCACGTGAGCGCGTTGCGTCCGTTGACCTGCGCCCAACCGGTGACACCGGGGCGCACATCGTGGCGGCGATTCTGTTCGGCGGAGTATAACGGCAAATATTCCATGAGTAAGGGGCGCGGCCCGACGAGACTCATCTCCCCGCGCACCACATTGATCAGCTCGGGTAGCTCGTCGAGACTGGTGGCGCGCAGGAGCGCGCCCAACCGGGTAAGGCGTCGCGCGTCGGGCAAGAGCGCGCCGCTCGCATCGCGCGCGTCGCGCATCGTTCGGAACTTGTAGAGCGTGAACGGGCGGCCGTCCTTCCCGGGCCGCTGCTGCCGGAAGATGACGGGACTCCCCAGGTTCACGCGCACGGCGATCGCCACCACCGCGTACACCGGCGACAGCACGACGAGCGCGGGCAGCGTGAGCACCACATCGAACGCGCGCTTCCACCACACGCCGCGCGCGGCCGCGGCCTCGTGCCTAACGGTGGCCGCCACCGTTCTCATCATCCGGCGCGGCGGCTTTCACGGCCCACCGCGACACGTCGACGATTTCATCGAGCGCGATGGGCGGCGGTCCGCCGTCGCGCACCGCCCGCATCCACGCGTGGAGCTCGGCGGCGTGACCCTTGTCCTGGGCGCCGGCGGTCCGGCGCTTCCACGGCATTGCGGTTCCCCAATCGCGGATGCGCCGCCAGTTATCGATGGTCACCGTTCGCCCGTCGAAGAAGCATTCGACCCGCTCCTTGGGGTAGGACCGGGAGCCAGACGCTATATAATGAATGGCGGCGACCGAACCTTCCCCGAAGCCCAGAGTGATCGTGGCGATATCGCCCACCGGGCTGCCGTCCCTGGTGCGCGCACCGATCGAATGCAGCGACGTGATCGGCGATCCGGTGAGTGCGCGCGCGAGGTCGATGAAATGACAGGCCTCGCCGATGATGCGACCACCACCCTGCTCCGCATCCTGCGTCCAATGATCGCGCGGAATCGCGCCCGCGTTGACGGTGATCACGGTGGCCAGCGGACCGCCGCGGCCCGCGAGCTTTCGCTGGAGCTCCGCGGTGAGCGGGGCGAAGCGGCGGTTGAAGCCGACCATGAGCATACGGCCGTTTTCCTGGGCCGCATCGGCCACACGCTCGACGTCCTCTTCCGTTAGGCCCAAGGGCTTTTCGACGAACACGTGCTTGCCGGCGCGGAGCGCGCGGACCGCGAGGTCGGCGTGCGTGTCGTGCCGCGTGAGCACGAACACGGCATCGATGTCGGCGGCGGAAAAGATGGCGTCGAGATCGGTAGTGGCGCGCTCGAAGCCGAACTTGTCGGCGGCGATGGCGGCCGACGTGCCGTTGCCCGACGCGATGGTGTGCAACCGAACACCGTCGTCGCGCAACGCAGGGAGCAGCGTGCGCGTCGCAAAGTTGCCGGCGCCGATGATCGCGATCGATGTCGCGCCCGGCGACGCCTTGGGCGACGAACGGACCACGGTGCGGAGCATCGGCGCCGGCACACCGTCACGATGCTCGGGATAGGTGAGCACGATGCCCAAACACGGCTCACCGCCGGCCAGGACATCGTACGCATCGCGCGCGCGGTCGAACGCAAAGTGGTGCGACACGAGGAGCGATGGGTCGAGCCGGCCATCGGCCATCAGGGCGAGCACCGCGTCGAAGTTGCGACGCTCCGTCCATCTCACGTGGCCTAACGGATAGTCGACGCCCTGCTCCTCGTACATCGGATCGTATCGGCCGGGGCCGTAGCTGCACGACACCGCGAACGAGAGCTCCTTCTTGTAGAAATCGTCGCGGCGCAGATCGAGGCCGGTGACGCCGACGAGGACGAGGCGGCCCTTGTGCCGCGCGAATTGCGCGGCCTCGTGCACCGGCTCGTTCGAATCGGATGCCAGCGTGAGCAGCACGGCGTCGGCGCCGGCGTCGTTGGTGTGCGCGAGCACGCGTGCCACGGTGTCGCCGGCCGAGCCGTCTATCGCCAGGGCGCCGAACCGCTCGGCGAGCGCGAGCCGGACGGCGTCGCGATCGATGCCCAACACTCGACATCCGTTGGCGCGGAGCAATTGCACCGCCAGGAGGCCGATGAGGCCGAGCCCGTAGACGACCACCGTTTCGCCTAACGTGGGCGCGGCGAGGCGGATGCCCTGGAGGCCGATGGCGGCGACGGGTGTGAACGCCGCGCACTCGAACGACACACCATCGGGAATCCGCGCGGCGAGCGTGCGCGCCACCCGCACATACTCGGCGTGCGGTCCGTTAGTCACGACGCGGTCGCCGGCCGCGAAGCCCGAGGCGGCGCCGGCCTCTACCACCACGCCGGCGTTGCAGTAGCCGAGCGGGATCGGCTGGTCGAGCTTCGCGCGGACGGCGGAGAGCGTGGTGGAGAGACCATCCGTGCGCACCTTGTCCAACACCTGCTTCACTTTGTCCGGCTGACGGCGCGCTTTCTCGAGCAGGCCCGCGCGGCCGAACTCGACCAACATGCGCTCGGTGCCCGCGGAGATCACGCTCGCTCGCGATTCGACGACGATCGTGCGCGGCGATGCGCCGGGCAGCGGTGCATCGAGCAGCGTGAGGGCGCCGGTCGAAAGAGAATGGGTGAGGGACTTCATGCTACGGGGAAGCGGCGGCTGGCGCCGCCTTGGGGAAGCGCTGCGCTTGGGGAAAAGGGAAAGGGGCGGAAGCCGGTGACGGCGATCATCTCACGCGGCGACGTGGAATTTCAACCACATGTGGTGGCCGTAGAAGTGCGGGACTCCCGTTTTCACATCGGGCATCCAGCAGAGGACCATGTAGTCGCCGGGCGTGAGGTCGGCGTCGAAGAAGCTATAGAGTCCATGTTCTTCGCCCACGATGCCGCCTAACGGGTGGGCACGCGTGCTGCCGATGGCGGGCTTGTCGTGCCACGCCATCGCGTCGGTGGTGTCGGCGCCGGGAGACAGGCGGAACAACATCAGGTCGTGCGTGACCTTACCATCGTTCTCGACGCGGAAGACGTGCGGGCCGGCGTGCATGTTGTTAGGCATCGTGATGCGGTAGTCGTTCAATGCGACGTCGAACGCCGTGTGCGGCTCGGCGGCGAGTGGGCCGGCTACGGCCTGGACATGGAATGGCGCGAACATGCCCTTGAGCGCGTGCAGTTTGCCATCGGCGCTCACGACGTAGCACACCACGGCCGCGTTGCCCGGCTCGAGAATCACGGTTGACGTTGCGCTGTCGCCGGGTGCGACGCCGTTCACGCCGCCCACTTCCGTTCCGACGAAGCCGCCGTGGCTCAGCTTGTCAAAGAACTCGGACACCGTCGTGGTACCGAGGGACACGACGCCCATCATGTGGATTTCCTTCCCGTGATTCACCAGGCGCAGCGTGACCGGTCCCGCGGGGACGGTGGCGTTGGCGCCGCCCGGCACCGTGAAGGCGAAGTCCGTCGCGACGATCGTGAGCACCGGCGGCGCGGATGGTTTCGTCGCGGGAGTGAGAGCGACGAGTGCGGCGACTGCGACACCTAGGCGGGCGAACATTGTTGCTCCTGGGGAAGGAAAGAGAGGCGGGATCATTCCACGGTGGGCAGCGCCGAGTCCATGACGCCGAAGGCGAGTCCTCGTTTAGGCA
>JANWIK010000204.1 GCA_025449955.1 Gemmatimonadaceae bacterium
CGCGATCGCCTCGCACGCGTCCCGAAGCGATTTGATGCACGACGCCAACACTGCCCTGTCGCGGCGCACAGACGATTCGACGCAGAGCGGGAACATCGTCGGCGCGCTACGGGTGCAGTCGGTGAGCGACGGCGGCGGCTACGTGGTGCTGGAAGACGGCACACACTGGAAAATCGCCCTCGGCGATCGTCCGCGAGTCGAGCAGTGGCGCACCGGCGACTACGTGGTGGTGCGCGTCGCGCCGATCGTCGAGGACGGCGACTTCCGCTACCGGCTGGTGAATGGCCGCGACGAGTCCGACATCCTGGTGGCCTTCCGCGGCATGGAGCAGCCGGCCGACTAACGCACGCGGACCGTTAGGCCGTGACGCGTCCGACGCGGCACGCCAGCGGCCAGCGGATGTCCAACGACGCGTGCGCGTCCGGCCACAGGGGCGCGATCTCCTGCTCGACCTCGAGCACGGGATCGCGCCCCTCGCGTTCCTGGAGCACGCGGGTGGCCGACCACGTGCGCAGGTAGCCGATCACGTGATCGCGCGTCCACGACGCCACGATCGACATGTCCGGCGCGTCCACCTCGCTGAACGGGAAGTCGACGCCGCGGTACCCGGCGTCCACCAGCCGGCGCTCGGGCGCCCATGCATCGCGCAGCGTCTCGAAGTAGTACCGATCGATCACGCGGTCGATGGGCGGCGTGATCCGCACCAGCGAATAGCACCACGCGGCCACCACGCCGCCGCGCCGCAGCACGCGCCGCACTTCGGCGAAGAATTGCCGGATGTCGAACCAGTGCAGCGCCTGCGCGACCGTCACGACATCCATCGACCCCGACGCGAACGCCGCCGCCTCGGCGCGCATGCGCATGTAGTATACGTTAGGCACGTGGTTCGCGTGGGCGAGCTGCGGCCCGCTGGCGTCGGTCGCGATCACGCGCTCGACGTGCGGCGCGAGGCCGGCGGCGGCCTGGCCGTTGCCGGTGGCGCAGTCCCAGGCGTCGGCTGCGCCAGGCGTCAGGCCGGCCAGCCAGGCGAACAGCTGGTCGGGGTAGGTCGGCCGGAAGTCCGCGTAGGCGCCCGCTTGGCGCGAGAAATAGTCCTTGAACGCGCTCACGTCGTGCGTTAGGCGGACCGGCGCGCGGCGCTCGACGACCTTTTCGTGCGCCGGCGCGGGGCGAGGATGGTGCCGCGGCAATTCGCCGATCCGCAGCGGCACGGATACAGTTTCTCGTCGGCGTCGTCTTCGCGCTCGTACTGGTAGTCGTACACCAGCTCCTCACCGGGGGCGATCGTGCGGAGCGCCTCGATCCAGATGCGGCCGTCGTCGATCACGGCCTCGCAATTCGGGTCGCACGAGTGGTTGATGTAGCGCGCATCGTTTCCGTTCACGGCCGCGTCGAGGCAGGTCTTCTTGTCGAGCGTGAACAGGAACGTGTGGTGGCGCGCCATGTGCTCGTCGTCGTAGCGACGGTCCGCTTCCTCGTGCGATACCCGCTCGCCGGTGTACTCGATGATGCGTGTGCCTTTGCGAATTTTACGGCGCGCGAACGCGCCCCGGCCCTGGATGCGCGAGCGGCGAATCTCGAAGTATGGATTGCGGGATGTGGTCGGCATGTGATGCGAACGGCGTGAATGCGTCAACGGCTGGCTACAAGGACCGGTCCGGCGTGACTCGTACACGCGGCATGTCGTCGCCTAACGATTCGTCCGGCGTGAAGTCTTCGCCGGGGTTCACGAACCGGTCGACTTCGAGCCCGTACTGCTTGTCGTACAACTGGCGATAGCGGCCGCGCGCGGCCAGGAGCTCATCCTGCGTGCCGCGCTCCACGACGCGGCCCTCCTCGAGCACCAGGATCTGATCAGCGCTCGCGATCGTGGACAGACGGTGCGCGATCACGAACGTGGTGCGTCCGCGGCGCAGCCGGCGGAGACCGTCGCGGATGAGCGCTTCGCTCTCGCTGTCCAGGCTCGACGTTGCCTCGTCGAGGATCAGGATGCGCGGGTCGGCCAGAATCGCGCGCGCGATCGCGACGCGTTGGCGCTCGCCGCCCGACAGGCGCACGCCGCGCTCGCCTACGATGGTGTCGAATCCGTCCGCGAAGCGGCCGATGAACTCGTCGCAGTGCGCGGCGCGCGCGGCGGCCATGATCTCGTCCATCGTCGCGCCGGGCTTGGAGAACCCGATGTTCTCGGCAATCGTGCCGTCGAACAGGAAGTTGTCCTGCAACACCACGCCCAGATGCGAGCGGTATTCGCCTAACCGCAAGCCGGCCAGGTCGCGTCCGTCGATCAGAATGCGGCCCGATTGCGGGTGGTTGAATGCCATGATGAGACTGATGAGCGTGCTCTTCCCCGCGCCGCTCGAGCCCACGAGCGCCGTGGTCGATCCCGCCGGCGAGTGGAACGAGATGTCCCGCAGCACCGGGACGTTCTCGGCGTACGAGAAGCTCACGTCCTCGAAGCGCACGTCGCCGTCGACATCGGGGACGCGGCCGCGCTCGGCGTCGTGCTCATCCTCGGTGGGCATCATGCGGATCTCGCGGATGCGATCGAGCCCCGCGAATGCTTCGCTGACCTGCGTGCCGATGGACGCAATCTGTACGAGCGGCGCCGCGACCAGCCCGATGAACAACACGTACGTGAAGAAATCGCCGAGCGTCATCTTGCCGGACAGCACCGCGCGGCCGCCGACGACGATCATCAACACACCCACCGCGCCGACGATCAACGTGGTGAATGCGGTGAGCACCGACACGCCGGTGATGGTCTGCGCGATGTTCCGCAGCAGTTTGTGGACGCCGCGCGCGAACACGAGCTGCTCGCGGCGCTCGGCGATGTACGTCTTGACGACGCGAATGCCGCCCAGCGACTGGCCTAACCGGCCGGTGACGTCCGCCGTGATCACACTGCGCTGGCGGAAGATCGGCCGCAGCCTGGTGAACGCCATCGCCATGCCGCCGCCGAACGCGATCAGGATGAGCAGCGTGATGCTGGTCAGCGACCAGTTGAGCCAGAAGAGAACGATCAACGCGAGCACCGCCGTCACCAGGCCGCCGCTCAATTGCACGAGGCCCGTGCCGACCAGGTTGCGGATGCCTTCGGCGTCGTTCAGGATGCGCGAAATGAGGATGCCGGTCTGCGTCCCGTCGAAGTACGAGACGGGCAGCCGCAGCACGTGTTGGTTGACGCGCTTCCGCATGTCCGCAATCGCGCGCTGAGCCGCCACGCTCATCACTTGCGAGAGCGCGAACGTGGTCGCGGCCTGCACGAGCGTCGCCGCGACCACGATCAGGGCGATGGGCACCAGCAGGTTCGCTTGGTGTTTGCCGATCACCCGATCGATGAGCACCTTGGGACTCGCCGGCAGCACGAGACCCGCCAATCGGTTCACGAGCATCAACGCGAGGCCGAGTCCGATTTGACTGCGATTGCGCCAGATCAACTCGCGAGCCTCGGCCCACGCGTTGTTCATGTTCACTTTCTTTTTTTCCGCCGGCGCGCGCGACGCGGGTGGGCCCGCGCGGCGCTGCTCGTGTGCAATTCGCGTCGTTGGCGTTGTCATCATCTCGCAATATAAGACGTCGACGGCGACGGACGCCGTCTCCAATGCGCGCCGTTATTTCACGCCGAGTTGCCTGGCGACGCGTTGCGACTGCTGCGCAAAGATGTCGCGCGCCGTCGCACTGTCGGATACGAACCACTCCGCGTTCCGGAATGCGCGCTCGGAAATTTCCTTCCGATAGCGTTCGAGGTGCGGCTTCACCTTCGCGAACAATAAAATTCCTTCGCCGCTCGTCTCGGCCAGGAAGTCGGAGTGGATGATGCCGTGACGCGCCATGCCGTACACCATCTCCCAATACGTCGTCGTTTGTCGGTACGCGGCGTTGAGCGGGTGGTCCCCTTTGGTGACCGCCGCAAGATCCTCGTACGACTTGGGTAAGAACTCGCGGATTTGTTGGCGCGACGCGCGCATCGTGGGTTCACGGCGCAGCTCGTACAGTCGCAGTACCAACTCGGCGTCGTGGTGGTCGGGAAAGTCTTTGGCCATGGCAGGATCCGTGGCGTCGGGACGCGGAGGCGCCGGAGGCCCAAGGGCACCGGCGAGGACGCCATCAATTTACCCGACGTGAGAGTCGTGTGGCGCATTAGCGCATGTCAGATTTGTGAACTGTCGAGCTCGCCAGAACACAGCGACGTCAGCGGTGAATAATTCTCTGTGGGGAATGGGTCTTGCCCCTCTCGGCAGGTTATGGTAGCTAACCCATGAACGCACTTCCCTCGTGGGCGACCGAGCGCATGGACCAGACGACGTGGATTCTTGTCGGATGCGCCGTCTTGGCGCTCGTGATCGCGGTGCTGCTCGTGCGGCGCCGCCGCGCGGGGCATCGCATCGAGGCGCTACCTCCGCTCGTGTTCGAGGTGCATGATCGGCGCGAGCCGCGGCTCAGACCCGCGGCATTCCGTGCGTCCGGACCGTTCCCCGCGTACGCGACGCCCGAACCGGTGCGCGTCTACGAGCCGCCGCAGGCCGAGCCGTGGCCGTATGCGCCGTCGGACGGCCGGACGGTCGAGATGCCGCGCGGCGGCACGTCGTCGCCTAACGGATACCTGCCGGGCCGGCTCGAGATCACCGGCGGCCCGCATCGCGGCGAGGCGATTCGGTTCCCGCGCATCGATGGCGACGGCATGGCCGACTATACGCTGGGGCGCGGCGAGGGGCCGCCGCGCACGCACATCCGTCTGCCGGTGACCACGGTGAGCCGACAGCAAGCGCGGTTGCGCTTCGAGGGCGGCCGCTGGAAGCTGATCAATCTCTCGCAGACCAACCCGACGGCGGTGAACGGCCAGGTACTACAGACACCCGAAGGCGTGCGCTGGCTGCAGGACGGCGATACGGTGGAAATGGGAGAGTTGGTCTTGCGGTTCCGCTCGAGCTGATCGTTAGGCGAAGCGTCAGACCGCTTCGTGACGCTGGCGCGTCGCGAAGTGCTTGATCAGCCACGCGACCGCGAGCACCGGCAGCACCACGAACAACAGCAGCTTGAACATCAGCGCGCCCACCGACAGCACCGCGCCCAGCACGGCGAATACGACGCCCAACACCGCGGCGGCCGCGATCAACAGCAGGAGAATCGGCAAGCCGACGACGGCCAGCACGACGAGTACCGGCACAGCCAACACGGCTAGAATGACGACGGCCGGAAGTCCGATGACGCCAAGGACGATCGCGGCGGGCACGAGCAGCACGAGACCGAACACAACACCGAACAACACCTTCAGAATACCGATCATGATTCCGCGCTCCGTGCGCGTGTTCGAGACACTTTTCTTTACGTCGGCGACGCCCGAATGTTTCATTCGCGCGGCGCGAGCAACCGGGCCACCGAATCGAGCGATGTCCGGTCGTCGACGTCGAGCGGCATGTCGGCATCGACATCGACGAGCGTCACGCGCTCCGGTGAGCGCGCGATGATGTCGCGCGCGCCGTGGTCGCCGGCGACGCGACGCAGCTCCGGGAACAGCGACGCGCCGAAGAGCACGGGATTGCCGCGCACGCCACGATAGAGCGGTGCGACGATCGGCATGCGCCGTTCGTGCCACGCCTCGATGAGGGCGTCGATCACGACCGTGGGCACGGTGGGCTGGTCGCCCAGGGCGATCACGGCGCCGGTGATGGCTGCTTGCAGCGCACCGATGCCGATCTCGAGCGACGCGCCGAGTCCGCGAGCGAAGTACGGATTGTCGACGACGCGAACGTCGAGACCGTCGAGCGCGCGGCGCACCGCGTCGCACTCGTGTCCAGTGACGACCACGACTTCGTCGACATGCGACGCGAGCATGCGCTCGACGGTCCATCGGACCACGGGCTTGCCGGCGGCGTGCGCGACGAGCTTCTGCGCGCCGCGGCCATCGGCGAACCGGCGCGAGGCGCCGGCGGCGAGCACGACGCCGGCGATCATCCGTTAGGCAGATCGCCCGGCGCGGCGCCGCGCGCACGGAGGGCGGTGCCCGGGCGGCCGTTGCGTACGGCGATGGCTTCGGCGAGCGCGGCCAGCGCGATTTCCGGCGCGGTGCGCGCTCCGATGTCGAGTCCGACCGGCACATGGATGCGGCCCAATGATTCGGCGTCGAACCCGTCCGCGGCCAAAAAATCGAGCAGGGCGCGTCCGCGGCGCCGGCTTCCTAACAATCCGATGTAGGCCGGGTGCTGCGCCAGCACGGCGCGCAGCACGGGCAACTCGAACTTGTAGTCGTGCGCGACGAGCACGACGATCGTCGACGCATCGTAGCGCATCTGCGCCGCGATCTCCCCGAGCGTGCCGATGTGGATCTCGTCGGCGTCGGGGAACCGGTCGCGCGTCGCGTACCGATCGCGCGCATCGACGAGCACGGTTTTCCAGCCCAGGCCCTTGGCAAACCGGGCGAGGGGCATCGCGACCTGGCCCGCGCCGAAGATGACGATGGTAGTCGCGGGTCCGTGGAGCTCGAAGAAGAGCGTGGCGCGGCGGCCGGCGGCGTCGATGTCCATCGTCCGCGACGCCGAGTGCGCGATGGCCTCCAGGGCGTGGGTGGTGGCGGCGGCGTCGAGCGATGGGTCGCCTAACGTGCCCGCCGTGCTGCCATCCTCGCGCACCACGAGCCGCCGCGCCGGCGTCGCGCCCGCCTTGCCTAACGGAACGACGGCCACCGCGCGCCGCCCCGCCTCGGCCTCGGCGCGGATGACGCGGTACGCGTGGACCACGGGATCGGCGTCGTCGTCCAGCTGGACCGGCTCGATGAGCACGTCCACCGTGCCGCCGCACGTGAGACCCAGGTCCCAGGCGTCCTCGTCGCCTAACGAGAGCGACAGCAGCGTGGGGGTCGCCGACCGGAGCACGGCATCCGATTCGGCGAGTACCTGCGCATCCACACACCCGCCGATCGTGACCGAGCCGCGGATGCGTCCGTCCTCGCCGACCCACATCTTGGCTCCTTCCTTTCTCGGTGTCGTCCCCTTGGTGGAGACCAGCGTCGCCATGGCGACCCGCCGCTCGTGCCGCTGGAGCTCATCGAGCTGCTCGAAGGTCTCCCGGAGATCGGGCGCGGGCGGGCTCATGGTAGCGTTAGGCCACGGATCGCCAGGTGACGGTCCACTCCAGCGTCGCCCCCGGCTCGACGAAGGCGGCGCCGTGCCACGGCCCGATCGCCTCGCTGAGGGACGCCGGCGCGCCGATCGACGGCGCGAGCGCCACGCGGTGCGCGCCGCGCGCGCGCCGGAACGGCGACCACGCCGGCTTGTCGACGGTGATGGTGAACCCGCCGTGCGGCGCTCCACCAAGGACCGCCTCCAGCCGCGCTCCGGCCTGATCGATCGCGGCGCGTTCGCCGGTGCCGTCGGCGTAGACCGTGCACGAGTACGCGCGCGCCACCGCATCGGGCTGCGACAGATCGAGCATCTTCCCGTGCGCCACCGCGCGCGGCCACCGCATCTCGGCGCCAGGACCACCCAAGGCAATGCCCTGCTCCGCCCACACGCGCACGCGCGTGCTCTCGGGCAGCACGACGCGCGTGTCCTTGTCTAACGGAAACGCGGCGTGGGACGACCAGACGAACGGCAGCGGCACGCGGCCGTCGTTGGTCAGGGCGTAGCGGAGTTCCACCTGGGCCGCCGCGCGGGCGACGATGATGCGCACGAAGCGGTACGCCATGCGCCGTCCGTGCCACGCGCACGACGCGTACACGCCGTCATCCCGCGTGTCGAGCGCGAACGTGCTGGGCTGGGACCAGAGCTCGCCGTGGTCGGGCAGCGCCAGTCCGCCGTAGCGCGCGACGCCCGTCGGCAGCACGCACGGCGCCACGGTGGGGAAGCATTCATCGATGCCGCCCGTGTCGCCCGTGTCCCGGTACGACGCGCCGTCGGCGGGACGCGCCGCGCGCGCGCGGCTCCGCCACAGCCACTCGCGGCCGCCCAATTCCATGGCGATGATCTTGCCGCCTAACGCAGGGACCACCACCACGCGCGTCGCCCCGGCCCGCAGCTCCGCCGAGCCGAAATCGACCGGCGGCGCGGCGACGGTGGTCATACGACGCCGCGCGGATCGACACCGCGCGTGGCGAAGATCCGCGCCACCGCGTCGCCGATCTTGTTGTTGGGCGTGCTCGCACCGGCCGTGATCCCCACGTGCACCGGTCCCGGCATCGCGAGCCAATCCGCCGTTTCCACCTCGCCCGGGGCGCCGATGGGCCGGTGCCGGATCGTCCCCGCGCCGGCGTCGAGGCACGTCGCATCTTCCACGTGATACGTGGGGACGCGCGGCGCGCACATCGCCGCCAGCGAGAGCGTGTTGCTCGAGTTGTAGCCGCCGACCACGACCATCGCGTCCAACGGCTGTTCGAGCATCGCCGCCACGGCGTCCTGCCGGTCCTGCGTCGCGCTGCAGATCGTGTCGAACGACCGGAAGTTGGCCGCGCGGTAGGCCGCACCGTGCGCACGCTCGAGCGCTTCGCCTAACGCAGCGGCGATGGCCAGCGAGTCGCCGGCCAGCATCGTGGTCTGGTTCGCCACGCCGATGCGCGCCAGGTGCACATCCGGGTCGAACCCGGGCGACGCCGCGTGCGCGAACCGCTCGAGAAATGCCCCGCGCGAGCCGCGTCCTTCCACGTAGTCGCACACGAGACGCGCTTCCGCCATGTCGCGCACGATCAGGAACGCGCCGCCATCGTGACGCCTGACCTGCGACGCCGTCGCACGCGTCTCCTCGTGATAGTGCTTGCCGTGAATGACGGCCGTGAATCCGTCGCGCGCGTACGTCTCGACGCGCTTCCACACGTTGAGCACCGATCCGCACGTGGTGTCGACGACCACGCACCCAATGTCGCGCAGCGTCGCGAAGTCGCGCATCGTCACGCCGAACGCCGGAATGATCACGACGTCCTCCGGCGTGACGCGCGAGTAATCGAACCCCGCGCCGCCGGGATCGGGCAACAGGATCTCGACCCCCATGGCGCGCAGTTTCGCGTTGACGTGCGGATTGTGAATGATCTCGCCGACCAACACGACGCGGTGGTCGGGAAATTTGGCGCGCGTTTGGTAGGCGTACTCGACGGCGCGCTCGACCCCGTAGCAGAATCCGAACTCGCGCGCGAGATGCACCGTGGTGTCGCCGACGGTGAGGACGAATTCTCGCTCGCGCAGCACGTCGACCAATCGCCCGGAGTAATCCGAGTCGAGGGTCGCCGCGACTTCGGCTTTGAGGCCGAAGCCCTTTCGAAAATATGTAGAGTCCGCGGGGTCGGGCATCCAGTAGAATCTAGTGCCCGCCCCGCGGCTCCCGCAGCTATTTCTTGGGCTCCAAAATGTCTCCGATCCGGTGGTCCGCGGCTTCGAGGTGCATGCGCGTCTCACGGTCGGCCGCCTTCGGAACCGCGCGACGAATGTCCTCGCGCAACGCGACCAACTCGCCGCGGAGCTCGGACTTCGCGTCTTCCGACAGCGGAATGTTGCGCCGGCCGAACGGATTGCGCGGCGGCCCGGCAGGCCGCGACGACGCTTCGTCTTCCGGATTCAGTTTCTGGTCGACCTGCGTGAGGTACACCATCTGGAGGGAGCGGCGATATGCGTTGATCGCCACACGGCCTCCCGACAACTCCGACCAGATCCCGTGCTGCAGATCATCGAGCATGTTGGCCAGCGGATAGACCGTCGTGCGATCCTTGGCCAGCGCCTCTTCTTCGATGAGGCGGTTCATGCGGTTGTCGTTCAGCACCGAGGCGAGCACGCGTGACTGGCCGGCTACGATCCGGTTGATCATGCCCTCGGCCTCGATCCGTCGACTGAGCTCGGGACGGATGAGGTAGGTAGGCGTGCTGAACACGTTGTCGGTGAGGAACTTCATTGCCGCGACCTGCCGGGCTCGCGACAGTGGCGTGTAGACCGGACCCGGCTGGCTGCCGGACTTGTACTGCACCTCGCCGCCGCCGATCACCGTGACGACGTGCGTCGCCTCGGTTGCCCACTGCCCAACGGTGCGATCGTAAATCTCCTTCGTGTCGCTGTTGTCCTCGCCCGGACGCGTGGTCGCCTCGGCGATGTAACCCGCGACGCGCGCGATGTTCTTGTACCCGTACGTCGTCGCCCAAACGGGATCGGCATCACCCACGGCTTCCGTGAGCGTTCCGAAATCGCCGAAGTCGTTGCCCTCCGAGAAGCGATACCAGGGAACCGTATCCTGCTGCATCGCCCAACGATCGAGGGTCGGGCGCTCTTCGTCCGGGGTCTTGGCGTCGGGGATGGGCGTGTAGCCCCACATGATCGCGTACTTGTCGTACGGACCGATGCGCGGGATGATGTCCGCGAGATCGATGTGGTCGTCCGGTTGGGCCACGTAGTTGAAGCGCGAGTAGTCCATGATGCTCGGACTGTGACCCATCTTGTGCACCCACGTCGGGCTGCGCACACTGTCGGCCGGATAGGTCGAGCTGCCTAACTGATCGTGGCGCAAACCGATGGTGTGGCCGATCTCGTGGGCCACCACGAACTCGAGCATGCGGCCCATGAGCGAATCCGGCATCGGGAACTTGCGCGCGCGCGGATCGAGCTGCGACGCCTGCGTGAAGTACCAGTCGCGCTGCAGGTTCAGCACGTTCTGGAAGATGCGCACCGATCCGTTGAGGATTTCGCCCGTGCGCGGATCGCTCACGTGCGGCCCCACGGCGTTTTCGGTCGTGGACGGCAGCCAGCGAATCATCGTATGTCTGATGTCTTCGGGCGACCACGACGAATCATCAGCCGGAGGATCCTTGGCGATGATCGCGTCCTTGAAACCCGCCGCCTCGAATGCAACCTGCCAGTCGGTGATCGCTTTCCGGATCCACGGCTTCCACTGATCGGGCGTGCCCGGATCCACGTAGTACACGATCTGCTTCTTCGGAATGCAAAGATTGCCCGCGCGCTGGTCGGAGCACTCGAGGCGATAGCGCGTGATGTATTGCCTGCGCGCAGCGCGCTGCTCGAGGCCGAAGTCGACCTGCTCGATCGAGAAGAACCCGATTCGCTCGTCGAAGCGACGCGGCATCATCGGATGATCGGGCAGCCGCACCAGGCTCCAGTGCGCCAACACGCTCCGTGCCGTCGGCTCGGTTTCCGGTTGGAACGGGTTCGCCGCGCGGGCCGCCGGGTTAGGCGTCGGCGTCGCGGTTTGTGCCGCCTGGATCTCGACGTTGTCCGGGAACGCGTGCGCGCTCTCGATGAACGAGCGACGCTCGTCGAGCCGGCCGCGGATGGCCGCGAACTCCGGCACGTCGCTCGTATAGAGCCGCGTCACATCGATGACCGCGGCGCTGTCGGGTCCGTACGCTTCCACATTGAAAATCGCGACGATCGGCGCATAGTCGGCCGCCTTCACGGCGCGATACACCGCGAGTGACGTGTCTGCCGTAATCGCGAACGTGGGCGAGCGCAGAATGATGCGATTGCCATCACGCTGCCACACGAGCGTCCGCTCGCCGAACTCATCGCCACCGTATTCCCCGAATTGGCCCGGAGGCAAATCCGGCTCCGCGGCGGGCGCGCGATCGTAACGCCCAACGAGCAGCATATCGCGGTCGAGCTCCTTCTGCGGAATCTCGAAGTAGAGACGGTCGCAGAGCTCGTGCACGATGAACATGCCGCGCTGTGTCTTGGCCCCGCGTGTAATCACGCGGTCATAGGGACGCGGTCGACCCGGACCGGTCGCGATGGGCCGTGCGCCCGTGTCGCGCGCGGCGGCGGCGAGGGCGCCCGCTGGCGCAGCGCCGGCGGCGGCACCGCCTCCTCCTCCACCGCCGCCTCCACATGCCGGCGCGCGGTCAGCGCGATCCTCGGCGATCATTGTGGTGGCCGGCTGCCGCGTGGGCTGCGGCGCTTGCTGGGCTGGTGAGTGGGCGCAGGCAGCCGCGGTCGCAGCCGCGAGAGCCAGGGCAGGAACGAACGATCGATTCGTCACAGGATGTACCGCCAAAGAGGAGAAGAACGCACGGCAGCACCAGCGGCAGGCCGAGCCGGGCACGAAAGGGAGGATAAGCTACACGACGCACGGCACACGTGAAGTGCTGTACTTTTTTCGTCCCGCTTTCGAACACCAAACGACCTGTGCCATTCCTTTGCCTTACGGTACATCCTCGGCTGGCGACCGGCCCCGATATCGGATTAGGATTGGAATCATGCCCCTGCGCCGCCTGAGGCTATGCTCGATTTAACGGTCACCCCATGATTTCTGACGGCGGCGACAGACCCGCGCCCCTCATCAAGCCACCTGCACTCGTTAAAGGCGACGCCATTGGCGTCGTCGCGCCGTCGTATGCGCCGAGGCCGGGCTGGCTCGTGCGGGGCGTGAAGGCGTTGGAGCACGTCGGGTTCAGCGTGGTGCTCGATCCGGAGATCTCGAAGGGACGTCGCTTCAAGCGCTCCGAAGACGAACGACGCGCCGAGAATTTCATGGGCGTGTGGCTCGACCCGAAGGTGAAAGCCGTCGTCGGCGGGACAGGCGGCTACGGCGCCGTGCGGATGCTGCCGTATCTCGAACCCGAGATTTTTCGCCGCAATCCCAAGCCGTTCGTCGGCTACTCCGACATCACCGCGCTGCACTTGTGGCTCATGCGGCGCGCGGGGCTGCGCGTCTTTCACGGCCCAACGGTGGACGACCTCATTCCCAGCGCGCGCGACCCGACGATGGCGTCGCTCCTCAACGCGCTCATGATTCCCAAACCGGCGGCGAAACTGGGCAAGGGGATGGCGCGCGTGCTGCGGCCGGGCCGGGCGACCGGCCGTCTCATCGGCGGCAATCTCTCGTTAGTCCAGCAGACCATCGGGACGCCGTACGAGGTCGACACCCGCGACGCGATCCTCTTTCTCGAGGAGACGCGCGATCCGATGAGCGTGTTGGACGAACGACTGGTGCATCTGCGCGCAGCGGGTTTGCTGCGCGCGGTCAAGGGCATCGTGTTCGGCCAGCTCTCGATCGACCGGTCCGAGGAGGACGAGTTCGAGGATTTCCTCCTCGACCTCGTGTCGGACCTCAACGTGCCGGTGTTGGCCGATTTCCCGGCCGGGCACGAGGTGCCCAACCTCACCGTTCCGTTAGGCACGGACGTCGAGCTGGTGGCGGAAGAGACCGGCGGCTGGATCGCGTACCGGGAAGACGCGCTCGAGGAAGCGCCGCGCGATCAGGCACCACGCGATCAGGCACCACGCGATCAGGCGCCGGGCAACGAGCCGCCGGCTCCGGCGGCCGCCGATCCCGGCGCGCCGCCGCGCGAGCCGGCCGCCGCCGCGCGCTGAGGTCTGCCTAACGCCCCTCGCCGGCGCGAGCGCGCTCGTCCAACCATCCCTTGCTCGCCTCGCGCGCGGTCGCGCTGTCCATCACGAACCGCTCGAGCGCGCTGCTCACCCCGGCCGGCAGCGGCACCTTGTCGAACGTCTGTCGCGACACGCACACCAGCACCTGATACGCCGCCGCGTGCACCGCGAGCCCGGTCGCATCCAATACGTCGAAGTTGATGGTGAGCGACGATGTCCCGATGCGGCTGAAGTACGTCACCACCTCGAGCCGGTCGTCGAGTCGCGCCGGCCGGTAGAACTCGGTGTGCATGATCTTCCGCGGAAGCCAGATGTCATACCGCTCGAACATCTCGCGGAACGGAAGGCCGCATGCGCGGAAGATTTCCGTCTCCGCAAGCTCGTAGAACCGGATGTACGCGCCGTAGCAAATGATGCCCGCGAGATCGATGTCTCCCCAGCGGACGTACTCGGCGACCACGAAGGGCGTCTTGGACATACGATGAATAGTAGACGTGTCCGGCAGTCGTGTCACGCGAGTCTGGCCCGAGCGCGCGGCGCGCGTTAGTTATTCCGATGCGCGCGTCGCCCGAGGCACGTGATCGCCGACGCCCGCGTGGAGGTCGACATGGAGGATGAACGTTCCAACACCAGACGCGCGTTTCTGCGCGCCGCGGCCGTCGGAATCGCCGTGCTGGTCGTGGGCGTGCGCGACGCGCTGGCCGCGCCCGCGCCGCGCGACCCGGGCCCGGGCGATGACATGCCCGACGCCGCGAAGAAAGTGCTGCGCGAGCGCTTCGGCGCCCGGCAGATCAAGGACGGTCATGTGAGCCTCGACCTGCCCGAAGTCGCGCCCGACAGCCGCGAGGTGCCCGTCTTCATCGAGACGGATCTGCCGATGGAGCCGGATCGGTACGTCAAGGCGATCCACCTCGTGGTGGACCACAACCCCGACATTTACGTCGCCGGATTCCAGCTCACGCCAGCGTTAGGCAAGGCGTCCATCGACACGCGCATCAAGATGCGCCGCAGCTCGCAGGTGCGCGCCATCGTCGAGACCAACACCGGCGAGCTGTGGTGGGCGCACAAGCTGGTGTACACGACGCTCAACGGATGCGTATGACGCTCGGCGCCGCGCCGGCCGCCGGCGACCCGCGGATTCTGCTGCCGCCCGGTATCCGCCAGGATGCGGTGATCTACGTGCGGGCGCTCGTCTCGCACCCGATGTATACGGGCATGTCGCGCGACGAACAGGGCGCGCTTATCCGCGAGTACTACATCAAGTCCGTCGAGATCACCTACGGCGGCCAGCGGGTCGCGCGGTTCGAGTGGACATCCGGGATCAGCCGCGATCCGTACGTCGCGTTCCCGCTCCGCGCGACCCACGAAGCGCCGCTCCACATCGCGTGGACCGACACCAAGGGCAAGGTCTACACGCAGACCGCCGCCATCGCATTCGGCGGCTGACGGTCGTTCGCGCGCGAGGTGCCGTGGTGGCCGCGGCCGTCTCGTTAGGCGGAGCCGCGGCCGCATCCGCTCAACAATCGGCCGTTCCCCGGTCGTTGACCGCCGACTCGGCCACGCGGGCCGCGATTGCCAGCCGCTATCCGCGCGACCGGTCGGACACGCTCCCCGCGTTCCCGCTGCGTCGGCTCGCGCCCGGCGTCTACGCCGTCTCGGGCGACACCGGCCGCGGTGTGGAGGGCCGGCCTAACGCAGGGTTCGTGGTCACGCCGGCCGGCGTCGTCGTGATCGACGCGCTCGCGAGTCCGGGCGAAGGACGCGTCCTCCTGCGCACCATCCGAACCGTCACCCGGGAGCCGGTACGCTATCTGATCCTCACGCATCACCATCCGGACCACACGTTCGGCGCCATCGTGTTCAAGCGCGCCGGCGCGCGCGTGATCGCCCACCCGGACCGGCGGACGCTCGCCAACGCCGAGGGCGATGACCGCCTCGCCAGCGACTGGACCGGCGTCATGGGCCTCCAGCAGATGCGGGGATTCGCCTACGCCGATACACCGGACATTCGCGTTAGGCGGGACACGGCGCTCATCGTGGGCGGCCGGCGCATCGAGATCGTGCGCCCCGGCCCGGCGCACACGGCGGGCGATCTCATGGTGTGGCTTCCCGCCGATCGCGTGCTGTTCGCCGGCGACGTGCTCGTCGAAGACGGCGTGTCGATGATGGTGGACGGCAGCTCCGGTGCGATGCTCACCGCGCTCGCGCGTATCGATTCGCTCGCGCCCCGCGTCGCCGTGCCGGGCCACGGACGACTCGCCACGAAGCCGGCAACCCTCGTCGCCGCAACACGGTGCTACGTCCTCGCGCTGCGCGACACGATGCGCCGTGCGGTCGCAGCCGGTGTTCGCATGGGACAGGCAATCGATCGACTGCCGCCCGCCGATCGCGACCGCCCCGTGTCGCTCCATTCCCGCCTTCGCCGCAACGCCGTCCGCGTCTATAGCGAGATGGAACACGCGCTCTTCGACGCCGCGGCCTCCCAGTCTGCGATCGCCGGCGAGGCGCGCCGGCGCGCCGCCTGCCCCCGCTAGGCCGCCGGACGCTCGATCTAACCGCACCGGTTGCCGGACGAAGAGCGTGCCCGGAGAGCGTTGCCGGGTGCGCCCCCCGAGTCTCAAGGGCAGCACAACCGGTCCGATACTCCTGGGTGACCGAGCAGTTCGCATCGCCAGCCGTACCAAGCCCTTAAACCAGTTCGGCGCCCGAAGCCTCGCCGAGAACCGCTGTCCTCCGTTAGACGGAACGCCCACGCCATGCATTGGTTAGTACAAATCGCCCAACGCGCCGCGCTGCCGCGCGCCCAGACGCTGGACATTCCCACCGACATGTCGACGCCGATGGCGTGGGCCGGTGTCGAGCAGCATTGCGGGTTGGGCGAAGACGAGCTGGCACGCGCCGTCGCCGCGGCCACCGGACTCGACGTCGCGAACCTCGCGCAAGCGCATCCGCCGGCACGTCGTCTCGTGCCCGACCGGATCGCGCGGCGCTGGGATGTGATCGCCCTCCGCGAGACCGACAAGCACATCGTGGTGGCGACAAGCGATCCGTCCAACGTCGAAGCGGAGCAGGCCATCGCGTTCGCTTCGGGACGACGCGTGATGTTCGAGATCGCGAGCCCGGCGATGTTGCACGCGGCGCTCGCCGTGCCGGGGCAGCCGTCGCGTCCCTCGACCACGACGCCCGTCAACGCCAGCTCGCCGGTCACGGCCGGCGGCGCGCCCCTCGACGCGCCCGCCATCGCGCAGCTCGCGGATCGCCTGATCGCCGATGCGATCACGGCCGGTGCGAGCGACATACAATTCGAGCCCGCGAAAACAGGCGGCATCGCCCGCTTCCGCATCGACGGCGTCGTTAGGCCGTACGCGGAGCTCGACGCCGCCGATTTCGAGCGCCTCGTGGCGCGCGTGAAAGCGATGGGTCGCCTCGCGACCGCCGTGCGGACGCGGCCACAGGAAGGCAAGATCAAGTTGACGGCCGGTCCGGCGTCGGGCCTCGAGCTGCGCGTCGCGACGATTCCGACCCGTGAAGGCGAGCGCGCCACCGTGCGCATTCCCACGCCGGGTGACGCGCGCTCGCTCGCCGAGCTCGACGCGATGCCCGACGTCGTGACGCGCTTGCGCGAGCTCGTGTCCGCGCGATCGGGCCTCGTGCTCGTCTGCGGCGCGCAGAGCTCGGGGCGTACCACGACCGCGTACGCGCTCGCACGCGAAATTGTCGCAACGGGAACACCGGTGACGAGCATCGAGGATCCCATCGAGACGTGCGTCCCCGGCGTGTCGCAAATGCAGGTCGACATGCGCACCGGGCTCACCGTCGCGGCCCTCACGCGCGAGGCCATGTCGGCCGACAGCGCGGCGATCCTCGTCGGCGAGCTGCGTGACCGCGAAACGGCGGACCTCGCGGTGCAAGCCGCGACCACCGGCCATCTGGTCGTCGCGGTCCTCCAGGCGTCGAGCGCCCTCGGCGCGATCGATCGGTTAGGCGAGCTGGGGCTGGGCCGCACGCGCATCGCAGCCGCGCTGCACGGCGTGGTCGCGCAGCATCTGCTGCGCCGCGTGTGCACGGCGTGCGGCGGCAAGCCGGTCGGCACCGGCTGCGCCACGTGCGGCCGCAGCGGATTCCGCGGCCGCGTGCCGGTGATCGAGATCGTCACCGCCACGCCGGCGTTACGGGAGCTGATTGCCGATGGCGCGCCGCCGTCGGTGCTGCAACGCACCATGGTCGCGAGCGGTGCGCGCTCGATGGAAGAGGCGGTCACCGCACGCATCCAGGCCGGCCACACCACGCGCGGCGAGGCCGAACGCGTGATCGGCTGCGCACCGCAATCCCACGGAGCGCCGCGGCCTAACGAGCCGCGCCGCGTCCTCGTGGCCGACGACGACGAGATCGCGCGCCACCTCGCGTGCTCCCTGCTCGCGCAACAGGGGTTCGAAGTGCACGAGGCGTGCGACGGCGCCGTCGCGATCGAGATGCTGTCCTCGGATCGTCGCTTCGCCGCGGTCGTGCTCGACCTGCACATGCCGCGCGTCGACGGACGCGCGGTGCTCGATCACATCCGCCGCACGCCGAACCTCGCCGCGCTGCCCGTGGTCGTCCTCACGGGCTCGAGCGATTCCAGTACCGAAGTCGAAATCATCGACGCCGGCGCCGACGACTACCTGTCGAAGCCGGCCGACCCTCCCCGCTTTCTGGCTCGCGTCCGCGCCGTATTGCGCCGCGCAGCCGCGTGAACATCGCCATGACCATACCGTCCGCCGACGCATCCATCGCCGAGATCGACCGCGCCCTCGAGCGCCTGCGCCGGTTCGGCGGCGACACGTTGCTGCGAGACATGATCGATCTCTTTCTCGAGCATGCGCCGCGCCGCATCGCCGCATCGCGGCAAGCGCTCGCCGGCACCGACCTCTCGCCGCTTCGGCTGTCGGTCCACTCGCTGGTGTCGAGCTGTGCCCAGTTAGGCGCAGAGCAGATGCGGCGCTTGAGCGCCGACGCCGAGCAGGCCGCGGTCACCAATGCGCAAGCGCTGCCCGGCCTGCTCGATGCGCTCGAGCGCGAGTTCGAGACCGTCAAGCCGCTGCTCATCGCCGCGCGTCCGGGCGCCACGGCGGCGTCATGAAGACCATCGCCGTGGTCGAAGACAACGCCGACAACCGCCTGCTCTTGCGGGCGCTGCTCGACGAGCGGTTCCACATCGTCGAGTTCGAGACCGGAGCGGAGGCAATAGCCGGACTCCCTGGCGCCGGCGCCGAGCTCGTGCTGCTCGACATCTCGCTGCCCGGCATGGATGGCGTCGAGGTTCTGTCGCGCCTCCGCGACGATGCGCGCACGTCGCCGATCCCCGTGGTGGCGCTCACCGCGCACGCCATGGCCGGCGACCGCGAGACGTATCTCCGCGCCGGATTCGATGACTACGTCACCAAGCCGATCGTCGACGAGACCGTGCTGTTCGACGCGATCGACCGTCAGTTAGGCCGGAGCGCGGCGTGACGCGTCCGCGCGCGAAGCTCGCCGGTACGCTCGCCGCCTGCGCCGTCCTCCTGGGCGTCGTGGGGATCATCGCGGTCACGCACACCCGCGAGGTCGCGACGCAGGAGCGGTGGATCTCGCACTCGTACCGGGTCAAGTCCATGGTCAACGCGTTGAGCGCACAACTCGGCGTGTTGGAAATGGATCACGCGCGCGCGGCCTTCACGGCGCAGGACGTGACGCCCGAGCGCAATGCGCCCTCGGTCGTCAAGATCGGCAACATTCTCCGCACGCTGCGCGAGGTCACGTCCGACAATCCCTCGCAGCAGGTACGCATCATCAAGTTAGGCCGGCTCATTCGTGCGCGGCACGCCCAACTGGACACCGTGGTCCGGTCGGCGCGTGCCCGCGGGATCGCCACGCATGGGCTCGCCGGCGCCGATACGACGCTGCTCGATTCGATCAACGTCCTGACCACGGCCATGCGCGCCGAAGAAGACTCGTTGCTCGTCGGGCGCGTCGCAAACAGCCGCAAGTCGGTCAACGCCGCGCTCGTCGTGCTCGTCCTGCTCACCGTGACCGGATGCGTCGCCGTCGGCACGGCGGCCACCGGTCTCTTGCGCGAGAACCGCCGCCATCGCGCCGCGGTCGTCGCGCTCGCCGAGAGCGACGATCGCTATCGCTCGCTCGTGGCCGACGTGCAGGACGTCATTTTCCAAACGGACGCCGACGGCCGCTGGGTGCTCCTCAATCCATCGTGGACGCGCATCACCGGCTTCGCCGTGGCCGACTGCATCGGACGGCCCGCCATCGAGCAGGTGCATCCGGCCGACGCGGAGAAGCTGCTCCGCAGCCTGGGCGATCTCTCGAGCCGCGCCGAGCGGAACATCGCGCAACCGCTGCGCCTGTTGGCGCACGACGGAACCGTGCGCTGGGTGCAGATGCACGCGCGCGCGCACCACGACGAAAACGGCCGCTTGTTCAGCATGGGCGGCACGCTCAGCGACATCACGGCGCGGATGCAGGTGGAGGAGCGCCAGCGTCGCGACGACGAGCGCATGCGGCAGGTCATGGAGGACATGCCGGTTGCCGTCGCGATGTTCGATCGCGACTTGCGCTATCTCTTCGCGAGCCACCAGTGGCGCGTCCGGTACGGGCTGCAGAAAACAGAGATCGAAGGGCGCTGCCACTATGACCTCGTGCCCGACGTCGGCGCCGACGCCCGTGCCGTGCACCGCCGCGCGTTAGGCGGAACGATCGTGCGCCGCGAGGAAGAGCGCGTGATCCGGTCCGATGGCACCGAAGACTGGTTCCGATGGGAAGTCCGTCCGTGGCTCGAGCAAGACGGCACCGTGGGCGGCATCATCGTCACCACCGAGCGCATCACCGAACGCAAGCGCGTCGAACAAGAGCGCATGGCGCGTCTCGAGGAGCAGTCGACGCGCGCCCTGCTCGAGGCCAACGAACAACGATATCGCACCGTGGCCGAGGCGCTTCCGCAAATCGTGTTCACCGCGCGCCCGGACGGATGCACCGACTACTTCAATCAGAACTGGTACGCCTACACGGGACTCACGCAGAAGCAGAGTCTCGGTTGGGCATGGCACGCCGCCGTCCATCCCGATGACGTCGCCCGCGTGACCGAACGCTGGACCAAGAGCTGCAACGACGGCGGCGACTTCGAGGTCGAATATCGCTTCCGCCGCGCGAGCGACGACGTGTACCGATGGCACTTGGGACGCGCCGTCGCCGTGCGCGATGACGATAGCCGCATCGTCAAGTGGATCGGTACCTGCACCGACATCGACGACCGCAAACGCGCCGAGAATGCGCTGCGCCAAGTGCGCGAGCAGCTCGAGGTGTTGGTCGCGGTCCGCACGAACGAGCTCTCGCGCGCCGTCACCGATTTGCAATCGGAAATCGCCGAACGCGCGCGCATCGAGGATGCGCTGCGCGTCGCCAAGGATTCGGCCGAAGCCGCGAACCGCGCCAAGAGCGACTTCCTCGCACGCATGAGCCACGAGCTCCGCACGCCGCTCAATTCGGTGATCGGCTTCTCGAACGTGCTGCTCAAGTCGAAGCGCGCCAACCTCGCCAACCAGGATCGCGAATACGTCGAGCGCATCGCGTCTAACGGAACGCACCTGCTCGGCCTCATCAACGACCTGCTCGACCTGTCCAAGATCGAGGCCGGTCGCGGTACGCTCTCGCTCTCGCCGGTCGACCTGGGGCCCCTGGTGGCGAGCACGCTCGCGCAATTCGACAACCAGACGCACGGGCGCGACGTGGAGCTCATCGCCCACGTCCCCTCAGGGCTGCTGCCGATCGAGACCGATGCCCAACGAATACGCCAGGTGCTCATCAATCTCGTTGGCAACGCGCTCAAGTTCACCGCGCACGGCAGCGTGAGCGTGCACGTCCGCGCCGACGCCGCGACGGGACGCCCCACGCGCATCGACGTGATCGACACCGGGATCGGCATCCCGGCCGACCGCCAACAGAAAATCTTCGAGGCGTTCGAGCAGGCGGACGTCGGTACGGCCCGCCGCTATGGCGGAACGGGCCTCGGTCTCGCGATTTCGCGCGCGCTCTGTCAGTTGATGGGCTACTCGCTCGACTTACGCAGCGAGCCGGGCGCGGGATCCACCTTCAGCATCGTGATCGTGAAACCCCTCTGCGCGAAAACGCCGCAAGCCTCACTACCGGCGCTGACCGCATCGGCCGACGCAGTGCTCGTGTAGGGCATTTCGGGACTTGCGCGAATCGAAAAATGGCGCGTCTTGCAACGCGCCACTGGCGCGGATAGACTAGACACCCCGCTCGCCATCGCCCGCCATGTCCCGACCCGTCACCCATATGCCGCACTCATTCGTGTTTCTCGGTGAGCGGCTATGGCTCGACTTCGTCAACACAGACGATCTCCATCGCGGCGTTCGCACCGACGCCCTGCGTGACTTTGACGCGCTCTTAGGCTGGCTCGAAGCGGCGTCAGTGCTCGATGCGGAGCGAGCGTCCGGAATTCGGCGGCGCGCTCAACAACAGCCCGCGGGTGCAACCGCCGCGTTGGCCGACGCGCGTCGCGTGCGCGCCGTGTTGCGCGCGCTCGCGGAGCGCGGCATCACCGCGAACGACGTGCGCCAGAACGCGGTCCGCGAAATCAATCGCGTGCTCGGCCGCAGCGCCGGCATTCGGCGCCTGGAGGGCCGCCCCGATGGCGAGTTTGTGCGCAGCTTCGTTCCGGTAGGCGATGCGTTCGCGGGGCTGATGATTCCTGTGGTCGAATCGGCAGCCGACGCGCTCGTGTTGGGCGAGCTCCTGCGTGTGCGGCGCTGCGCCGATCAACGCTGTCCCCGTGTATTCTTCGACGGAACCAAAAATGGGCGGCGCCGCTGGTGCGACATGACATCGTGCGGCAATCGCGCGAAAGCGGCGCGACATCGCCGAAAGCTGACCGAGGATCGCCTCGTCGTCAGCCGCTGAAACGACAAAGAGCCGGCGCCGCGATATCCCGCGACACCGGCTCTCTCGTTTCGCACGCCTTACACGCCGACCGTTTGCGGCCCGCGACCTTTGATGTAGCCCATCTCGGTTGCGTAGTCGACGAGCTTCTTCTGCAGAATGTGCCGTCCACGGAAGAGCCGCGACTTGACCGTGCCTTCGGGTACACCGAGAATCTCCGCGATCTCGGCGTAGCGCAAACCGTGCATATCACTGAGCACGACCGCCGTGCGATACTCCTCGGGCAACGCATCGATCGCACGTGTGACCTCGTCGTCAACGAACGAATCGTAGAACTGGCCCTCAGGATCTGCTTCACCCACGACTTCGTTGCCGGACCAACCGTCGATCTCTTCCGGTAGCGGCAGTTCACGCGCAGTGACGCGCCGCCGACGACTCACGAACACGTGATACAGGATCGTGAACAGCCACGCCCGCGCGTTCGTGCCGAGGCGATACTGCTCCCACCGTTCGAGAGCGCGCAGCACCGTTTCGGAGACCAGGTCTTCGGCCTCATCGCGTGCATGCGACAACTTGAGCGCGAAGCTGAACAAAGCGTCGAGCTGCGACAGCACTTCCGCCTCGAACATCGCGCGCCGCTCACGCGTGTCGGCCGGCACGTTTTCCAGTTCGACCACCGGTGCCGGAGCCTCGGTCGGCCGTGTGCGCAGAGGCGACAACTCCTCGCGCTGGTGATTCGATTCTCTTGTCATCATCGGCCACTCTCCTTCCCAACCGACCGCTCCGTGCCCGCCACCATTTCTCGAATGGCGAGCGGTGCCTCGCGCCGCTCGTCGACACGAACATGGGACATCACGAAACGCCTGAGACCTGTCGCCACGTGTTCGAGGACCGCGACGTCGCGCTTCACGCGCGACATGAACAGTGCTCCTTCCAACGAGGCGACGATGAACCTCGCTAACCCTTCGGTATCGACATCATCTACCATCTGCGGTCGTGCTTCCCAGAACAGCGCCTGCAACTGACCCGTCCATCGTTCGAACAGCGCATCCACGTGCTTTCGGAAGCCTTCGTGCTGTTCTGCCATTTCAGTTGCCAGTGCGCCGCATGGGCTCACACCCTCGCAGCAGCCGCGCTCGGCGTGGCTCTCCACGATCCAATCGATGAATTCGTCTAACCGAGCCAGCGGCGGCAGCATCGGATCCCGCAGCACCGCGAGACCGCTCTCGGCGAACACGTCGAACTGGTGGAGCAACACCGCGTAGCCAAGCTCTTCTTTCGACTTGAAATAGTGATAGAAGTGCCCCTTGCCGCAGAGTCCAGCTTCGTGAATCACGTCCTCGATGGACGTTTGCTGAAAACCCTGGCGACCCATCACGGCTGTCGCGGCTTCCACGATTTGCACTCGGCGATCCTTCATGGAAGCTGATAATAAGACCGATCGGTCTTATACGCAATGCCTGCGCATTCTCTGTTACAAGTCCCTTGTTTACATTGCGTTACATTATAGTTGTCAAATCCACAACACGCCTTTGACAGTTTTCTGACGACATGATGTGGACCGGCCGGTCCACCACCTATCAGGTATAGCGGAATCCGTTATCTTTTCGAATCGCGCCCTTTCCAACGACCAGCCGACGCGAGATCATGCCCCCAGTCAACGTCACGCGCACGTACCTGGAGCTCACCGAACCGGGCCTGCTCCGTGGAGCAGAACTCGATCCGCAACTTCGAGTTGGGCGCGTGGAATCGTGTCCGCCTTCGTTCTTCCGGTACCTCTACTCGGAAGTTGGGCGCAACCACCACTGGCGAGATCGCCTCGGCTGGAGCGACGCGGAGATCGTGGCGTACCTCGCGACACCCGGCGTGTCGCTCTGGGTCGCATGGCTCGAGGGCGCGCCCGCCGGGTACTTCGAGCTCCGGCGAGTGGAGTCGGGGGACACCGAGATCGTGTATTTCGGACTGATGCCCGAGCGCACCGGGCAGGGATGGGGCAAGCAGCTGCTCACGCTCGCGGTGCGGCAGGCGTGGTCGGACGGTGCGCGGCGCGTGTGGCTCCACACCTGCACGCTCGACAGCCCGCACGCGGTGCCTAACTATCGCGCCCGCGGGTTCGTCCCGTTCCGTGAAGAGCGCTACGTCGCCGACATCGACGCACCGGCCCAGGCCTAACGCCGTCCACTAACGGCGCCGGCGTCGTCCGCGCGCGTGCGGCGGCGTCGGCTTCTTCCCGCGTGGCCGCTGGTGCACGTGCGGCTCGCGCTCGCCCGGCGACCACGGGAGATCGAGCAGCGCTTGCAACTCCTCGAGACTCGACGCGCGCACGGCGCCTCGCTGTCCGCGAGTCACCACGAACCGGATCGGTCGGCCGAGCTCCGGGAGCTCGGCCGCGGTGAGCGTGCGGGCCAGCTTCTCCGGCAGGCGCAGGCGGACCACGCCCACGCCGTCGTCGTCGACATCGTAGTCCAGCGGCACGTCGCAGCCGCGAATGGACACCGACGACGGCAGCGCCATCCATCTCGCGCGTTCGGCCGGCGGCACGATGGCGTCGGCATCGATCGCGAGGTTGGCGGCGCGAAAGTCGTCCATCGACCCCACCCCGGCCATCATGCCCTCGTACAGCGCCGCCAGATCGGCCATGCCTAACCGAGGCGTGGCGCCGCCCGACCGCCGGTACACGGCCCGGAGCTCGTCGATCGCGTTCCGATTCTGCCGCACGGCGTGATGCCGCGCATCGCCGCGCGCCAGCGCCTCCGCGAGCACGCGCCGCGCCTGGACCGCCAGGGACTCGGGGAACGTGTCGATGGGCTCGCGCTCCCGGCCCAACTCGAAGCCGTGGTACCGCGTGCGCCGCGACAGCGAGAGTGCCGACCGCTTGCGCGCCGGATCGTACACCAGCTCGGCTTCGCCTAACGAGGCGTAGCGGCGGATCAGGTCGAGCGAAATCTGCGTGCCCTCGATCGCCGCGCGCGGGGTGCCGCTGCGGTCGGCGAAATAGCGCAGCGACCCCGCCACCGCGCCCCAGCTCCCGCACACGCTGCCCTTCGAGACCCGCGCCTCCCCGCCATCCGCCGTCTGCTCGCCGATCACCAGGTCGAACGGCATGATGCGCGCGACCAGATCGGCAAACCGCCCATACACGACGTCGCTCGCCGGCGCCATGCGCGACGGCAACGGAATGCCGAGCGCGCGGTAGATGCTCGCCATGCCTAACGCAGCGTCTTCGATGGCCTTCACCAGCGCGCCGCGTCGCTCGGCCCAGTCGTCGATCGCCGGACCGAAAAGATGACGCGGCAAACCGTACACGTCCCCCACCGAGCCGTGCCGCCGGTACGCTTCCGCATACAGGTTGTACGCCGTGAGATGATCGCTGCCGGGCACGATCAACCCCTCGAGATCGCGCTCGTCGCGCGTCATCCGATGCAGCGATTCGATCGACGCGGCGACGGCGATGTAGGGCGCCAGGTCGTCGTCCGCGTGCACCAGCAGCTCCGCCCACGGTCGCTCCACCGGCAACGCTTCCACCGCCTTGCCGTACGACGTGAGGCGCCCTGCCTCCACGATACCGCGCGCCTCCAGGTGAGACACCGCCGCCCGATACGCCACGCGGTCTAACGGAACCGGAAGATCGAGCTCGTCGGCCCGCACGCCCAGGTCGGCGCATGTGAGCGCCACCCGCTCCGAATCACCGGCCAACTGGAAGTCCGGCTCCGTCGGTCGGAGCGATCGAAAATCGATGTCGCGATCGCTGAGGATGAAAACTCGTCCGCCTTCGACGCGCCCGTGCACACGCCCCGCCATCTGCAAGATCTCGTTGGCGCCGAGGTGCACGCGGGTGAGGACGTTCCGGCCATTTTCGATGAGATTGGCGAAGCGCGTGTCGTCGATCACGACGGTGTCGAGTCCCTTCACGTTCAACGCGCTTTGACCGGCCGCGGTCATCGCCAACAAATACGGTTTTCTCACCTCGCCATCCAGAAACGGTCGAATGACGCGAATCGGCTCGCCGCCGTGATAGAACGCAGTCTCGATACGGCCGGCGCGCCGATGCACCATCCCCGCCACATCCTCCACCGCCGCGCGCGTCGGCAGAAACACGCCCACCCCGCGGCGCTCACGCTGCGCCCGCGTGAGAAACCGCTCGTCCATGAAATCCAGGGGATGCCGGTTGAGCACCATGACCTTCGCCGCCTTCTCGGGATCGAAGGCCTGCGTCTCCAACACGGCCGCCGAATGCAAGTAGCGCGCATAAAAGCTGGGATCGACGGTCGCCGACAACCAGATGAACCGGCACCCAGCGCGCTTGCCTAACGCAAGACACAGCTCGAGCTCGGCTGACGTCTGATGGATCTCGTCGACGATCAACGTGTCCCGCGCCAAGATGTCGCCGTCCTGGAACCATCGCCGAGCGATGCCGGTGGTGACGATGACGACGTTCCAGGTCGGGGTTTCGGGCGTTGCCTCCCGCTCGCGATTCACGACACCGACTTTGAGCGCGGCACCCAATATCGTCTCGGCCATCGCGCGAATCGCCAGCGTCTTGCCCGTGCCGGTGCCGGCGACGATGCCGAATCCCTTCCCCGTGTGCGCCAGCTCGCGAATCTCTGCGCCGTGCTCGCGCTCCAGCAGCGTTTCGAGATGCAGCCCGATCGCGATCTCGATCGTCTCACACGCCGCACGCGTCGGCGCAATCACGATGACGCGCCCGGTCGGCGGCTCCGCGGCCACGAATGCATCGTGATCCGGCGGAAGGCCGTGGCCGATCGGTTGTCGAATTGGAGGGGAGTCACTCGCCACGAGCGAAGCTTGCGGCAAGCGAGACACCAATGGAAGCGCCGAGCTAGTGAATCCGGATACGACCCATCGGCGGACCGCTCGGCTTGTGCGGCTTCACCACCGGGCGCGGCGGGATCCGCACCGGCGGATGCGCCACCGGCTGCTGCACCACGTGCGGCGGCTGCGCGTGCGGATCGTTGGGCTCCGCCGTCTTTGGCTCGTTAGTCCGAGGCTCCGTAACGCGCGGATCGTTAGTCCGCGGATCGGTCGGCTGCGCAGTTTCGGTGGAGCGCGTCGGTTCCACCAAATGCGGCGCCGCCGAGCGCGGCCGCACCTCGTCGCCGAAAATGACCTTCGCGTTGGACGGCCGGCGGCGAATCGCCGTCGCACAGTCCGTCGGCGCCGGCTGACGCTCCGCCGGGACGCCGTCGATCCAAATACGGCACATCCCCGGCGGCGGCCGATGCGCCACCGCGTTTTGGTCGCCACCTTTCCCCTGCTCCAGTGCCTGTGCCGCAGCAGGCGCGGCAACGGCAAAGAGAAGGATCAAAGCAAGGCGGGTCATCCGAACCTCCGAACCTGCGGGTCTCACAAAGAGCGGTGGTCTGCACGCCCAGTGCCATGATTCCCGCCGTTTCGACATGCCGTAAGTTGTTATTTCGTAGGAACTTGAGATTGCGTGACTGCCCCGTCCGACATACTGTGTCCACCACTCCGGACAGCGGCGTCCGTGTGACGGGACTGGACTCTACAGCAGGGCCTCGACCACAGATCGCCGCAAAAATGGTGGGCTGCCATCCGCCCGAAGGGGCGCGCCTAACCGAAGCAGCGCCTCAGGCGCTCTGGCCGCCCGTCGCACGCTCCATCAATGCCACGACCTCCCCCTGCTTCGCGTGACGCCCGAGCTTCGATTTCTCGAAGACCGCCTTACCGTCGATACTCACCTCGAATCGACCACCCCGCGACGGCTGCATGTCAATCGTCGCGCTGGGAAACCGCTGTCTGAGCTCGGCCGCCAAACTGGTGGCCCTCGGCTCGTAGTTTCAAACCGTGCAGTACTCGATCGTAATCGTCATCGCCCCTCACAAGTCACCACTGCCACCACAGCCAGACTCCACGAACAGTATCCGATGTGCGCAGGGCGACGCCAGCGCACGCACTCTTTTGCAACGCCCGCCAATGTTTTGCTCACGCTTCCGTCCGCCTAAACCGCTATCTCCCACGCGTCGACCTCCAAGAGGTAGCATGCGCAACGCACACACCCTGTGGGAGCTGCTGGCTTCCCTCACCATCCTCGGCACCATCGTCGCAGTCGTCATGCCGCCCATCGCCCACGCGCGCGACCGGGTCACCGTCCGCGCCGCCGCTACCACCCTCCGCGCCACCCTTTCCTCGGCGCGCGATGCGGCCATGACGCGAGGGGCGGTCGCGCTGGCAATCGTGGACGCAACCATTCCCGCGATCACGGTCGTCGTGAATCGCGATACCGTCCTCCGTCACTTCCTTGTTGGAGATTTTCGCTCACGCCTGTCGGCCAGCAGAGACACCATTCGCTTCGGCCCAACCGGCCGCGCATTCGGCGCCTCGAACTCCACGCTCATCCTCCGCACACGGTCGGCGGCCGAAACCGTTACGGTGTCTCGAGTAGGTCGAGTACGCTGAGCAATCAGATCAGCTCGATCGGGCGTCCGGAATTCCGCGCAATCACGCCAAGGCGGAAGGTCACTTCCACGGCCAACGACTCCGATGAGGGATGCGACTCCAACGGGAAACTCGCCCACGCGAACGGCACGCTCGAACGCACCACCGCCGACCGGCGCTCCGAATGCCATACACCCGCTTCATCTCGTTCAGCGACAAACCGATCGAATACCCGCGACCACGTCTCATTCGCCCGCAATAGTCCCAAGCGCGCCAGCATCTCGAGCCAGAAGAGCGCGCCCGGCACATCGGCGTCGGCGGAACTCCGGTGCGGCAACGGGTCGCCTAACACAAGATGCGGCTCGGATACCACGCGCTTGCCCAACGCACGCGCCGCCATCGCCCGCGGCGCGGGTTGACAGAGATGCGCGTACAGGTGCTCCATGATGTCGTAGTTCTCACTCCGGAACTGCGGCATGTACGCAAGCATTGCCAACACATAGATGGACGGTGGCGCCGCCCCGGGCGCCAACACGTGCTGATTACCCAAACGCACGAACGGCTTCTCCGCCAATGGCGAACGCAGATACGTATCCAAGCGCTCGACAATGCGACGAGCCACACCCCGAAGTCGCGGATCCCCCTCGTACCCGGCCTGCGCCAAGGTTGCCGCCGCCGCTTCACGGAGTATTCCGCGCCCGTGACGCACCACGTCGAGCTCTACGCTGCCACGCGGCGAAAGCTCGTACAACAACGACGCATCGTCGTCCTCGGCCAACAGCCGGAACAACGCGCGACGCGCCCGCACCAGCGGCGGCGACTCGCGATCCCAACCGTATTCCACCATCCGCCTAACGGCCGGAATCGTCCCGACGCCCTCGAACTCCTCGGCCCGAGCACTCGGCACCGTCAACATGGCGCCGTTCCACGTTCCGTCAGACCGCTGAGCAAGCGCCAACGACAACGCCGGCGCGTACGAGTACGGGAGGCCCAGCATAGACGCCGGCAAACCGGTGAGCCGAGCGACTTCGGTGGTGGCGCGATACTGTATGGGAGATATCGCTTTGCTGAGAAGCCACGAGAGTGGAAACTCGAATGGCTGCGCTGCAGGC
>JANWIK010000205.1 GCA_025449955.1 Gemmatimonadaceae bacterium
CGATGACACTGAAATTCTTGCCGCTTGCGTCCGCCGCCCTGGTACTGATTGCGTGCGAGGGTTTCAAGGATGCCATGACCGCCCATGTCGACGTCGCCGCCAAGGCCGGGTCGCAGGAGTTGTCGGTCCAACGGTTGGGCTCGCTGCTCGCGCAAGCCAAGGTTCCACCCAACCATGAGATCGCGACCGCCATCACGAATCTCTGGGTCGATTATCAGTTGTTGGGCGACGCGGCCGCGCACCAGGATTCGCTCACCGATCCCAAGCTCGTCGACCAGGCGCTGTGGTCGGTCATCTCGCAAGAGCGGATGAGCAAGTGGCACGAGCAGCATGCGAAAACGTACGCCGGCATGGACACGACGAACCTCGCCCAACGCTACGCGCAGGGTGAGATGCTCGCGGCGAGCCACATCCTCCTCACCGTGCCGCAGGGTGCGAGCCCGGCGGTCAAAGACTCGGTGCACAAGAAGGCGGAGGCCCTGCGGCGTCAGGTCACCGACCAGAATTTCGCCGACCTCGCCCGCAAGAACAGCCAGGATCCGAGCTCGGCGGCGCGCGGCGGCAGCCTCGGTCTCTTCCCCAAGGGCGTGATGGTGAAGCAGTTCGAGGAAGCGGTGCTCGCGCTCAAGCCGGGCGAGATCTCGCCGGTCGTCGAGACGCAGTTCGGCTACCACATCATTCGCCGGTCGACGTACCCCGAGGTCAAGGATGATTTCGGCCGCCAGGTGAACCAGGACGCGATGCGCCACGCGGACAGCGTGTGGATCGTGAGCCTCGAGACCGCCGGCAACGTAAAGCTCCGCGACAACGCGCTCAGCGTGTTGCGCGACGCGTCCAAGGATCTCGACGCGCACGCCAACGACGACGCGGTGATCGCGACGTCCACCGCCGGGAACCTGACGTTAGGCAGGCTCGTGAAGTGGGTCGACGCCTATCCGCAGAAGCAACAGATCGAGACGGGCCTCAAGCAGGCGCCGGACAGCCAGGTGACCGAGTTCATCAAGAACGTCGAGCGCAACGAGCTCGTGCTGCACGAGGCCGACAGCGCCAACGTGCAGCTCGACTCCGCCGAGCTCGCCGACATGCACTCGAAATTCTCGCAGGCCGTGAGCGCGCTCTGGGATCGGTTAGGCGTGACGCCCAAGTCGCTCGCCGACAGCGGCAAAACGCCGGCCGAGCGCGAACGCATCGCCGCCACGCGCGCGGACCAGTACCTGGACAAGTTGATGACGCAGCAGGCGTCGTACATCGCCGTCCCGCCGCCGATCGAAGAGCTGCTCCGCGCCAAGTACGCGTGGAAGGTGAACGACGCGGCGCTCGCCGCCGCTACCGATCAGGCCGCCAAGGAAAAGGCCAAGAACGATTCCGCCGCCGCCAAGAATCGCCCGCCCTCGGAAGTGCCGTTGGGCGCGCCGGCGGCACCGGCCAAGTCCGACACCGGCAAGAAGAAGCCGTGACCGGACCCTGTATCCCGCAACGCGGGTAGCACGAGCGATGAGGATATTGCGTCTCTCGGCCGCCGCGCTGACGGCGGCCTTGCTGGGTTCGGCGCCGTTGGTGGCGCAGGACTCGACTACGAAGCGCGACACGGTTACGGCGCGCGATACGACCGCGAAGCGCGACACGGTCACTGCGCGCGACACCAGTGCGGCGCGTGACACGGTCACCAAGCTCGATTCCGCTGCGGTGCACGGTTCCATCGCCGCGCCCGACACGACCGCGCCGATGGCGCCCGTCGCGTCGAACCAACAGATGCCGCCGCCGGGCACCGTGCTGCCGATCGACGGGGTCGTTGCCGTCGTCGGCGATCAGCCGATTCTGCGCAGCGACATCGAAGACGCCATCAACGCCGCACGTGCACAGGGCGCGACGCTGCCGACGGATTCCGTCGAGCAGGCGCGCATGATCCACGACATCCTGTCGCAGATCATCGATGAAGAGCTGTTGGTCCAACAAGCGCACGTCGAGAAGATCGACGTGAGCGACAACGACCTCGCCACCGAAGTCGACCAGCGGTTCCAGCAGATCCGCGGACGCTTTTCGAGCGAAGATGAGTTCCGCCAGCAGCTCAAGTTGTCGGGCTTCGCGACGCCCGACGAATTCCGCCGCTTCCTCCTCGACAAGGCGCGGCGCGAATCGCTGCAGCAGAAGTTGTTCGAGAAACTGCGCGGCGACGGCAAGCTTGCCAGCGTGCCCGTGTCCGAAGTCGAAGTGGATTCGTTTTTCCAGGCCACCAAAGGCCAGATCCCGAAGCTGCCGGCGACGGTCACGTATCGTCAGTTAGTCATCTCGCCCCAACCCAGCCCGCAAGAAGATTCGGCGGCGTTGCACAAGATCGAGTCCCTGCTCGAGGAGATCCACAAGGGCGGCGACTTCGCGCAGATCGCGAAGCGGGAGTCGATGGATCTCAGCACGAAGGACCAGGGCGGCGACCTCGGTTGGCACCGGCGCGGCGAGTTCGTGCCTAACTTCGATCAGATGTACTTCGCGCTGCCGCCCGGGCAGGTGAGCCCGATCATCAAGACGGTGTTCGGCTACCACATCATCAAGGTCGACCGCGTCCAGCCCGCCGAAGTCAAAGGCAGCCAGATTCTGATCAGACCGCAAATCGACTCGGCCGACGTCGCGCGCGCCCGCTTGCTCGCCGACAGTGTGACCAAGCTGTGGCGTCACGGGGCATCGTACGACAGCCTCGCCGCGAAGTACCATGATCCGTCCGAAGAGAAACTGATGCCCGACCCGTTCCCACAGGCATCGCTGCCCAAGGAGTATCAGCAGGCGATTGCCGGACACAAATCGGGCGAGGTTCTGGATCCGTTCACGATCATGGACAAGACGCGCGGCGTGCCCAAGTACTTCATCCTCGAGCTGACGTCGATCAGCGGCGCGCGCGAGCCGACGCTGGCCGACTATCGCGAGCGCATCCGCGATCAATTGGCGCAGCAGAAAGCCGTGCGCCACTACCTCGACACGCTGCGCAAGGACACGTACGTCGCCGTGCTCAACGTGCCCTGACCCGTGCGCGTGGACCTCGCGCTGAAACGATTGCTGCTCGTGCGCAGCAGAAGCGAGGGCAAGGAAGCGTGTGACGTTGGAGCCGTGACGGTGAATGGCGTCCGCGCCAAAGCATCCACCGAGGTTCACTCGGGCGATCGCATCGTCATCGAATACGCCAACCGATCGCTCGCCATCGAGATCACGGGCGACATCGGATCCAACGTGAGCCGCGCGCAGGCCAAGACGCTGTATCGCGTGCTGCACGACGAGCGTACGCCCGAGGTCGACGCGTGACGCGGATTCGTCTCGCGGTCACGCTCGGCGATCCGCGCGGCATCGGTCCGGAAATCGTGGAGCGCGCGTCGCGCGACGACGCCGTGCGCGCCGTGGCCGACCTCGTGCTCATCGGCCCGCGCGGCACCGGCCTAACGGTAGACGAATCCGTAGGCGACTGGACGCCGGGCGCCGGTGGCGCCGCCGCCGGCGCTCTCGCCGGACGAGCCATCGAGCGCGCCGCGGCGATGGCCGCGAGCGGGGCGGTGCAGGGCATTGTCACGGCGCCGATCGACAAGCACGCGCTCCTCGCCGGCGGCTACGATTTCCCGGGACACACCGAGATGCTCGCGCATCTCGCGCATGCGCACGTCGCGATGATGCTCGCGTCCGACCGCCTGCGCGTCGTGCTGGCGACGACGCACATCCCCCTGCGCGGCGTGGTGGATGCGCTCACGCGCGACGTCATCATCGATGTCGCGCGCGTGACGCGAAGCGGACTCGAGGAGTGGTACGGCCTCGCCCAACCGCGCATCGCGCTCTGCGCGCTCAATCCGCACGCGGGCGATGGCGGCCGCTTCGGGACCGAAGATGATTCGCTGCTCGCGCCCGCCGCGCGCGACGCCTCGCTCGCCGGACCGTTTCCCGCCGACACCGTGTTCGTGCGCGCGATGCGCGGCGAGTTCGACGCCGTAATCGCGCCGTATCACGATGTCGGCATGACGGCCATCAAGGTCGCGTCGTTCGGCAGCGCGGTGAACGTGACGCTCGGGCTTCCGTTTCCGCGCACGTCGCCCGATCACGGCACGGCGTTGGACATTGCGGGCCGCGGGCTGGCGGACCCAGCGAGCTTCATCCGCGCGGTCTTCGAGTGCGCGCGCATTGCGCGCGTGCTCGCGGCGCGCTGACCTTTCCGTCGCGAGCCACACCGGGTATTCTGAGCGCCATCATGCACTCCCACGAGCACGGCCACTCCCACGACCACGGCCATTCGCACGGCCCGTCGGACGGCGCGAGCCAAGGCGGGCGGTTGCGCATCGCGCTCGCCATCACGCTGCTCGTGCTCGTGGCCGAGCTTGTGGGCGGGTTCATGGCCAATTCGCTCACCCTGCTGGCCGACGCCGGCCACATGCTCACCGACGTCGCCGCGCTTGGCCTAACGCTGTTCGTCACGTGGTTCAGCCGCCGTCCCGAGACGCCCAAACGTACCTACGGCTATTTGCGCCTCGAGATCCTCGCCGCGTTCCTGAACGGCGGCGCGCTGCTCGTGATCTCGGCGCTCATCATCTGGCAAGCGGTGGTGCGCATGCGCCAGCCGGAGCCCGTGGCAGGCGGTCTCATGCTCGTGATCGCGCTCGTCGGTCTCGCGTCGAACATCGTCTCCGCGCGTACGCTGCATCCGGCGAGCGAATCGAGCCTCAACCTGCGCGGCGCCTACCTGCACATCCTCGGCGACCTGCTCGGCTCCATCGGGACCGTGCTCGCCGCGATCATCATCCGCACCACGGGCTGGCACATGGCCGACCCGATCGCATCGATCATTGTGTCGGTGCTGATCCTGCGCAGCGCGTGGAGTTTGGTGCGCGAATCGGTGGACGTGATGCTCGAGTCGACGCCGTCCCACATCTCGCTCGGCGCCGTGCGGGCGCAGCTCGAGGCGATTCCGGGGATCGAAGCCGTGCACGATCTGCACGTGTGGACGGTGACGTCGAACGTGATCGCGATGAGCACGCATGCGATCGTGCGCGAGCCGGAGCGGCACCAGCACGTCCTCGAGCACATCCTCGATGCGATGCGGCTGTTCGGCATCCAGCATGTGACGGTCCAGATCGAACAACAGGAGATGTACGAGCGGGAGCTGCACCTGCACGCGTAGGCGCCCCGGTCACGCGTAGCATCCCGTTGCCATCGTGACGCTTAGTCGCGGTGGCGCGTCTCTCATTGACCTCACATATGCTCCCTGGAGCGACAGAACCGCTGTGATTTCCGCCGTGGACACGTATCGCATCGAGAAGGAGCGTCTGGACGTTACGCTGACGCTCATCGGGGGAGAGGTGATGGAGGGGCGGATCTTCGTGCCGGCTCCACTGTTAGGCCACGCCGGCGAGCTCGATCCCGGATCGGTATTCAACGACCGGGACCTGTTCTTCCCCCTCGAGCTCGCGAACGGTGAGGTTCTTCTCATGTGCAAGGCGCGCGTCATCGAGGTCGCCGGTTTGCCGTTGGGCGACGATATCGATGATTTGCGCGGATCCGCCCCGATGTCGCTGCTCCAGATCACGCTGGCCGGCGGGATCACCCATTTCGGGTCGATGCGGCTCGAGGTGCGCGCCGATCGCCCGCGGTTGCTCGACTATCTGAACGACTGCGACCAGACCTTCCTAACGCTGTACACCGATCAAGGCGTGCGCCTCGTCAATCGCGCGATGATCGAAAGTGTACGCCCGCTGGACTGACATGCCATACCTCGATCGGTTTCTTGCCGCGATGGTCACCAGTCGCGCCGATGCATTGACCCTCGCTGCGGACGATCTGGCGCGGATGTCGATCGCGAATGTCGCGCGCCCCGTCACGAAGCAGCCGTTGCGCGCCGCCCAACTGCGAACGGTGCTGCTGGAGGTCGCCCCGCCCGAGTCGCGCGACGCGCTCGGCGCCGGCAGCGACGCGTCGTTCACGTACACGTTCGAGAACGTCACCTACGATGTGCACGTCGTCGCGGGTCCGGCCGGTCAGACGGCCGAAGTCCGCCCGCACGTCGCGGGGCCGGCCGCCGATGCCACTGCTCCGGCCGCGCCCCCGGCCGCCGCGGCGCCCGCCGCGCCGCCGGCGCCTCGCCTAACGGAACGGGAGCCTGTCGCCGCCCAACGCGTCGCGCTGCCCGAGCTGCGCACGAGCGGCGCGATGGCGATCGCGGTCGAGGACACCGACTCGGCGCCGGCCGTGTCGGAGGAGATTCGCCGCGAGATCCACTATTTGCTCGAGCAGCTGGTGAGCCGAGGCGCGTCCGACCTGCACCTCCGCGTGAGCGAGCCGCCGATCCTGCGCCTCCACGGCGAGATGGCGCGCATCGAGGGACGCGCGCCCCTCGACAACCAGACGCTCGAGAGCATGATGCACGCCCTCATGCCCAACCGGAACCGGCGCGAATTCGAAAGCATCAACGACACCGACTTCGCGTACGAGATCGAGAACCTCGCGCGCTTCCGGTGCAACGCGTTCCGCGACCGCCGCGGCGCGGCAGCCGTGTTCCGCGTCATTCCCGCCCGCGTCGTGACCGCCGACGAGCTCGGCCTAACGGAAGAGGTGCAGCGGTTGTGCCACCTCCCGCGCGGCCTGGTGCTCGTGACCGGCCCGACCGGATCCGGCAAGTCGACCACGCTCTGCGCGCTCATCGATCTCGTCAACCGCACGCGCAGCGACCATGTGGTCACGATCGAAGATCCGATCGAGTTCGTGCACCAGAACAAGCAGTGCATCATCACGCAGCGCCAAGTAGGCCTGCACACGCAGTCGTTCAAACACGCGCTGCGCGCCGCGCTGCGCGAAGACCCGGACATCATTCTGGTTGGCGAGCTGCGCGACCTCGAAACGGTGTCGATCGCCATCGAGACGGCCGAGACCGGTCACTTGGTGTTTGGTACGCTTCACACGACGAGCGCCGTGAGCACCGTCGATCGCCTGATCGACCAATTCCCACCCGACCGTCAAGCGCAGATTCGCGTCATGCTCTCCGAATCGTTGCGCGGCGTGATCTCGCAGGTGCTGTGCAAGAAAGTGGGCGGCGGCCGTGTGGCGGCGCGCGAAGTGCTGCTCACCATTCCCGCCGTCTCGAACCTGATCCGCGAAGGCAAAACCTTCCAGATCCCGTCGATCCTGCAGACGTCCAAGCGGCTCGGTATGGTGACGCTCAACGACGCGCTGATCGATCTCGTCGACGCCAATCTCGTCGAACCGCGCGACGCGTACATCAAAGCCAGCGACAAACACGGATTCGCCGGCATGCTCAAATCCCGGAAGCACGACACGACCTTCTTGGAAGGCGACCTTGCCGCGGCCGGCGCCGGCGGCGGAACGGGAAGCGCACCCGCGGTGAAAGCGGAAGGCGGACTGAAACAGCCGGGAAGCCGACCGGCTGGCGCCGGTCGTTAGGGAAGCGCCGCGCG
>JANWIK010000206.1 GCA_025449955.1 Gemmatimonadaceae bacterium
ACTGTCCCTGGCACCACGCGTGTTTTAGCGTGCGCACCGGAGAAGCGCTGCACGCGCCGGCGCTGAACCCCGTCGCGTCTTGGCGTGTCGAGATGCGCGGCGGTATGGCATACGTCACCGAGAAGGTCGAGCGTGAGCCGTTGGCGCCGACGCCCAAACCGTCTCGACGGAGCGCCCCGCAACCCAAGAGCATCGGCATCATCGGCGGAGGGGCTGCGGGCAACGCGGCAGCAGAAATGCTGCGCCGGGAAGGTTACGACGGACGCATCACCGTGATCGATGCCGACGTCGACTCGCCGTACGATCGTCCGAATCTCTCGAAGGACTACCTGGCTGGGAACGCGCCCGAAGAATGGATTCCGTTGAGGCCAACCGGCTTCGATGAGTCACACGGCATCGACGTGGTACGCGGCAAGGTCGCGTCGCTCGACGCAAAGGCGAAGCGTGTGACGCTCGACGGCGGTGCCCAGCACCAGTTCGATCGCGTGCTGCTCGCCACTGGTGCGAGCCCGATCCGGCTCAGCGTGCCAGGCTCCGATACTCCGCGACTGCACTACTTGCGTTCGCTGGCCGACAGCCGGCGGATCGTGGCGGCGTCCGGTTCAGCCAAACACGCGATCGTAATCGGCGCGAGCTTTATCGGACTCGAGGTGGCGGCGTCGCTCCGTGCGCGTGGTCTCGACGTGCACGTGGTGGCGCCCGAAGCGGTGCCGTTCGAGAAGGTGTTGGGCGCGGAGTTAGGCAAGTTCGTCAAGCAACTGCACGAGGAGCACGGGGTGGTGTTCCATCTGCAACGCACCGTGGCCTCGTTCGGCGCCGACGGCGTCGTGCTGGACAACGGGCAGACTCTCGCCGGCGACCTCATCGTGGCGGGGATCGGCGTTCGGCCTAACGTCGCGATCGCCGAGGCGGCCGGATTGGCGATGGATCGCGGCGTCAGCGTGAACGAACTGCTCGAAACGAACGCGGCAGACGTCTTCGCCGCCGGCGACAGCGCGCGAGGGCCTGACGCGTGGAGCGGCGAGCCGATCCGTGTCGAGCATTGGGTGGTTGCCGAGCGGCAGGGTCAGGCGGCCGCGCGCAACCTGCTCGGGGCGCGGGAACCTTTTCGTGCCGCTCCGTTTTTCTGGAGCGCCCACTATGACGTCACGATCGCGTACGTCGGTCATGCGTCGGGCTGGGATCGCATCGAAATTCAGGGCTCGATTGGCAAGCGCGATTGTGTGCTTGCCTACCAGAGTAAAGGCAAGACACTGGCGGTAGCGAGCATCTTTCGCGACGATGTCAGTCTCGCGGCCGAGGTTGCGATGGAGCGTGGAGACGGCAGGGCGCTGGGTGGTCTTTTCGCGAAGTCATAAGCGGCACGTCGGCGAGAAAGCGCTCGGTGCGCCAGTTAGTCCGCGCCGACGTTCGTTCAAGATTGAACCTTGACTGTCTGGTTTTCTGTTTCTTCACTCGCAGGCCCGGGGGATTTTATGCGCGCTTCTATGGTCATGATCCTCGCATCGGTCGTGGTTGCCGGCTGTGGCGGCGGCGGCGGTGGCGGTGGTGTCGGACCCAACCCACCAGTCTTTACCAGCCTCCAGGTTCAACCGGACACCCAAACCATTTTTGGTGCGCCGGGCACGACCACGCAGATGTCGGCAACACCGCTCGATCAGAACGGTCACTCGATGAGCGGACTCGGCGCACCCACCTGGTCGTCGAGCGATGAAACGGTCGCAACCGTGAGTGGCTCAGGGTTGGTTACATCTGTCGCGCTCGGCGGCCCGGTCACAATCTCGGCGTCGCTGTCGTCGGGCGGCGTGACGAAAAACGGGAGCGGTAGCGTCACGGTCGCGGATATTCCGCTGACCGCCTCCGTCACCGCCACGACCGGCCAGCAGTTCGTTCCGCCGACGACAACCATCAAAGTAGGCGGCACGGTCACTTGGGTTTTCCAGTCACTCGGGCATACGGTGACGTTCAACACGCCGACGCCGCCCGGAACCCCAGCGAACCTCGGAACGGTTGATGCGCCGTACATGAACACGTCGATCAGCCGCCAGTTCAACACCGCCGGAACGTTCGCCTATCACTGCTCGATTCATCCAGGCATGACCGGCAGCGTTATTGTGCGGTAAGAGCTGGGACTTTCGCCGGATAAACGGGAGCGTCGCTTGCGCGGCGCTCCCGTTTTCGTTCTTGACGCCTGCTGGTTGTCGCGAGCCATGATTGGCACGGCCAATGCCTCGAACCGCCGTGCGGTTTGCCTTTCAGAATCCATGTGAATAAGTTCACAATGCTCGGCGTCACGGGACGCGGAGCCAATCCCAGCAACTTTGCAACAGCTCGGCACTGGAGGCCTCAAGCAATGCGGTTCATCGGACAGGTAGCGCTGATCACCGGCGCATTCGTCCTTGGCGCGTGTGGCGGCTCGAAGAACGCGGCATCGACCTCGGACTCGACGGCGGCAAGCGCGCCGGCAGCGAGCGAGAGCGCCGCCGCACCGGCCGCTGCTCCCGCTGCAGGCGGCGCCGCTTCGACGTCGGCTGCCGCACCGATCACCGGAAAGACGTGGGACGTGAAGATGGTAGGTGACGACAAGGGCTATCGCTTCGAACCAGCCACCCTCACCATCAAGCAGGGCGATGGGGTCAAGTTCACGATGGTCTCGGGCGGCCCGCACGACGTCGCCTTCGACTCGACGACGATTCCTGCTGGATCGACAGCGCAGTTGACGGCCAACATGCCCAATCAGATGGCGCCGCTGCAGAGCAACTTCCTCATGAACGCCGGCGACAGCGAGACGATCTCCTTCGCGAAGGTGCCGAAGGGAACGTATCCGATCCACTGCGTCCCGCACCTCGCCCTAGGGATGAAGGGCTCGATCACGGTTCAGTAGTTACGTAAGAAGCTCGCGGCGTTGCCGTGCAGACGGGGGCGAGGGTGACGGTCACCCTCGCCCCCGTTTAGTTTCTTCCGCGTTCAGACTGGCCATCGCGCAGATTCCCTCCATTCCTTCATCCCGTAACACCATGGCGCGAACTCTCGCTCGATTCGTGGTGTGCATGAGCGCACTGGCGTGTGCAAGTCAACCGGCACGCGCCACGCCAGCCGAGCTGCTGTCGCCTGCGACCAGCCGCGACACGACTAACGTGACGATTGCGTCGAAGACGGTCGGCATGAAGCACTGGAACGGCTTTCTGCCGCTCGACGTCGATACGAAAGGTGGTCGCGTGTTGCTCGAGGTCCCCCACGACTCGACGCGTGCGCTGTTATTCGTTTCCCTGGCGACCGGCCTGGGATCCAACCCGATCGGATTGGATCGTGCAGCCGATGTCGGCGCATATGTGGCGCGATTCGATCGCGCGGGGAACAAGGTGTTGCTGGTGCTGGAGAACTGGAGCTATCGCAGCTCTTCGCCTAACGAGGACAACGCGCGCAGCGTGCGGGAGTCGTTCCCTCCCAGTACGGTCGCGGCGCTGCCGATCGTTGCCGAGGACGCCGACGGCCGTATGCTCGTCGATGCGAGCGACCTGGTATTTCGAGACTGGGTGCACGTCGCAGCGACACTGAGCGACAGCAAACAGGGTTCATACGCCCTGGCGCGGGATCGTTCGGCCGTTTTTGCACCGTACACGAAAGCGTTTCCTGAGAACACCGAGATCGATGCGTCATTGACGTTCGCGTTAACGGGCGGCGGACCCGGCGACATCGTGACTTCGATTCTTCCCGATCCGACGGCAATCACGCTGCGCCAGCATCTGTCACTAGTGCCTTTGCCCGATTCCGGATATGAGTCGCGGACGCTCGATCCACGCGTCGGGTACTTCGCCGTGACCTTTAAAGATTACGGTCAGCCGATTCAGGGCTCGCTCGATCAGCGATGGATCGCGCGTCACAGGCTGGAGCGTGTGAATCCGGCGGACCCGAATAGTCCGATCAAGAATCCCATCGTGTACTACGTCGACCGCGGGATTCCGGAGCCGATCCGAACTGCGGTGAAGCAAGGCGTGAGCTGGTGGATCAAGGCGTTCGACGACGCAGGTCTCAAAGGCGCGTTTCGCGTCGAGGACTTGCCGGAAGGCGTCGATCCAATGGATGCGCGGTACAACGTGGTGATGTGGGAGAACCGAAACGAACGCGGTTGGTCGATTGGTGGATCCCTTGGCGATCCGCGCACGGGCGAGATCATCAAGGGCGTGGCGCGGCTCGATTCGCACCGGGAGCGAACGGACTACAATCTGTACGCGGGGTTGATGAGTGCGGCATCGTCGGCCGCGGACACCGCGTTCGTGCTCGCGCGCGCTCGGCAGAAGGCCGCGCACGAAGTGGGTCATACGTTAGGCCTGGCGCACAACTACATCGCGTCGACCTACGATCGCGGGTCGGTGATGGACTATCCGCCTCCGCGCGTGCGGATGGCGCCCGACGGGAGTATCGACATCAGCCAGGCATACGCATCCGGCCCTGGTCCATATGATGAGTGGGCGATTCACTGGGGCTACGGCATTTTCCCTCGCGGATCCGAAACGGACTCGCTCCGCGCGATCGTCGCCGACGGTCTTCGCAACGGTTATTTGTTCCTGTCCGACGCCGATGCACGCCCTGACTTCGCGTCCGATCCGCGCACCAACCTCTGGGATGACCAAGCATCGCCGAGCGCGTTCTTGCGCGACCAGATGGCGGTGCGCCGGGCGGCGTTGGCAAAGTTCGGTCTGCGGAACATTCGCTCCGGTGAGCCCGTGGCGTTGTTGCAAGAGCGGTTCGTGCCGGTGTATTTCCTTCATCGATTCGCGATCAATTCGTTAGCCAAGACGATCGGCGGGATGGAGTACGCGAATGCGTTGAGCGGCGATGGCCAACAAGAAACGCGTCCATTGCCTGGCTCCGAGCAGCGATCGGCGCTGCACCAATTGTTAGGCGCGCTCGCGCCGGCCGAACTGGCGATTCCCGACACGGTGCTGGCTCTGTTAGGCCCGAGGCCCTATTTGTACGAGTCGTCGGTCGAGCTGTTCGGCAGCCGCACGCGGCCGGCGTTCGACGAGCTCGGCGCCGCGCGCACGCTCGCGCAAATGGTAGTGGACGACGTTCTGGAGCCCGAGCGCGCGGCCCGTCTCGTTCGCTTTGCGGCCGATTCGCCCAACGCGTTGACGCTCGAAGAAACGATGGACTCGCTCGTGGCCGACACATGGAATGCGCGAGCTGCATCGCCGCCGAAATTGGCGGCGCTACAGCGCGTGGCCCAGCGAGCCGTGGCGGACAAGTTGTTGGCACTGGCGTCCGACCAAGACGCTGCGGAGCAGGTGAGGGCGATCGCCGAACTCGAGATCACCACCTTGCGAGGCGTCGCGTCGCGCCGCGCACACGCGGCCGGACCGTTCGCCCAGCGCGCGCATTGGCTCGCGATTGCGGGCGATTTCGGTCGGTGGGTGGATCGTCGCGAGCTACCTGCGCCGACCAAGTCTCTCGTGGCTCCGCCGGGTGACCCGTTCGGCGAGCCGTAGAGAACTGGCAGTGCTGACGGCGGACACCGGGTGGGCGTCCATCAAGGGTCGATGCCTGAACGGGGAGCGATGTCCGAGTCGGGAAACGTGATCGGTGGGCCGGAGCATCCGGTGACCGCTATGCAGAGCGAAGACGCGGACACTGAGGCGCTCGTCTCGTCGTCTCCGATCGCGTCGACGGTGCGCGCGCCGACATGGATTCGTCGTCGGGCGCGCAACGTGTACCGGCGCCCACTGCTCGTGAGCGTCGTTGGTCTCGCGGTGTTCATCGTCGTGCTCGTGTCGACCGTGGTGGCGCCGTTGGAGGAGCGACGCGCGGTTCGGGCAGCGCTGCCGCCAATGCGGACGCGACCTGATACGACAGCGATTCTGGAACACATTCGGATGGCCGGCGTCGTGCTTCGCACGACGGACTCGTCATTGCACGCGGGGCGCGAGCCGGCGACGCGGGCCGTGTCCGACAGCGCGCCCCTGGACAACAGCCGCCGGGATTCGTTGGCCGCCGATCTCACAGGCCTAACGACGCTGCTCCGTCGCGCCCACGACGCACCGCTGGCGGCGTCGTACCGTGCGCTCGGCTCGGCGACGGCGCTCAAGGGGGATCGACGCGCGGTGGCGCTTCTCGACACTATCGCTCGCATCGACTCGAGCCGTGCGGCATTCGGCGCACCACGCGGGGTCGATCCGATCTTCGTCGCGCTCACCACACGCCTAACGCAGATCGGGAAGCAATTGGAGCAGGAGGCCGAGGGCAAGCGGTCGGTGTTGGCAGCCGCGATCACGCGCATGGGTTTGGGCCCGGCGGCGGTTTCGCTCGCCGATACTGCGGTGCTCATGAGAACGCGCGATTCCGCGGCGGCGGCGTTGGGGTCCGCGCGGCGATGGCTCGTGCATGCGCGGGACGTGGATCACGACATGGATGCGGCGGATGCGCGCGCACGGTCGGTCGCGGCGATCGGCGCGTCAGCACCCGCAATCATCGCGGCCGCCGCGGCGTTAGGCCTGGTCGTCGGGTTCGCCGTGGTGCTCGCATTCGAGGTGCGCAAGCCGCGGGTGTCCGATGCGGACGAAGCGGAGTCGATCGCCGGCGCGTCCGCATTGGCCGCGATCGGCGTGACGCCGGCGGCGCCGGTGCGGCGGCGACGCGCGGACCTGGAGATGCCCCCGTTAGTCGAGCTCGCGTCGGACGCGTACCGGCTTCTCTTCGCGCAACTCGCCGATCGCTCGGACAACCTCCCGCTCCTGTCCCTCGTGGGCGACGATGCACTCACGACCGCCGTCGTGGCGGCGAATCTCGCCGCGGTCGCGGCGCGTCACGTGCGCACTGTGTTAGTCATCGACACCGACGTCGAGCGACAGTCGCTGTCGTCGGTGACACACGTGCGCGGTACACCCGGCCTCGTCGACGTGCTTGCGGGCCGCGTCGAGTGGGCCGCAGCGGTGCGCAGCGTGGTGGTCGATCGCGATCGGACGATCGACGTGTTGCCGAGCGGCGCCTTCGGCGCGCACGACGCATTGGATGCGATGACGGCGGACGTGATGCAGCTGCTCGAGCACGTTAGGCGCCGATACGATTGCGTGCTGCTGAGCGCACCGCTGTCGAGCGCCGGTGCGATGAGCGCCACGGCGACACTGGCATCGCTCGTGGTCGTCGTTCGCATCGCGCGTACGCCCGTCCGCGCGCTGGAAGAACTGACGGGATTGATTCGGGGTCGGGGCGCGCGAATTCGAGGGATTTTAATGTGGAGTCGAGGCGAGCCGATCGCAGTCTCAGCTTGAGATAGTCGCTCGCAACTCTTGAAAAATTCGCTGGTTGGGCGAATAATTGGGCCGGTGGTGGCGGTTGGGTGTTCGGCTGTGACCACCGCAAGGTTAGACTCGTCTAATGTGACAAGCAGGGCGGAGCGGCGGGCGGTTCGAGCGCGGCTTCGTCACAGACCCAAAACCTTGCTTCTGCGGCTGGCGATAACGGCCCAGAGGCATCCAAAGAATGAGCGCCGACGCAGGCGCTCGGGGGAAGACGATGTCTCGGCGCCTTGGAAGCACTTCGGCAATTCGCGCTGCGAGTGTCGCGGCTGCGGTGGTGGCTGTGGTCGGTTGCAGTGATCGTTCGAATTCGATTATGGGTGTGACGCCGCCGGCGCAGACGCCGACCGTTCTTCCAACGGGGAACTTGGGCGTCGTGATGGGTTCGGTTGACGAAAACGGCAACGTTACGTTGACGCCGTTGCAGGGTGGCGCGGGCGATGTAGCCCCCGGTATCGACGGGCAGATTTATGGCACACAGAACGTCAACGTTCGCGTGTACGCAGCGGCAGCGACGGTGACCACTGTGGGTACTAAGAAGACGTGGACGATGAAGTTTGGAGTGCGGAACTTTCTTTCGTTTCCTATCGGCAGCAACCAAGCTGGTCCAGTTCCGACGGACACGACCGGCGTGTTCCTCGCGGTGATCAGCGGGCCGACTGTGACGCAGACTTCGGGCACCTGCTCTCCTCCTTGCGCGATGCAGGTTGCGACCTTCGACGGCACGGGAACGTTTACCGCGCCTAACCAGCCGTATGTCCACTGGACCGAACGGCTGTCGGCCAAACAAGTCGTGGCGAGCACGGACACCGTCAGCCAGCGCCGTACGATTGCGTTCACGTCTCCGCTCCAGGTAACCAATTTCACGTTCTTTCTAATCGTTGGGGCGGATTGGCCGGCGCCAAACCAGACTGTTTGGTCCCTCTTTTATAATGCTCCGACGGACTCTGCCGCCGATCAGCACGCGAAGCCGCTGTGGCGCACGGGTAGCATGTCGCCGTTTGGCGAAGCGTCCGAGGTCTGGTCTCAAGCAGCCGGCGTGGATTCCCTCGAGGTGACCAACGCGAAGGACTACTACCTTTTTAGACGTGACTCCCTTGCCCCGGCAACGCCAGCGTACATCGAGGCTCGCGTAGCAAAGTTGGCGAGCAATCAGGGTACGGCGCGTCCCGAAACTGTCTTTGGTTTTTTGGACGGTACGCGAATGGCTGCCATTGGGATTACCAATGCGGACGTTGGATTTGTCCAGTACGCTTTTCTAGGTGGCGGCTTTCATATTCCCCAAGCGCAATTCATAAGCGGCGTGTCGCAATTTGCTGTGAGTGCGTCGACTGCCCACACTTATCTTCTGAGAAAGTTCGGGACCGACAGTGTGGTTCTATTGGTGGACGGCACGCGCAGGCTCAAGGCCAAGTACTCGCAGCTTCCCAAAGGTGCTCAGATCGCTACCTTCACAACGGGGCCTGCAGAGTTCTTTGGCGATGGAAGCGTATCGGGCAACGCGAACTCGGCGTGGAGTTTTGTGACTTACGGGATTGGCGCGTCGCAGCCGTAGGCGCGCAAATTGGGCGAGGTCTGGTGTGGCGGCCTCGCCCAGCAGTGCGTCTATGTTTGATAGCGGGTTACACTGCCGCTTGATCCCTCCTCCCTGGCATCCGATTCTATGAGCTGGCAGACCGTCGAGCACGTGCACGACTTACAACGTGGCCGTCGAAGGCCATGGGTCGCGCCGCGCCTCACGACGCACGAGTCGCTCACCGTTCTCACGCAGAACATTCTTGGAGCGGCCGCATTTGTGCTGATGCTACAGGGGATATCGTGCGGTCCAAAGGGTTGCGGCAGCGGAAATCCGGACATCCTGCCATCTCAGAGTCCGACTGTTCAGCCTGGCGGCGCGGGCCAGCCGCTGCCTTAGATGGCGACGTTGGTTTCTGCAGGCAAATCACAGGACGGGGGCGCGGCTGCTATGTGCGCTCCCGTTTTCACATCGGCAGAGTTAGGCGAGACGCGCTGGCGCTGCGGCCCGATCGATGGTGTGACGCAGGGTTCGATATCGCGCCTCGTGGACCCCGAGCACCGTGCTGAACTTCACCTTGTGCACGGCCGACTACAGCGCGGCCCAGGTTACAGCGCGGCTCCCCGGTCGGCAAGACAGGTGTTGGCGCGGGTGGGCGCAATGCTCAAACTCCGCGCACTCGGCCGTTACCATGTCCACGCCGCAGGCGTGCTCGCCCCCGATGGACGCGCATGGCTACTCACCGGGGCGAGCGGGTGCGGCAAGTCGACGCTCACGTATGCCCTCGCACGTCGCGGCTGGCCAGTGTTAGGCGACGACGGTGTGGTGCTGGAACAAAGCTCGGCTGGCGTCGTGGCGCACGCCTGGCGGAAACCACTGCACGTGAGTATCGAACTCGCCGCCTGGTTTCCGGAGCTGCGTCAGTACCATCCGTTCGTCGACTGGCACGACAACCGTCACCGCGTATCGGTCGAGGCGAGCTATGCACGCCACGCAACTCTGGCCGGTGTCATCGTACTCGAGCGAGGGACGACAGATCGGTTGTCGCCCCTCGCACCCACGGCAGCCCTGGTCGCGCTAATCCGCCAGTCGACATTCTTGCTTGTGACAGACACGTACAGCAGCGGGAACCTCGCCATGCTGCGCACGATGGTTGAAACCGTGCCGTGCTTCTCATTGCAGCACTCCTCAGAACAATTACAGCGTATTTCCGCTACCATCGTCGAGGCTGTCGCCTGATGCGCTATCGCATTGCCTCCGATGCTCTATCGGCGTCGCTGAGTGACGGGGCGGTTCTTCTGCACCTGCACACGAAGCGCTACTTCTCGTTGAACGACGCGGGCTCACGGATCTGGGCGCTACTCGAGCAGCGGTGCACTGAAGAGCAAATCACGAATACACTCGTGGGTGAATATGAAGTCGAGCAGGGCGAGGCCACACGAGCGGTGCATCAGCTGCTCGAGGATCTGCTGGCGGAACGGCTGATTGAGGCGGTCGGCCAGTGATGAAAAGGTTGCGACCACTGGGATTCGCTTCGTTCGTGCTGTGCGCGCCAATCCTGCCTTCATGCTCAGGATCGGCCACGTCGCCAAAGGCCAGTTTGCCGACGTTTGTGTACGTCTCGGATGTGGATGGTCCGTCTCACCTCTATCTCTTCCGCAACGACAGCTCGATCCGGGTCACCAACGACGCAGGCAACGACACCGATCCGCGCAGCGCGGGTGGTCTCCTGGTGTTCACTTCGGACCGCGACGGCAATCAGGAGGTCTACATCGCGGACACGGCCGGTGCGGTGCAACACCGCGTGACTAACAATGCGGCGAACGATTTCGAGCCTGCCTTGAGTCCGCACGGCGACCAGATTGCGTTCGCCAGCAATCGCACGGGACTTCCGCGGATCTGGATCGTACCGGCACCTGCGCTTTCGGATACCGGGTTCCCGACTGCGACACAACTCGCGACCGGTTCCGACGTGACCGTGCCGGAGCAATCGCCCGCGTGGAGCCCCAACGGCTCGCAGATCGCATTCACATCGACTCGCACCGGTACTTCCCAGGTGTTCGTCGTTGCGTCGAGCGGAGGTGCGGCGGTCCAACTGAGCCACGAGGCTGGTGGCGCTTTTTCGCCGGTGTGGTCGGCGGACGGCAAGTCGGTCGTATACCAATCGAACACAGGCACGCCAACCATCGTGGAAGCGAACGTGAGCTCCGGTGCGGTCACGCCCGTGGCCAGCGATACCCTTGGCATCGGTGAGCCAACCTGCAGCGCGACGTTCTGCTTGGGTGTCACCAATCCGAACGACGTGTCAGGCGCGATCGTGTCGTTCCTCGTGTCGTCGCCAAAGAGCACGAGCGTGGTGCTGACACGCGCCAACAACGAACGGCAGCCCGCGATCATCGTTGCTCCGTAAGGCGCGCGTCGTAGATTGCAACGTGTGACGCGGGTCTTCGGGTTTTTCAGGCGCACGGTTTGAGGTGTGGTCGCCGGCGCTGTACAGCGTGGAGCGAGTGCACCTGCTCCAACTTCTTGTGTGGGGTGCGGCGAGCTTCGTAGTGGGTGCCGGCGTCTTTGCCGCGCTGCGGCTGCGGCGCGATGCTGCACCGCTCGCCACGTCGTTCGCGATCATGATGGTGCTGTGCGGGGCGGCGGAGTCGTGCTTCGCACTCGTTCGGTGGCACGGCCTCGGCGAACGGGACTTCGCCGGCGCGCTCCGGCTCACGACGCACGTGCGACTGGCCATCATCGCGGATCTCTGGTTGGTGGCCGGCGCCACGGTGCTCTTGTGGGCCGGTGTCGCGCTCCTCAAGCGTCTCGATGTGCTGGGCATCGCGGCGGCACTGGCGGCGCACGGCGGCGTCCTGTTCGTTCTCGATCGACTGTTCCTGGCGCGCCTCAGCAGCGGCGCCTAACGCAATGGCGGAGCACTGAATCCATGGCTGAGGTGACCCTCGATCTGCGCGGCGTGTCGCGCCCGGCGGCATATGCCGAGCTCGGCGCGCATCTGGACGCCGTGCTGGAGGGCATCTCGGACCGCGTCGCGATCATGGCGACAATGGCGGCGGTGCTGCACCACTCCTTCGGCTTTCTGTGGACGGGATTCTACCAGGTGCTCGAGCCCGGACAGCACCTCGTCGTCGGCCCATATCAAGGGACACTCGGCTGCCTAACGATAGAGTTCGGACGCGGCGTGTGCGGGCGGGCGGCGGCGACGGGCCGGACGGTGGTGGTGCCCGACGTACGGGAGTTCGCCGACCACATCGCGTGCGATGCACGGTCGCGGTCGGAGATCGTCGTGCCGGTGTTCGACGATGCGCGCGCGTTGATCGCGGTGCTCGACATCGATGCCGACACGGTGCGGGCGTTCGGCGATCACGACGTGGCCGGTCTCGAGCGGCTGGTCAAGCGGTTTGCTCATTCGACGGTGCGCGCGTAGATGACCGGGTACTCGGATCCCATCAACCACGCGCTGGCCTTCGCGGCCAAGCATCACGACCAACAAGTGCGCCGCGGAACGCGCCTGCCCTATCTCACGGCCGCGCCTAACGTGGCGGTGATCCTGTCGCGCTACGATCGTGACGACGAGACCGTGGTGAGCGGTGTGCTGCGCGACGTGGTGCAGGACTACGTGCGCGACGGGTTTTCGGTCGAGATGCTGGAGGCGCGCATCGGCGAGAAGTTCGGCGCGGCGGTGCTGGCCGCACTGTTGGCCGTGGTGGAGCGACGCTACGACGCCCACGGCGTCGAGATGACAGCCGAGGAACGCCGAGTGGATCTCGTCGACCGACTGGCGGCCGCGGACGAGCGCGGGCGTTGGGTGATAGCGGCGGTGGTGGCGCACGCGGCGGGCACGCTGCTCGCCGACCTCACGAGGACGAGCTTTCCCGGCACCGTGTGGGCGTACGCGATCGACGGCGCCGGTCGCGAGAGCACGATGCAGTGGTTTCGCACCGTGCACCAACGGCTCGAGGCCGCGGGATTCGCGGCACCCATCATGGCCGAGTTGGGGGCGATGCTGTCGGCGTTAGGCGAGCGTTCCGCGCAACCAGGGCGCCGCGCCTAACGGACTTGAGTCGCTGCGGCGACGGAGCTCTCGGGCGCCGGATAGGTGCGCGCCACGTAGTCCTCGAGGATCGACAGGAACTCGGCGACAATGTGATCGCCCTTGAGCGTGACGACAAGCTTCCCGTCCACGAACACAGGCGCTTTGGGCTCCTCGAACGTGCCGGGCAGCGAGATGCCGATGTTCGCGTGCTTCGACTCGCCGGGGCCGTTCACGACGCATCCCATCACGGCCACGCGCATCTCCTCGACGCCGGGATGCCGCGAACGCCACACGGGCATCTGCTCGCGCAAATACGTCTGGATGTCTTCGGCCATCTTCTGAAAGAAGGTGGACGTCGTGCGGCCGCATCCCGGGCACGCGGAAACCTGCGGCGTGAACGTCCGCATACCGAGCGACTGCAGGATTTGCTGCGCGATCAACACTTCTTCGGTGCGATCGCCGCCCGGACGCGGCGTGAGTGACACGCGAATCGTGTCGCCCAAGCCTTCGCCCAACAGAATGGACAGCGCGGCCGTGCTCACCACCGTGGCCTTCATTCCGAGTCCCGCTTCGGTGAGGCCGAGGTGGAGCGGGTAGTCGCAGCGGGCGGCGAGCAGGCGATACACATCGATCAGGTCGCGCACGCCGGACACCTTGGCGGACAGGATGATCCGGTCATGTGCCAAGCCCGTCTCTTCGGCGAGCTGAGCGGAGCGCAGCGCGCTCTCGAGCATGGCATCGATGTACACGGCGCGCGCGTCACGCGGGGCTGCACTCCGGGCGTTCTCGTCCATGAGCGCGGTGAGCAGGTCCTGGTCGAGCGAGCCCCAGTTGACGCCGATGCGGACGGGCTTGTCGTTAGCGACCGCGATCTGCACTATCGTACGGAAGTTTTCGTCACGGCGTTTGCCGCCCACGTTGCCGGGATTGATGCGGTACTTGGCGAGGGCGCGCGCGCAGGCCGGATAGCGATCGAGCAGTTGATGCCCGTTGTAGTGGAAGTCGCCGATGATCGGGACGTGGACGCCCGCATCGACGACGCGGTGCGCGATCTCTTCGACAGCGGCAGCTGCTTCGGTCGTATTGACGGTGATTCGCACGAGCTCCGAGCCGGCGCGGGCGAGCGCCACGACCTGCGCCGCGGTAGCTTCAGCGTCCGCGGTATCGGTGTTGGTCATGGACTGCACGACCACCGGGTGGGAGCTGCCGACGGGGACGCCGCCAACGATCGTTGTGGCGGTGCGTCGGCGAGGCGCGAAGGTCATGCGCGAAAGCTAACGGGACTGCTGGGCGAAGGGATGCGCCGTTGGCCGGCGAGCGTGCGCGTCTGTCGCAGAAATTCTACTCCTATGGAGCTGCCACATGGCTGAAGAATTGGAACATCCGCCGCGGGCCTACAACACGGAAGACGTGGCGACGCAGGCTCCAGCCCCGAAGAAACGTCGCCTCAAGTGGAAGCGATACGTTGCCATGCTGTTCTTGATTCCGATTCTGCTCGTCGTGTTGTACGGCTGGTCGACACTGACCTTCTCGTACGGGCACGGCGAGCGTTCGGGTTACGTGCAGAAATTCGCGAAGGAAGGTTGGGTGTGTAAGACGTGGGAAGGCGAGTTAGCCATGGCGAACTTGCCGGGCACGATGCCCCAGATCTTTCACTTCACCGTGCGTGACGGCACGGTCGCGAAACAGATCGAGCAGAACATGGGGAAGCGCGTTGCGCTCACGTTCGAGGAGCATCGCGGGGTTCCGACATCGTGTTTCGGGGACACCGAGTTTTACGTGACGTCGGCGCAAGTTGGGCAGTGACTGTCGGGGTGGGCGCAAGGGACGACCGGTATTGCCGGTTTAGGCCGGCATTCGTATATTCGTGCCCGCACCACCCG
>JANWIK010000207.1 GCA_025449955.1 Gemmatimonadaceae bacterium
AACGACGGGGAGGCGCTTGCGCTTGGGAAGCGGCCGAACGACGGGGAGGCGCTTGCGCTTGGGAAGCGGCGGCTACGCCGCCGTGGGGAAACGGGAAAGGGGCGAGTGGCCGGGATTCTCCCAAGCTGAACACATTGATGTGGCTTCCTCGTTTTTCCCTGTTCCTTTTTCCCTGTTCCTTTTCCCCGTTCCCTTGTCCCCGTTCCCTGTTCCCTTGTCCCTGAGCGCGCGCGCTTCCCTGCCTCCTATTTCTTCACGACGAAGTACGCGATGAGCGCGATCGCCAGAATGAATATGACGTTCAGCGCTACGACCACCGGCATGTAAGACGGCTTGTGGGGCGCGGGGGCGGCGTTAGGCCCTGCGTTAGGCGTGGCGTTAGGCGTGGCGTTAGGCGCCGGCGCCTGGACGGCGGGCACGGCGGGCGGCGTGGCCGAGCTCAGGATGCGGGTGAATTCGCTCGGGACGTGCGCGGCGGGAGTGGACGCGGCGAACACTGGCGGCGGGAGCGTCGGCACCGGAATCATCGGCGCGGCCGATGGCGATGAGCCGGGCGCGCTCGACGACTGCGGATGCGGCACCGAAGGCATCGCGCCGGGCATCATCCCGAAGTGCGGCGCGGACGGCGCGGGCGGAACGTGCGGCATCTGCGGCATGTGCGGAGCGGGCGGCATCGATGGCGCCGGGGGACGCATACCGGGCAGGCCCATCGCGCCGAGTCGCGGCTCCGGGATGAACGGAGCAGGAGGGGTCGGCGGCGGGGGCGCGACGGGCGGAACGGTCGGCGGCGCCTCGAATGGTTTGGGCTGGCTCGCACTCATCATACCGGTCGCACTCGCACCGCGCGGCGCCGGCGAGGGCGGCATCACGTTCGGCGCCGGCATGAACCGCGGCGGCGGCGCGGCCGATGGCGGAGTCGGAATCATCGGACGCGGCGCGCTCGGCCCGCCAACCGGAGGCGAGTAGAGCGGCGCACTCGGTGTCGGAGGTGTCGAGCTGCCGGTGAAGCCGCCCTTCTGGAAGATGCGCGTAAACTCTCCGGGCTGGGCGGCCGGCGGCGGCGGCGGAGATGGTAACGCGACCGGCGGCGGCGGCGGCGGCGGCGCTGGTTTTTCGACGGTCGCCGAGACCGGTTGACTAACGGACGGCGGAGCGACTGGGGAGCGAGTGGGAGCTGGTGGCGGCGGTGGCGGCGGCGGCGGCGCGAAGGACGGCGGTGCCGGACGCGGCGACGGTGCGGTCGCGCCGGGAGGCGCACTCCCGGTCATCGAGTTGAAGAGTCGCGTGAATTCGCCGGCGTCGTTGGGCGGCGACGACGAAGGAGCCGCCGCGGCGGGCGGACGCGGCGGCGCGGGCGGCACCACCGGCGGAGCCGGTGGTGGTGCCGGCGGCGCCGCGGGGGTTCGTGGTGCGACCGGCGCCATTGGCTGCGTCATCGCCATGGTCGCGCCCGCCGCCGAAGGCGGCGGCGCGACCGGTGGCGATGGCGGGGAGGCTACCTTCCCCGCTCCGCCGCTGCCCGCGCGAATCGGTTGCGTCGATCCATGCCGCGGCTCGGCCTCGTCCGGGCGACGCATCGTCACCTTGATCTGTTTCGCACCAGGCGCCGCTGACGATCCGCCGGTCGTGTGCGAAGAAAGCCACACCTCGAGCGACTCGAAGCCCTGAATGAACTGCGTCACCACCACCGGGTGTCCTTCGACATCCAGCGTCTCGATCACTTTGAGCCGCCCGACTTCGGGCAGTGCGCGCACGCGCGCGAGCAATGCGTTATTCTCGTCGGCGGAGCCAACGAGATAATGCACCATGATGACTTTCCCTGTCGCCACGGCCAACGCGTTGAGCGTGCGGACCTTTCCGTCGGCAACGGGCTTGAGCAGTTGGTATCGGGCGCTGAACTCGGCGCTTGTCATCGACTAGTGGTGGGTCATACGTTAGGGCACGCGCGCAGCGTGGCGGCCTCGTGCGATTCGGGCGGCGGTTCCACGCCGGACGACTGACAGCACACCAAACGCCTCACCCGAATCGTCTACAATAGCCAAGAACGCATCTCACGCGCAAACCGACACGGCCGGATGTTGCGACCGCCCCGTCGAAATCGCGCGACCGATCGAGCGAGACAGGCCTACGGACATTCAATGACGCAACTCTCCAGAGTGGTGTGGCGCGAGGGCATGCACCTGGCCCAGCATCACTTTCAGGCGCAGAATCGCTACTTCGAGGACTCGATCCAGTTCGCGGTGTCGCATCTCTTCTTCGCGCCCTACGGACTCATTGGGAGCGAGCTCGATGCGAACGCGCTCAGAAACGGGACCGTCTCGATGATTCACGCGCGCGGCGTGATGCCCGACGGCATGCCGTTCCGCATTCCGGACGGCGATGCCGCACCGCCGCCGCTGGCCATCGGCGACCTGTTCTCGCCGACGTCCGACAACCACGTCGTCTACTTGACGATTGCGCCGTATCGGCGTGACGCCGCCAACTGCATCCCCGCCGACGCCGCCGGTGCCGATGGCCGGCGTGCGCGGTACGTGTCCGAACCGCACCTCATGCTCGACGAGACCACCGGACACGACGAGAAGCCCGTCACGCTCGGCCGCAAGAACTTCCGGCTGGCGCTCGACACGTCGATCGAGGACGGCACCGTCGCTCTCGCCGTGGCGCGCGTCCGCCGCGATGGCCGGGGAAGTTTCGTCTACGACACGGACTACATTCCGCCGCTCCTCCAGATCGGCGCCAGCGAACGGCTGATGACGATGCTCGGCCGACTGGTCGAGATGCTCGACGCCAAGAGCGCTGCGTTAGGCGCGGGCACCGGCCGCCAATCGTTAGGCGACTGGGCCAGCCACGAAGTGGCGATGTTCTGGCTCATGCACGCGGTCCACTCGGCGTTGGGCCCGCTGCGCCACCACGTCCAGGTGAAGCGCTCGCGCCCCGAGCAGGTGTACGCCGAGATGTCGCGGCTGGCCGGCGCGTTGTGTACGTTCTCGCTCGATGCGCATCCGCGGATGCTGCCGTCGTACGATCACGATCATCTCGACGTGTGCTTCGACACGCTCGACCGGCACATCCGCGCCAGTCTCGACATCATCATCCCGACGAACTGTGTGTCGGTGCCGCTCCATTCGACGTCGGCGTTCATGTACACCGGTCCGGTGAGCGACTCTCGATGCTTCGGCCGCGCGCGCTGGTTCCTTGGGCTGCGGTCGTCCGCCGGCGAAGCGGAGACGATCACGCGCGTGCCGCGATTCGTCAAAGTGTGCTCGGCCAAGTTCACGCCGGAGTTGGTGAAGCGCGCCTTCCCCGGTCTCACGTTGGAACACGTGCCGGCGCCGCCCGCCGCGCTCTCGCCGCGCGTCGACTCGCAATACTTCTCCATCAGCAAGGCCGGTCCGTGCTGGGAGACGCTCGTGCAAACGCAGGAGATCGGCGTGTACGTGCCCGATGCGCTCCCCGGCGCCGACGTCCAGGTGCTGATCCTGCTCGAGTCGTGACCGTACCAGGTCACGACAGGATTCCCGAATGACCATTCCGGTTCAGACAATTCCCGCGCCGGCTCCGGCATCATCGGTGGCGCCGTCCGCGCGCCGCGGCCAGCTCGCGTTGGCGATGCAGGAAGTGCTCACGGCCACCGTTAGGCTGAGAGCCAACCGGCAAGTCGCCGCCGACGCCGAGTCGTTTCGCGCGCACATGAAGCAAGTGATGGGCGCGGCCGAGCAACAAGCGCGACAGGCGGGATATGCCGACGAGGATGTGCGCCTCGTGCTCTACGCCGTCGTGACGTTCCTCGACGAGTCGGTGCTCAATTCCACGCAGCCGATGTTCGCCGACTGGCCGCGCAAGCCGCTGCAGGATGAGATCTTCGGCGGACACCTGGGCGGCGAGTTGTTCTTTCAGAATCTGCAGTATCTGTTGGCGCGACCCGACTCCGAAGATCTCGCCGACGTGCTCGAGGTATTCCAGCTCTGTCTGCTGCTCGGTTTCCACGGCCGATACAGTGCGACCGAAGGCGGCGAGCTGCACGCGCAGATGTCGCGCGTCGCGGACAAGATGCAGCGCATTCGCGGACCGTTCGGCGAGCTGTCGCCATCGTGGAAGCCGCCCTCGGGCGACATCCCGAGCGCCGGCGGCGACGTGTGGTCCAAGCGGTTAGGCATCGCGATGATCGCCGTGTTCGTGATCGCCGCCGCCTTGTACGCGTTCTATTCCTCTTCGCTCAAGTCCTCCGTGGCCACCGTGCACGACGCCGCCGCCGAGGTGGCCAAGTGACCGCGCCGGCATTCGCTTCCCCGCACCAGTCCTGTCATGTCGCGTAAGGCGAAAATCTGGGTGATTGCCGCGGCGGTCTTCCTGGTCTTCGTGATCGCCGTGTGGTTCTTGGGCGCGGCGCTCAAGCTCAAGTCGCCCGACATCTGGGTGTTCCGTGCCGGCCTCTGGATATTGGGCGCGGTCGCAACCGGATTCGTCGTGTGGTATCTGTTGCGGCAGCTCGCGCCGGCAACGGCGCCCGGCACGCGGACCGACGACATCGACGCGGCGATGAACGCCGCGCGTGCGCAGTTGGCCGCGTCGCGCGCCGGCGGCAAGGCCGCGGGCACGCTCGCCCGATCGCCGATGGTCATTCTGTTAGGCGCCGAAGGCAGCGCCAAGACGACCCTCGTCGCGCGCTCGGGGCTCGAGGCCGAATTGCTCGCCGGCGGCGTGTCGCGCGACGATACCGTGGCGCCCACCAAGGGCGTCAACGTCTGGTACGCGCGGGATACCGTGTTCGTCGAGGCGGGCGGTCCGTTGGCCGCCGACCCGTCCCGCTTCGCGCGTCTCATCCGCCACGTGCAGCCGCGCCGGCTGGCGGCCGTGTTCGGCGGCGGCTCGCAGGCGTCACGGCTCGCCGTGGTATGCGTGAGCTGCGACCACCTGGTGCAGCCCGGCGCGAGCGAACAGGCGGTTGCGTTAGGCAAGATGCTCCGCGAGCGGCTGAGCGAGCTGGCGCGCGGGTTGGGCATCCGGCTCCCGGTGTACGTGGTGTTCACCAAGGCCGATCGCATCGCGTACTTCGCCGACTACGTGCGCAACTTTTCCACCGACGAAGCGCGCGAAGTGGTGGGCGTCACGCTGCCGGCGGATGCCGGTGCCGTTGGACTCTACGCCGATCGCCAGGGCAAGCGCATCGCCGATTCCTTCCAGCGGCTCTTCGTGTCGCTGGCCGACAAGCGCATCCAGTATCTCGGACGCGAGGCGGCTGCCGAGCCCAAGCCGGGTGCGTACGAATTCCCGCGCGAGCTGCGAAAAACCGGCGCCGTCGTCACGCAATTCCTGGTCGAGCTGTGCCGGCCCAGTCAATTGCAGGTGAGTCCGTTCCTGCGGGGATACTATTTCGCGGGCGTGCGCCCGGTGTTCATCAACGACGCGGCACCCGCCGCGGCGGCGGCGGCGTTACAGTCGCGTCCGGAAGCGCGGTCGGCGACGGCGGTGTTCCGGACCGAGCAGTTGGCGGCGCAGGTCCGCGCCGCGCCGGCGGCCGCCACGCGCAAGGTTCCGCAATGGGTATTCCTGGGCCGCCTGTTCACGGATGTTCTGTTAGGCGACCGCGCCGCGATGAACGTGACCAAGGGCGGCGCCCGGGTCAACACGCTGCGCCGCGTCGCGCTGGGATTGGCGACGGCCGCGGGCGTGGTCGTCGCGTTGGGCTTCACGATATCGTGGTCGGCCAATCGCCGGCTGGCGGGCGATACGGCGTCCGACGTGCACGCGGCGATGACCGTCGCATCCGGCACGGGCGCGCCGACCGTCGAGACGCTGCAACGGTTGGACGCGCTGCGCGCGCAGCTCCAGACACTGCGCGACTACGAGCGCAACGGCCCGCCGACCGGCCTCGAGTGGGGATTGTATTCCGGCAGCGCGATCTTGCCCGACGCGCGGCGCGCGTACTTCGCGTCGTTCGACAAGCTGCTGTTCGAGGACACGCGCGGTGCGCTCGGATCGGCGCTGCGCGCGGTGCCGCCGGCGCCCCGCCCAACGGACGACTACGGCAGCACCTACCGCGTGCTCAAGGCGTATCTCATCACGACGAGCAATCCCGAGCGGAGCACCGAGGATTTCCTGGCCCCGGTGCTGCTCACCCAGTGGTCCGGCGTGCGCTCGGCGGATTCGACGCAGAGCCAGCTGGCGCAGC
>JANWIK010000208.1 GCA_025449955.1 Gemmatimonadaceae bacterium
CACTCCCGAGGCCTTGAGCCTCCTAAAGGGCCGGAGAAGACTACTCCGTCGATAGGCCGCACGTGGACGTGGGGTGACCCACTCCGAGCGCAGCGGTCCTAATCGCCCGTGTGGCTTGACTACTCCCAATTCTGCAAGCAGAGCCTCGCATTTCATTTGATGCGCTCCATCTTGCGATCTACACCAACTCCGATTGTCGTTTGCCTAACGCACGACTATCGCTGGCGACTAGAGCGTAGGGGCCACACTCGTTCCCATCCCGAACACGATCGTTAAGCCCTACAGCGCCGATGGTACTCCGCCCGAGAGGGCGCGGGAGAGTAGGCCGTCGCCGGCACTCCTTCGAAGCCCCCAGTCGGGATGTTCCTCCGACTGGGGGCTTCGTTCATCGTCCACCCATCCGCTATGACCCGCGCCGGCATCCTCACCATCTGCGGTAAACCTAACGCCGGCAAATCCACGCTCCTCAATCGCCTCGTCGGCCAGAAGCTCAGCATCGTCAGCTCCAAGCCGCAGTCCACCCGCGAGCGTACCGTCGGTATCCTCACCGGCAACGAAGTCCAGATCGTTCTCCTCGACACGCCTGGCCTCCTGGATCCGCAGTACGCGCTCCAACGCGCCATGCGCCAAACCGCCCTCCGCGCACTCGACGACGCGGACCTCATCGCCTATCTCGTCGACGCGCACGAGTCCGACCCGCCGCCACTCGTCCAAGCTGCCGCCCTCACTGCGCCACCGCGCGCACCGGTGCTCACCGTCTTCAATAAAGTCGATACGCTCGAACCGGCAGCCCGCGCCGCACTCGGAGCAGCGCATTCCGATGCGCTCCTCGTTTCCGCGCTTACCGGCGACGGCATCCCGACGCTACTCGAGAGAGTCCGCGCGGCACTTCCCGAAAGTCCGTATCTCTATCCCGAAGATGACGTCGGCTCGCAGTCGCTCCGGTTCTTCGCGTCCGAGTTCGTTCGCGAAACCGCGTTGGAGCAGCTCGAAGAAGAGGTGCCCTACAGTGTCGCGTGCGCCATCGAGGAGTTTCGCGAGGATCGCCGGCCGGTGTACATTCGAGCGGTGATCTATGTGGAACGCGACAGTCAGAAGCGAATCGTCATTGGCCAGGGCGGGGCGAGGATTCGCGAGATCGGTCGCGCGTCGCGGGAGAAAATCGAAGCCATGATAGACGCGCCCGTCTATCTGGACCTGTGGGTCAAGGTGCTTCCTAACTGGCGGCGCGACTCGAACGCGCTGCGCCGGCTCGGCTTCACGCACACTGATGAGGAGTCCCGGCCATGAGTCTCTCGCCACAATTACTCGAGGTGCTCGTCTGTCCCAAGTGCAAGGGCGAGCTCGAGTATCGCGAACAAGAGCAGTGCTTGATTTGCCACGCGTGCAAACTTCGCTACGCAATTCGCGACGATATCCCGATCATGCTGATTGATGAGGCGACGCCGGTCTGAACAGCGCCGCGATGCAGCGAATAAAGAAAATCATCTTTGTGGCACTCGACTCACTACAGCTGAGCGCATAGTGTATGTGCCGCTTGGAGTTGCGTTCTCCGAGCGGAGATCGTCGAGGAGAGTACCCCAATTCCCCGTGTCACCGACGACGCGCGCGGGTCCGCGTCGCGATGCGGTGCGCAGAGAACCGAGGACCGCCCAGGGTGGCCCACCCCCACGCCATCTTCTTTTCGCCTGATTCCGACCGGCCCCCCGAGGCCGTGCGCGGCTGGCTTGCGGCGCGCGATCTTCCGGTCATCGTCTCGCACGAAGTCTCCGATCTCATGTCGCGCGCCTTGCGCGGCCGCCCCGCGGTAGTGGTGTTCGACGCCCGAAGCAACTCGAAGCTGGTGCTCGACGCGTGTCGCCGTCTCAAGAGCGACTCATACACGGGCGTGGTGCCCGGCGGCGTGCTCACAGGTGATGACGAGAAGGACGTCAACGCTGCGCTCGATGCGCTCGCCGACGAGGTATTTCCGGCGAGCATGCGGCCGAGCGAAGCGACGCTTCGGTTCTCGGCCATGCTCCGCCGCGCCGACCGCGACGTGCACGTGCATCCGTCCACGCGCCTCCCCGGCGCGCCGGAGATCGAGGCCGAGATCAGCCGCCGCATCGAGAGCGCCGAGCCGTTTGCGGTGTGCTACGCGGACCTCGATCACTTCAAGGAGTACAACGATCGCTATAGCTATCACGAGGGCGATCGCGTCATTCGCATCGTGGCCACGATTCTCCACGACGTGGTACGCGGCATGAGCGGCGACGAAGGATTCGTCGGGCATATCGGCGGCGATGATTTTATCTTCGTTGTGCCGATGCGCGACGCGGCGGAGATCTCGCGCGAGATCATCGAGATCTTCGACGCACTTGCGCCGCATCAGTACTCGGAGCAGGATCGGCACGCGGGATATTTCTTCGGCAAGGATCGCCGAGGACAGTTGCACCGCGTGCCGCTCATGACGCTGAGCATCGGAGTGGTGACCACCGAACGCCGGAACTTCACACACCCGGCGCAGGTCAGCGAGTTGGCCACGGAGATGAAGAGTTATGCGAAGACGCTGCCAGGTTCCGTGTACGTCGTCGATCGCCGGCAAGATCGTGTCGAGTCGGGCGTCGGCGTGCAGGAGCACTGAGCGCGTGCAACGATCGCGCACCACGGCACAGAGAGTCGCTCGATGAACGTCGTTTGTCCGGAGTGCGGATCGATATTTCGCGTTGACCCGGCGAAAATTCCGCTGGCCGGCGTGCGTGCGCGGTGCTCGGTGTGCGGGGGCGTTATCGCTATCGGCGAGCGCGGTCGCATCGACGACGATTTCGCGACGGCACAGCCGGCACAGAGCGGCGTGGGGGCACGTGCCGCTGCGTCACCCGCCGCGTCACCGGCTCCGTTGCCGCCGCGGCCGGCGATCACGATGCCGACGCCGCCGCAGCCGTCGCGCGCGCAGGTGGATGCGCTCCTCTCCGGCATGAGCCGGAAGGCGACGACGAACGCGGAAGGTCCTGCGGCGCCGGCGCCGCCTGCGGCACCGACGGCGGCAAAGCCTCACGTGTCGGGCAACGTTCCAGCGGTGCCTGCGTCACCCGGCGCGCACGCGGGCGCGGTGCCAGGTGCGCCGAGTGCTCCGCGGATGGGTTTCCCGTTTTCGCATGGTCCGGCGGCCGGCGCGCCCGGTACGGCGCCCATGCCCAGGCCCGGGGTTCCACCGCGCGCACCGACGCCCGCAGTGCCCGCGGCACCAGTCGAAGGTCCCGGCTCGTCGCGCCTGCCTAACGCAGCACCCGCGCCGATGCGCCCGCCGATCGTGCCGCGTCCGCCGCAGGGAGCGCCCGCGCCTTCCGTTGGGCATGCGGTCCCGGCGCCCGCTGCGCCCGCGGCGCCGCCCGCGGGCATTCCGTTCTCGACGCGTCCGTCCGCTCCCATCGCGCCGGCCGCTCCCTCGGGCGCGCCGCCGCAACCGGCGTCCGCAATGCCGGCCGCTCCCGCACCGGGCGCCGTTGGACACCGTGCGACAGCACCGATTCAGCGTCCGTCGAGCGCCGGGTCGCGTGCGCCGATCAATCCCTTCCTGTCCAACGACCCCAACATCAAGGCCAAGCGCTTGGCGCGTGCGTTGGTGTCCGACATCGTCGCGTATTTTCCCGACAAGCATCGCGAAGGGCTGCGCAATGGAACGCTGCGCGAGCTGTTCCGCGAGGAAATCAAGAAGAGCTACGAGGAATACGTCGATCAGATGACTCGTGAGTTCGCCGAGAGCACCACGCACTTTCAGGATGCGTTGAACGACGTGCTGGCCGGGGGCAAGCGGATTTTCTGACGCTTGACCGTTGGTCGCCGGTGTTCGAGTAGGGCGTTCTCCCGTGGTTGGTCTATATTTCCCCCTCGGTCATACACAATACGGGGAAGTCATGTCTGAAACGGAACGAGCGCGCCGGCTGCACCGCCACGAAGACCGGCTCGGCGAGCTGCGGAGGTATCTTTGACGTCGACGGCAAACGACGCGAGCTCGGGACGCGCGAAGCGCGCATGGGCGCGCAAGGATTCTGGGATGACCAGGAGCGCGCGCGCGAAGTCATTGCCGAGATCAAGAAGCTCAAGGAAGTAGTCGAGCCGTACGACAGACTCACGGGCAAGGTGCAAGAGCTGCTCGAGATGGATGCGTTGCTCGAGCAGGAGCCGGACGACGGGCTGTCCGCGGAGATCGAGCGCGAAGTGTCGGCGTTGGACGAGCAGGTGCCTGCGTTCGAGGTGCAGTCGCTGCTCGCCGGTCCCGATGATCGTCGTGATGCGATGCTCGAGATCAGCGCCGGCGCCGGCGGCACCGAAGCGCAGGACTGGGCCCAGATGCTCATGCGCATGTACGAGCGTTGGGCAGCGCGCCACGGATTTGCGTGGGAGGTGCTCGACCTGAGCGAGGGCGAAGAGGCGGGGATCAAGGGCGCGATGATCGAGATCCGCGGAGCCTATGCATACGGCTTTCTTCGCCCCGAAGCGGGCGTGCACCGGCTGGTGCGCATCTCGCCGTTCGATGCGCAGGCGCGCCGGCACACCAGCTTCGCGTCGGTGTTCGTGTATCCCGAGGCCGACGACGAGATCACCATCGAAGTACGCGACGAAGACATCCGGATGGACGTCTTTCGCGCATCGGGCGCCGGCGGCCAGCACGTCAACAAGACCAGCTCGGCAGTCCGCCTAACGCACATCCCGTCGGGGATCGTCGTGAGCTGCCAGCAGGAGCGCTCGCAGTTCAAGAACAAAGCGACGGCGATGAAGATGCTGCGCAACGCGCTGTATCAGCGCGAGGTCGAGGAGCGGGAGAAGAAGAAGGCGGCGATCGACGCAGCCAAGACCGACGTCTCGTTCGGCAATCAGATCCGGAGTTACGTGTTCCAGCCGTACACCATGGTGAACGACCACCGCACCGAGCTCAAGATTCCGGACGTGCGCAAGGTGATGGACGGGGGGATCGATCCGTTCATCGAGGCCTACCTGCGCAAGTTCGGCGCAAGTGCTGGTGCCGCGTGACCACGGACGATCTCAATGCGGTGCTCCGGGCGCGGCGCGCGAAGCTCGACCAATTGGCGGAGCGGGGCATCGCGCCCTTCGCGTACCGGTACGAGCGGACGCACGACGCGCGGAGCGCGATCGCCGCGTTAGGCGAGGGCGCGGGCGACGCGCCGGGCCCCGAGGTGCGCGTCGCCGGCCGGCTCGTCGCGTGGCGCGCGCACGGCAAGACGGCGTTCGCGCACCTGGCCGACCGGTCGGGGCGTCTGCAACTCTATTTTCGGCAGGACGAGTTAGGCGAGGAGCGCTACGCGGCGCTCGACCTGTTGGACCTGGGCGACGTGATCGGCGTCGCCGGTCCGGTCTTCCGCACCCGCACCGGCGAAGCAACGGTGCGGGTCGCGTCGTACGAGCTGCTGGCGAAGTCGCTCCGGCCGCTGCCGTTCGGCAAAGAAGAAGTCGTGGACGGCCGCGCGGTGCTGCACAGCGGATTCGCCGACGCCGAGCAGCGCTCGCGGCAGCGCTACGCGGATTTGGCGGTGCATCCCGATGTGCGCGATCTCTTCGTGGCGCGCTCGCGCATGGTATCGGCCATTCGCCGGTTCCTCGACGGACGCGATTTCATCGAAGTCGAGACGCCGGTGTTGCAACCGCTTTACGGCGGCGCGGCCGCGCGACCATTCGTGACGCACCACGAAGCGCTCGACATGCCGCTCTACCTGCGTATCGCCGATGAGTTGTATCTCAAGCGGCTCATCGTGGGAGGCCTCGAGCGCGTGTACGAAATCGGCCACGACTTCCGGAACGAAGGCGTCGACCGGACGCACAATCCGGAATTCACGATGCTCGAGTTCTATCAGGCGTACGCCGACTACAACGACATGATGACGGTGGTCGAAGCGCTCCTCGTGTCGACGGCCGACGCGGTGCGCGCCGACGCGTCGCTCGCCGATGCGTCGCTCGCCGAGCGCGTGCCGGTGTTCCGTCCGCCCTTTCCGCGGGTACAATGGGTGCCGGCCCTCAACTCTGCGTTGGGCGCCGATGCCATGTCGTTAGACATGTCGGCGCTTCGTGCCGCCGGCGAACGGGTCGGCGTGGAGCACGTCGCGACGTTGAGCCGTCCCAAGGTGCTCGATGCGTTGTTTCAGGCGCTGGTCGAAGCGCAGCTCGATGCGCCGACGTTCGTGATCGACTATCCGCGGGAGCTCTCGCCGTTGGCAAAGCCCAAGCGCGGCGATCCGTCGCTCACGGAACGGTTCGAGTTGTTCGCGCGCGGGAAAGAGATGGCCAACGCGTTCAGCGAGCTGAACGATCCGATCGACCAACGCACGCGATTCGAGGCGCAGGCAGCGTTGCGCGCGGCCGGCGACCAGGAGGCGAGCGGCGTGGACGAAGACTATCTTCGCGCTATGGAGTACGGCATGCCGCCCATGGGCGGCGTGGGCATCGGCATCGACCGGCTGTTCATGTACTTGAGCGGAACGACGCACATTCGCGACGTGATTCTCTTTCCAACCATGCGGCCAGAATGAACCGGCTCGAGCTGAGCATTGCCTGGCGCTACCTGCGCACGCGCGGCGGGTCGCGATTGTTCTCGTTCATCAGCGCGATCGCGATCGGCGGCGTGCTGGTGGGCGTGAGCGCGTTGATCGTGATCAACGGCGTGATGACGGGGATGCAGACGGATTTGCGGGACAAGATTCTGGTGGGCAGTCCCGACCTGCGCGTCCTCACGTTCGGGGACGACCTCACGATGCCCAAGTGGCGCGATGCGTTAGCACGCGTGCGGCAGCAGCCGGGTGTGCTGGCGGTCGCGCCGTTCGTGCTCACGCAGGGCCTGGCGCAGGCCGGACACAACTATCCGGCGGCGGTGTACGTGGAAGGCATCGAGCCGTCGGGTCGCGGCGTGCCGGAGATCACCAGCGTTAGGCAGACGGCCAAGCAGGGCGATTTCCGGTTTCTGAGCGAGGACGGCACGGGTCACGGCGCCGTGGTCGGCGCGCGGCTTGCCGAGCGGCTCGATCTCGCCGTGGGCGACAAGCTCACGATCATCTCGCCGGCCGGATCCAAGTTCAACGCGTCTGTCGGCTTGGTGGTGCCGCGCACGTTCGAATTTCAAGTGAGCGGGATCTTCGAGACCGGCATGTACGAGTACGACGACTCGTACATCTACGTGTCGCTGCCGGTCGCGCAGCAGTTCGCGAATCTTGGCGACGCGGTGACGGGTCTCGAAGCGCGCACCACGTCGCGGAACGCCGCCGGCGCGATCGGTGCGCGGATCAGCACGATGTTGGGCTACCCGTATCGCGTCGTCGATTGGCAGCAACAGAACTCGTCGCTGTTTCACGCGCTCAAGCTCGAGAAGTTGGCGATGGGCGTGATTCTGCTTCTCATTGTCGTGGTGGCGGCGTTCAACATCGTGAGCACGCTGACGATGGTGGTGACCGACAAGACGCGCGAAATCGGGATTCTCAAGGCGATGGGGCTCAAATCGTCCGCGGTGCTCCGCGTGTTCTTGATGCAGGGCCTCGTGATCGGCGTCGTCGGTACGGGCATCGGGGTGGTCATCGGCATTACGGTGGGCCTGGTGCTCGATCGCTACAAGCTCATCGCCCTCGATCCCGGAGTATATTTCATTGACCATCTGCCGGTATCGATTCAGCCGTTGGATGTGCTCTGGATCGTGCTGGCGAGCGTCGCGATTGCGACGTTGGCGACGTTGTACCCGTCTCTGCAGGCGGCCCGTCTCTATCCGGTGGAAGCCATCCGTCACGAATGAGCATCGTCGAGGCGAGGGATCTCTCGAAGTCCTACGTGGGCGGTGATGGGGCGCCGATTCAGGTGCTCGACAGCGTCAACCTCGAGGTGCGTCGCGGTGAGATGGTGGCCATCGTCGGCGCGAGCGGCGCGGGGAAAAGCACCTTGCTGCACTTGTTGGGCGGATTGGATCGCCCAACGAAAGGATTTGTGGTGCTGGACGGAGAGCCGCTGAACACGTCGATGACCGAGGAAGCATTGGCGCGAATCCGGAACGAGAAAGTGGGATTCGTGTTCCAGTTTCATCATTTGCTCCGGGAGTTCTCGGCGCTCGAGAACGTGATGATGCCGCTGCGCATTGCCGGATGGAGCGAGCGTAAGGCGCGCTCGCGCGCCGAGGAATTGTTGGCGCGCGTCGGGTTGGAAGGTCGCATGACTCACCGGCCATCGGAGTTGTCCGGCGGCGAGCAGCAGCGCACGGCGGTAGCGCGTGCGTTAGCCGTCGATCCCAAGGTCGTGCTGGCCGACGAGCCGTCGGGCAATCTCGACAACATGAATGCGGAGCGTCTGCACGAGCAGTTCGTGACGCTGGTGCGGCAGCTCGAGATCGCGATGATCGTGGTGACCCACAATCGCGCGTTGGCCGCGCGTGCCGATCGGACCTTGTTGTTGGACGGCGGGCGGCTGCGCGAGACGGACGTACGAGAGGTCGTAGCCTGATGTTGTGCGACAGCTGCAAAGAGCGTGATTCGGTGGTGACGTTGACGCGGTCCAGCGCGGACGGCGTGGTCACGGAAGAGCACCTGTGCGACCGGTGCGCGGTGGCACGCGGGATCGAGACACACATCACGCAGCCCAAGCAGCCACTGGCCGACTTCATCAACTCGCTGCACCAGCAACTGCCCGCGTCGCCGCACGACGGCTCGCGGTGCGGATTCTGCTCGGGCACGCTGCGCGACTTCCGGAATACCGGCCGGTTAGGCTGCCCGTACTGTTACGCGACCTTCGAAGCCACGCTCCGCGATTTGTTGCGCCGGATACATGGCAACTCGAAACACCTGGGCAAGCGCTACCAACCGCCGCCGCCGTTGATCGAAGAGGGCGCCACCGTGTTAGCCGAGTTGCGCGACCGGTTGCGGCGGGCCGTGGAGCAGGAGCAGTTCGAGGAGGCCGCGCGTCTCCGCGATCAGATCAAGGTGCTCGAATGACGCTCGATCTGTCGCTGCTGCCGGACGGTGGCGTGAGCTGGTTGGACGCGTCGGGCGATCATTCCGGCATTGTGCTGTCGACGCGAATCCGCTTGGCGCGAAACCTGGAAGGGTTCGCATTCCCCGGTCGCGCGCGCGACGGCGAGCGCTTGCGGGTATTGTCGCGCGTGCGTGAGGCCGTTGGCGGCGCGTCGAGTCTCCGCCATCACGTGCTGGTGCGGGTGGATGATCTCGAGAACGAGGATCGTCTGCTCCTGCACGAACGCCACCTGGTGAGTCGTGAATTGGCCGGTCTCGACCCACAGCATCCGGTGCGGAGCGGCGCCGCCGTGTTTCTTGGGCCAGGGACAGGCGTCATGGTAAATGAAGAAGATCATCTCCGACTGCAGGCGTTGCGCTCCGGCTTCGCGCTGACCGAGGCATACGCCGCGCTCGAGCGGATCGACGACGAGTTGGGCGCGACGATTCCGTTCGCCTACCATCAAGAGTTCGGATTTCTCACGTCCTGTCCGACGAATACGGGAACTGGAATGCGGGCTTCGGTGATGATTCATTTACCGGGGCTCAACGCGACGAAAGAAATCTCGAAGACGTTAGCCGGTTTGCAGCAGATGGGATTGACGTATCGGGGGTTGTATGGTGAGGGGAGCGAAGTCGTCGGGAATTTCTTCCAGATTTCCAATCAGACGACGTTAGGGCGGTCGGAGGAAGAAATCATCGAGCAGCTGATGTACGTGCTGCGCACGGTGATTTCACGTGAAGAGGATGCGCGACGTGTATTGCTTCGCGACGCCGGTTATATTATTGAAGACAAGCTCTGGCGAGCTTATGGCACCCTCCGGTACGCACGAAGCCTCACGTTCGACGAGGCGATGAGTTACCTCAGTGGCGTACGACTGGCCGTTGGATTGAAACTGATCACCGGCCTCAGTGTATATACCCTCAACAAGCTCCTGATTTTTTCCCAATCTGCGCATCTGGCACAGGCGGAGGGGAGAGCGCTCACTGATAGTGAGGCAAATCTCGTCCGCGCACGATATGTGCGACAGTTGCTGGCAGAAGAGGCAGGGACGAACGGCTGACCCGATGCGGGGCTGTCCGGCACTGAGGGACCTATGAACGGCTACAACTTCACAGAGCGTGTGCGAAAAGTTCTCGCGATGGCCCGCGAGGAAGCCGCGCGTCTCCACCACGAATACGTGGGGACTGAGCACATCCTGCTCGGTCTCATCCGCGAGGGTGAGGGTGTTGCTGCGGCCGTTCTCCAGAATTTGAGCGTGGATCTCGACGAGATTCAGCAGAAGATCGAGGAGACGGTCAAGAAGGGCAAAGCAGCACAGACCACCGGGCCTGACCTTCCGTACACATCGCGAGCGAAGAAAGTCCTCGAGCTGGCCATGAGCGAGGCGAGGGAGCTCAACCACAGTTATGTGGGTACGGAGCACCTCCTGCTCGGATTGTTACGGGAGGAGAAAGGGATTGCGGCGCAGGTACTAACTGATACAGGCGTCAATTTGGACGCCGCGCGCGCGGAGACGCTGCGCCTGTTGGGCACGGAGATGCCGGCTGGAGGGGCCACGGCTCAGGCCGGCAGCCCGCCGGCCCCGCAACAGGCCAAGGGCGAGAAAAAGTCCAAGACTCCCGCGCTCGACCACTTCTGCCGCGATCTCACGCAGCTCGCCGGTGAGGGTCAGTTGGATCCGACCATCGGCCGCGCCAAGGAGATCCAGCGCGTCATGGAAGTCCTGACGCGCCGGAAGAAGAACAATCCTGTGCTCATCGGCGAGCCTGGCGTGGGCAAGACCGCCATCGTCGAAGGCCTGGCCCAACTCATCGCCAACGGCGAGTGCCCGGAGTCGCTGCGCGACCACCGCGTGCTTGCGTTAGACATGGCGGCGGTGATCGCGGGCACCAAGTATCGGGGCCAGTTCGAGGAGCGGCTCAAGGCGGTCATGAACGAGATCGCCCAGAACAAGAACATCATCCTGTTCATCGACGAGCTGCACACGCTGGTCGGCGCGGGCGCGGCGGAAGGCGCGATCGACGCCAGCAACATGCTCAAGCCGGCGCTCGCACGCGGCGAGCTGCAGTGCGTCGGTGCGTCCACGCTCAACGAGTACCGCAAGTACATCGAGAAGGACGGCGCGCTCGAGCGTCGCTTCCAAACAGTGATCGTCGATCCGCCTTCGGTGGAGGAGACCGTAGAGATCCTTCGTGGTCTGCGCAAGAAGTACGAGGATCACCATCACGTGACGATCCCCGACTCCACGCTCGTGACGGCGTCCAAGCTTTCGGAACGCTACATCACCGACCGGTTCTTGCCCGACAAGGCGATCGACGTGATCGACGAAGCGGGGGCGCGCGCGCGTCTCGCGGCACAGGCCCCGCCGCCGGAAGTGGCGGAGCTCAAAGGGAAGCTCGAGGAAGTGAACGTCGAGAAGGAAGCGGCGGTGCGCGATCAGAACTTCGAGCGTGCGGCGGCGCTGCGCGACAAGGAACGCGAGCTCCAGGGCGAGATTCGGCGCAAGGGCGAAGAGTGGGAGAAGCACCGGCAGTCGTTCCGGCCCGTGTTAGGCGAAGAGGAGATCTCGTTCATCGTCAGCCGGTGGACGGGCATTCCGGTGACGCGCCTGCAAGAGGCCGAGAGCGCGCGGCTGTTGCGCATGGAAGATGAGCTGCACGCGTCCGTCGTGGGGCAAGACGAGGCGATCAAGGCGCTCTCACGCTCGATCCGGCGCAGCCGCGCGGGTCTCAAAGATCCGGCGCGTCCGATCGGCTCGTTCATTTTCTCGGGCCCCACGGGCGTCGGCAAAACGGAGTTAGCACGCGCGTTGGCGAAGTTCCTGTTCGCGGACCAGTCGGCGCTGATTCGCGTCGACATGAGCGAGTACATGGAGAAGTTCTCCGTGAGCCGGCTCATTGGCGCGCCTCCGGGCTACGTGGGCTACGAAGATTCGGGCACGCTCACCAAGGCCGTGCGTCGCAAGCCGTACAGCGTGGTGTTGCTCGATGAAATCGAGAAGGCGCACCCGGACGTGTTCAACATCCTGCTGCAGGTGCTGGATGAAGGACACCTCACGGACAACTACGGCCGCGTCATCGATTTCAAGAACACGGTCGTGATCATGACGTCTAACGTCGGGGCACGCGACATCACGAAGAGCAAAGGCCTGGGCTTCGCGGCGCCGGACGATCGCGAGAACTTCGATCGCATTCAGGAGAAGGTGAAGGAAGAAATCCAGCGGGTTTTCAATCCTGAATTCCTGAATCGCTTGGACGACGTGATCGTGTTCCACCCGCTCAACAAGGAGCACATCTCGCAGATCGTCGGCATTCTGCTGCGCGAAGTGCAGCGTCGCCTGCAGGATGAAGAAATCACGCTCAAGCTGTCGGCGGCGGCAAACGAGTTCCTGAGCACGCATGGGTACGACGAGCACTTCGGAGCGCGTCCCCTCAAGCGCGCCATTCAGAAGTACGTCGAGGACCCGTTGTCGGAGAAAATCCTCATCGGCGAGTTTGCGAAGGGCGATGAAGTCGAGGTGGATGTCGCGGCGGACGGGTCGAAGCTCGAGTTCAAGGTATTGAGCAAGACCCCCACCTGATCGTCCACCGGACCCAGGTGTAGAAAACGGCGGAATGACCCAGTGGGCCATTCCGCCGTTTCGTGTGTATCTTAGAGGCCATGCTCCGACGACTGGTCCTCCCAATCGCCCTTCTTGTAGTGCCGGCCGGTGTGCGCGCGCAAGCCTCCGGCCCGTGTGCGACTCCGGACTCCGTGGTCATCCGGGGCAACACGCGCGTCACGACGCCGACCGTGCTCTCGGACATCGGGATCACCAAGGGCGACACACTGAACTTCCGCGTCCTGCAGCGTGCTATTCGCAACCTCTATGCAACGGGGCAGTTCAGCACCGTGCAAATGGGCTGCGAGATCGGAGCGAACGGACACGCGGCCGCCGTGTTTACGGTGAAGGAGCGCCCCCTCTTGGGGCATTTTTCCGTGGAAGGCGAAGACGTGATCGGCGAGGGAGCGCTGCGTGACAAGATCGAGCTCCTGTCGGGGAAGCCGATCGACCCATCGTTAGTCGCGCGCGCGGTCGAGCGCATCGATTCGATGTACGAAGCCAAGGGATACTATTTAGCGAGCGTAACGCCGGAGAGCACCGTCTCCAACGGCTTCACGAACGTTGCCTTCAAGGTGAACGAGGGACGGCGCCTCGCGGTATCCGGCGTGCAGATCGAGGGCGGCAAGTTGATGGCGTCGAGCGACGTGGTCGGCACCATGCAGACCAAGCCGGAAGGCTTCTGGTTCTGGCACAAGGGCGAGTTCGACGAGGACAAGTTCCAGTCGGACATCAACGACCGCATCCCCAAGCTCTATCAGTCGGACGGATTCATCGACTTCCAGGTCCAGAAGGACACGCTGCTGGTGGACAAGCAGAACGGGAAGGCGATGGTGCAGGTGCAGGTGAAGGAAGGGCCGCAGTATCACGTGGGTACGTTCGAGGTGGTGGGCAACCGGCACTTCTCGACTGCGGACATCCAGCGCTTCTATCCTTTTACGGCGCGCCCGGCCTCGTTAGGCCAGAAGGTGAAAGGGTTGATCGGCAAGGGGAGGGGCGACCAAAACCTGTTCGATGCCGCGGCGTGGGATGACGCGACCGACAAGCTGCACACCGCGTATGCGAACGAGGGCTACATCTACGCGACGATCCGCCCGGTGGTGGAGCGGACGATGAGCAAAGACTCGGTCCCCATGGTGAACCTGCGATGGGAGATCGACGAGAAGACGCCGGCCACGATCAATCGCATCGACATTGCCGGCAACGACTACACGTCGGACCAGTGCATCCGCGACGCGTTAGTCATCCTGCCCGGTGACGTGTTCAGCCAAGATCGCCTCATCCGCAGTTATCAAAACATCCAGAACCTGGGCTTCTTCGAATCGCCGATGCCGCCGCCCGACACGAAGCAGGCGAACGACAAGGGCGACGTGGACGTGATCTTCCACTTGAAGGAAAAGCACACCGGCAGTGTGAATTTCGGCGCGTCGGTCGGCGAGGGCACGGGCCTCGGCGGCTTCATTGGGCTCGACCAGCCCAATCTGTTCGGGCTGTGCAAGAAGGCGTCGGTGCAGTGGCAGTACGGCAAGTACGTGAACGACTTCCAGCTCAGCTACACCGATCCGGCCGTTTTTCTGTCGCGCACGTCGGCCACCGCAACCGCGTACAGCACGTACTCGCGCTACCTGATCGCCGACCTCGGACAGAGCCAGGCGTCGGGCGGTTCACTCCAGTTAGGCTTCCCCGTGCACGGGTCGCCGTTCACGCGACTCTACGTGTCGTACGGTGGCGAAGCCGTGCGCTTCACCGGCGGCATCGCGACGCGCGACACGGCGATCGACACGCGCCAGCACTTCCGCTCCACGGTGGGATTCCAGTTGACGCACGACAACCGAATCGACCTGCCGTTCCCATCGGCCGGATCCTTGAGGACCGTCGACGCGCAGTTCAACGGGGGCCCGCTAGGAGGGACCGCGAGCTTCCAGCGCTACACCACGGAATTGCGTAACTATTCCACGGTCGCGCAGTGGGGTGGCGATCAGCCTGGTTCGCAGGCCATGAAGCTGGTGTTCGGGCTTACGGCGCGCGCCGGTATGCTGTTCGGAAATTCAGGACCGTTCTTCTATTCGCAAAAATTCGCGATGGGAGGCACGCAGTACGGCGAGCAGTTGCGCGGCTATGAGGAATTCTCGATCACGCCGGCGGGATTCGTCCCGGGAACGAACAGCAACGCTACCGTCCAGTCTTTCGGCAACGCATTCTTCAGTACGACGGCCGAGCTCGGTATTCGCTTCAATTCGATGCTGTACTCGGACCTTTTTTACGACGCGGGAAACGTCTACGATAATCCTCGCGACTTCGATCCGACGCGGCTCTTCCGCGGTGCAGGCATCGGTGTGGCGATCGTGACGCCACTTGGTCCACTTGGCCTCGATTGGGCGTATGGTTTCGACCGTGTCGACGCGAGCGGGCGGCCGGCCCCGAAGTGGATGCTGCACTTCAAGCTCGGACAAATTTTCTAACCGGAGTCACAATGCGTTCGTTTGTTCATGCCGCGCTTGCCGCGCTGGCAATCTCCACGCTTATGGCTGGAACTGCACAGGCGCAGGGCGGAGTCGTACCGCCTACGACGAGTGCCGCAAGTGGCTCGCTGAAGATCGCCTACGTGAACTCGCAAAAGATTCTGGCGGACGTGCCCGGCCGCACCGACGCCGAGGCACAGATGCAGAAGGAAATGGAAGGGTATCGCGCGGAAGTGCAGAAGATGAGCGATTCGCTCAATGCGCTGGTTTCGGCGTACAACAAGGCCGAGCCGACGCTCAGCCCGACGGCGAAGGCGGCGCGACAGAAGGACATCCAAACGAAGCAGAGCGAGTATCAGCAGCGCGTGCAGCAGCTCGAGCAACAGGCGCAGCAGCGACAGGCTGAGCTCATGCGCCCGATCATGCAGCAGATCAACAAAGTGATCGAGCAGATTCGCGCCGAGGACGGCCTTGCGATGGTCTTCGATGCGGGCAACCAGGCCGGCGTGGTGGTAGCCGCCGATTCGTCGCTCGACATCACGGCGAAGGTGATCGCGCGGCTCAAGGCCGCGGGGCCGATCTCGACGACGCCGCCGGCAAAGCCGGCAACTGGCCCAGCGGGTCCCACGATCAAGCCGACCGGCGCCTCGCGAACACCGGATCCAAACAAGCCGTAATGTCACGGGACGTGACGCGGGCGAGCCTCGGCGGTGAGGGCAAAGGGAATGGCCCTTCACTCACCGCCGAGGCGATTGCGCGTTTGGTGGGTGGTACGGTGCGTGGAAACGGCGAGACACGCGTGCGGGGCGTGGCACCACTCGATCGAGCCACCGCAGATGACCTGAGCTTTCTGGCGCAGCAACGCTACGCGGCGCTCTTCGAGCGATCAGGGGCCGGCGTGGTGTTGGTCGCGCCGGAGCTCGCCGACGCGCCGGGCAGCATCGCGTGCCGGATCGTGGTACGCGCCCCGCACGAAGCCATGCTGCGCGTGCTGCCCGAGCTCTATCCCGAGCGTCCGAGCGAGCGCGGCGTGCACCCCACGGCGATCATCGGGCGCGGTGCGCGTGTAGGCGCCGACGTCGCCATCGGCGCCTACGCGGTGATCGGCGACGATGCGCAGTTAGGCGACGACGTGGTGATCGCCAGCCACGTATCGGTCGGCGCCGGCGTGACGGTGGGTGCGCAGTCGTGGCTGGCCGACGGCGTGACGCTCTATCCGGGCACTGCGTTAGGCGAGCGCGTGCGCGTGCACGCGGGGGCGCGGCTGGGGTGCGACGGGTTCGGCTACGTGCCGGGCGCGGGCGGGCACACGAAGATTCCGCACGTCGGGCGGTGCATCATCGGCGACGACGTCGAGATCGGCGCCAACTCGACCATCGATCGCGGCAGCGTGGATGACACCGTGATCGGCGCCGGCACGAAGATCGACAACCTGGTGCACATCGCGCACAACGTGCGTATCGGACGGATGTGCCTCCTCATGGCGCAAGTCGGCGTGGCCGGGTCGGTGCACATGGGCGATG
>JANWIK010000209.1 GCA_025449955.1 Gemmatimonadaceae bacterium
GAAACGCTGTCGGTGCGCGAGCTCGCGTCGTACGCGGGTCGTGTGCTCGGCCGCACGGCGCAGGTCGTGGGCGAGGAGGCACCGGACGCATTGCTGAGCGACGCCGGCCGGTCCATCGCGTTGTTCGGCCCACCGACGGTTTCCGTTGGGCAGATGCTGGTGTGGATCGCCGACTGGCTGCAGCGCGGCGGCCGCGTGCTCGACAAGCCGACGCACTTCCAGGAACGGCGGGGCGCGTTTTGACCGCGGCGTCGTTCGACCTGCGCGCGCACTTGCTCGCCGGGCAGGTGATCCCCGCGCATCCGCTGGCGCTGGACGCCGCCGGTCACCTCGACGAGCGCCATCAGCGCGCGCTCACCCGCTACTACGCGAGCGCCGGCGCAGGCGGCATCGCCGTCGGCGTGCACACCACGCAGTTCGCGATCCGCGATCGCGGCCTGCTCGAGCCTGTGCTGTCGCTGGCCGCTGACGCGCTGGATGCGATCGAGTCGGACGGCCGCCCGCGGATGGCGCGCGTGGCCGGCGTGTGCGGCCTAACGGGACAGGCTGTGGCCGAAGCGGCGTTGGCGCGCGACCGCGGCTACCACGCGGGGCTCCTGAGCTACGCCGGCTGGGGCGACGCCGGCGACGACGCGATGCTCACACATGCGCGCGCCGTCGGCGAGATCATCCCCGTGTTCGGGTTCTATCTCCAACCGGCGGTCGGCGGTCGTCCGTTAGGCTACGACTTCTGGCGCCGATTCGCCGAGCTGGACGACGTGGCGGCGATCAAAATCGCGCCATTCAATCGGTACGCAACGTGGGACGTCGTACGCGCCGTCGGCGATGCGGACCGCCGCGACGTCGCGCTCTACACCGGCAACGATGACAGCATCGTGGCCGATCTTCTCACGGCGTTCCCGAACGGATTGCGCATGGCCGGCGGCTTGCTGGGCCAGTGGGCGGTGTGGACGCGACGCGCGGTCGATCTGCTGCGCGCAACCAAGGCCGGCGACAGCGGCGGAACGGCATCGCACTGGTTGGCCCGCGGCGCCGCGCTCACCGATGCCAACGCGGCGATCTTCGACGCGGCTAACGGATTCGCCGGCTGTATCGCCGGCATCCAAGAGGTACTGTTCCGGCAGGGGCTGCTGCGGAGCACGCGCTGTCTCGATGGACGCGACGTGTTGTCGCGTGGCCAGGCGGATGCGATCACCCGTGTGTGCACGGCGTATCCAGATCTGCTCGATGACGAGTTCGTGTGCGCGCATCTGGATGAGTGGCTGCGCTAGCCGCTCGATCGCCCTCGCGCGGCGTCGCGCCGCCCGATAGCTTCACGCCGATCCTTCGACATCAAACCATACCTCGAGCGAGAGTATGTCCGCTTCCACGCCGGCGCCCACGCGGTCCCGTCGCGCCTTCATCGAGTACTTCGCGTCCATCGGCCTGAGCACGACGCTGCTGCCGGGCATTCTTTGGGCACAGACATCGCGCGGCGAAGAAATCACGGCCGCCACGATAGCGGACGCCGCCGAGCTCGCCGGCCTTCAGTTCGACGACGACGAGCGCACCATGATGGTGGCCGGCCTCACGCAGCAAGAGAAGCAGCTCGCCACGCTGCACGGCCTCACGCTGACTAACGACGTCGTCCCGGCGGTGCACTTCAATCCGGTGCTCCCGGGCATGACCGTCGAGAAGGACGGCAAGAAAATCGTGCGCTCGAAGCCGTCCTCGACAGCGGCGCCGGCATCGCACGCCGAGCTCGCATTTCTGCCGGTGAGCGAGCTCTCGGAGCTGTTGCGGCGGCGCAAGGTGACGAGCGAGCAGCTCACGCACTTGTCGCTCGACCGGCTGCAGGAGTTCGATCCGACGCTCCACTGCGTGATCACGCTCACCGCCGATCGCGCGTTGGACCGCGCCCGTGCCGCGGACGAGGAACTGCGCCGCGGACATTGGCGCGGTCCGCTGCACGGCGTGCCGTGGGGCGCCAAGGATCTCCTGGCGGTGAAAGGCTATCCCACCACGTGGGGCAGCACGCCGTACAAGACGCAGATGTTCGACACGGATGCGGCAGTGGTGCAGCGCCTCGACGCCGCCGGCGCGGTGCTCGTGGCCAAGCTCTCGTTAGGCGAGTTGGCCATGGGCGACGTGTGGTTCGGCGGGATGACGCGGAACCCGTGGAAAACCGACCAGGGCTCAAGCGGCTCGTCGGCCGGCCCGGCGTGCGCCACGGCTGCCGGCTTGGTGGGTTTCTCGATCGGCAGCGAGACACTGGGCTCGATCTCGTCGCCGTCGACGCGATGCGGTGCAACGGGACTGCGCCCGACCTTCGGCCGCGTGCCGCGCACGGGCGCCATGGCGCTCTCGTGGACCATGGACAAGCTGGGCCCCATCTGCCGGAGCGCCGAGGACTGCGCGCTGGTGTTGGACGCGATTCGCGGCAGCGACGGTCACGATCCGACGTCGGTCGACGCCGCGTTTCCGTTCGACGCCCGCACCGCGCCGTCGTCGCTCCGCGTGGGATACATCAAGAGCACGTTCGACCAGGATCATCCGACGAAGAAGTTCGACGACGCGGCGCTCGATGCGTTAGGCGCACTCGGCGTGAAGCTGGTACCGCTCGAGCTGCCGGATCACCCGTGGGGCGCGATGACCATCGTGCTGCGCGCCGAGGGCGCCGCGGCGTTCGACGACCTCACGCGCTCGGGGCGGGACAAGGAGATGGCGCAGCAGGACGCCAATGCATGGCCCAACTCGTTCCGCGTCGCGCGGTTCATCCCGGCCGTGGAATACGTCAACGCGAATCGCGCGCGGACGCTCGCCATGCGCGCGCTGGAGCAGGCGATGGCCAACGTCGACGTCGTCGTCACGCCGACGTTCGGCACGCAACTCGTCGCCACCAACCTCACGGGACACCCGGCGGTGATCGTGCCTAACGGATTCCGCGATGATGGGACGCCGGTGTCGCTGACGTTCCTCGGCCGCTTGTACGGCGAGGCGCCGGCCCTGGCGTTGGCCAGCGCCTACCAGCAGCGCACCGGATTCCACCTCAAGCATCCCGACTGGCTGATGAAGGACTGATCGGCGTCAGGCGCTCTCGCGCCGCGCCCGCAGCTCGTCCAGCACGCGCTCGACCTTGCCCTCGAGGCGATCCATCCGCTTCGTGATCATGTCGTGCCAGCCCTCTTCGCCGGTAGGATGTTTCACCGCGAACGTAAGAGTCCCGCCCACCTCGAGACGCGCGCAGTCCACCGTGCCCAAGTCGTCGATGCCTTGCTTACGCGCCGCTGACGCGAGCTCGGAGCGTGTGATGAGCTCGCGTCGCAGCCGGCTCTCGAGGAGCTTGCCGTCTCTGATCAACACGACTTCGCGGCCCTCGGCGATGCGGTCGAGCCGCGGGTGCAAGAACAGGAAGCGGACCACGCCATAGTTGAGCGCGAGCAGCACGGTCGCGCCAAATATGCCGCCGAGCAGCGAATTGTCGTTGCCGATGATCGCGTTCTGCACCGTGTTCGACAGGACCAACAACACGACGAGGTCGAACGGGTTCAACTGACCGAGCTCGCGCTTGCCGCAAAGGCGGAGACCGACCAGCAAGAACACGTAGACGACGACGGTGCGGATGACTTTGTCGAGCAGCGGAACGCCGGGCGTTAGGATGTCCGTCCAGATGGCATGCATGTGGGGAACGCGGCTGGAGAGGAGAGCGAGGGCGCCGTCGACCGCAGCGCAATGCGGATGATATAGCGGAGGTCGAGGTCGCACGACCAGAGGTCCGCAAACCATCCGCTCGATCGCAGTGTCGAATCAGTGAACCCGAGATGCGACCCGTTCGGAGTTTGCTGATGAGTACGATGGCTTTGAATCTGTGGATGCTCGACACTGGACTATCGCACCGGCGCCCCGTTGCCGCGGTGCGCCCCGTCGGGCAAAGCCGTGACGTGGAGCGAGAGGGCTGGTTGAGCCGTCATGGCATCGAGTCGGCGGACGTGAGCCCGGACGGGCGCGGTGTGATCGAGTTGCGCCGCTTCATTGGTACGCCGGCGGCCCGCGCCAGCGCGATCGCGGCGATGGCGCGTCTCTCGGTTGCGGACCGTATCGTGCTCGATCTGCGCCGCCATCGCGGCGGCGACGAGTCCATGGCCGCTCTGTTGACGAGCCTGCTGTTTGACACCGAGCCACTGTACGCCGACGAAGTTCACGCCTCCGGCGAATCGATGCCGCTCACGCGCCCCGAGGCGAGGTGCGCGCGGCAAATGGTGGAGGTGTGGATCAGCGAGGCGACGAGCGCATTGGGACTCGCCTTCGCCGCGAACCTCGGCCGCCTGGGGCGGGCGAGCGTGCGCCGCGTGAACAGCGTGCGTCTCTGATCGATCGCGCGACGGCGCGCGGCACAATTGCCGCGGCCGTGCGCGCGAGCGCATCATTCGAGTCGACGTCGACTCGAGGCGCATCCGTTGTTCAAGCACGAACCCGCATGACCTCGTTGCGCGAGTGGCCGCACGAGTGGGCGCCCGGCGCGTCGGGCGCGTCGTCGCCAACATTGCTCTTGCTGCACGGCACGGGCGGCGACGAATCCGACCTCCTTCCGTTAGGCGCCGAGCTTGCGCCGGGCGCATCGCTGCTCAGTCCGCGCGGCCCGGTGAGCGAGCGAGGCATGCCGCGGTTCTTCCGCCGCCACGCCGAGGGCGTCTTCGACGAAGCCGATATCCGTGCGCGCGCGCCGCAGCTGGCCGCGTTCGTGCGCTCGGCGGGCGCGACGTACGGCTTCGCGCCCGACTCGTTGTTTGCGTTAGGCTACTCCAACGGCGCGAACATGGCGGCGAGTCTCATGCTGCTCGAGCCGGGATTGCTGCGCGGCGGCGTCCTGCTGCGGGCCGTGATGCCGCTCGAGCCCGGCACCCCTCCCAACCTCGAAGGAACGGCGGTGCTCATCTCGGCGGGCAAGGCCGATCCATTCTCGCCCGCCGACCGAACGCAACGCCTCGCCGACGCGTTGGGTGCGGCCGGAGCGGAAGTTGCGCTGCACTGGCAGCGAGCCGGCCACGAGCTCGTGCCTGGCGATCTCGAGGACGCTCGCGCCTGGTTGTCTCAGCGCTTGGTGCAGGCCGGCACGTAGGTCCACTTCGAATATCGCCGTCCCTTTTCTGCCGTCCATGCCCCTTTATCAGCGCGTCGTCTACACCGCACTGCGAGTCATTGCGCCGTTCATCATCATGCAGCACGGCGCGCAAAAACTCCTCGGGTTGTTGGGCGGGATGGGACCGCACGGCGACAGCGCACCCTTCATGTCCCTCATGGGACTCGCCGGCATTATCGAATTCGTGGTGGCGTCGCTCGTGCTCGTGGGGTTGTTCACACGGCCGGCGGCGTTCGTCGTGTCGGGCGAGATGGCGACCGCGTACTTCAAGCAGCACGCGCCGCAGGGGTTCTGGCCGATTCACAATCACGGCGAGCTGGCCGTGGTGTTGTGCTTCACATTCCTGTTGTTCGCCGCCTTCGGCGGGGGCGCGTACAGTTTGGACGCGCTGATTTTCGGCGCGCAGGCGGAGCGGACCGCAGACGCGCTACACATCGTGTAGCGCGCGCCGGGGTCAGAGCTCGCCGCTGTCGATCAGGCGACGCGCGAGCGCGTCAATGACCTGCGGGGTGTCGTAGGCGCCACTCGTGATGCGGCGCTTGATCTCGTCTACCTGGCGGTGCGAGACCGCCCTGCCGGTCGACCAATGCGAGCGACTGTGGGCCGACACGCCGTCTTGGGCGCGGTCGTCACTGGGGTCGCCGGCGTCGTTCCAACGCGGTGTGGTCATCATGCCAAGATGATCGGTCATTCGCAGCGGAACTTTAGCGACCTCTAGAGCGGCCTTACTCCCGGCGCGCGGAGGGTGGCGCTGCCGCCCGGCAGCGATGTCTCGGAAATTGTTGCCGCACAGCGCTCCGATGCGTCATCCAGGCGCATGGCTACCATCCTGTGCGTCGACGATGACCAGACCATCTCCTTGTTGCTCGCGGAGACGCTGCGGCAGGCCGGACACGAGCCGCTGAACGCGGCGAACGTGCCCGAAGCGCTCGCGATTCTCGCGCGGGGCACCGTCGATCTCATCATCTCGGACTACCGCATGCCCGGCAACACCGGGCTGGATTTGCTCGCGCACTTGGAGCGCGAGGGAATCGACACGCCGGTGATCATGATGACGGGATACGCGAGCATCGAGCACGCGGTCGCGTCGATCAAAGCAGGAGCGGTCGACTACATCACGAAGCCGGTGCGCGCGGCGCAACTCGGGCTCGCGGTGGATCAGGCGCTGGAGCTCGTGCAGCTGCGTCGCGAGAACGCGGCGCTCAAGCGCGAGATCATGGAAGCGCGCAGCGAGCGACAGATCATCGGCGAGAGCCAGGCAATACGCCGCGCGATGCAGTCCGCTGCGTCGGCCGCGCCGACGCGCGCCACGGTACTACTGCAGGGCGAATCCGGAACGGGCAAGGAGCTTTTCGCGCGCGCGATTCACGAGCTGAGCGAACGACGCGACAAACCGTTCATCAAGCTGAATTGCGCGGCGCTTCCCGAGGGATTGGTGGAGAGCGCGCTCTTCGGTCACGAACGCGGCGCGTTCACGGGCGCGCTCAAACGGGTGGAAGGGGCATTCGAGCGTGCGCATGGCGGGACGCTACTGCTCGATGAAATCTCGGAGATGCGTCTCGATCTCCAGGCGAAGTTGCTGCGCGTGTTGCAGGAACAGGAATTCGAGCGCGTGGGCGGCACGTCGCCGATTCGTGTCGACGTGCGCGTGATCGCAACGACGAACCGCGATCTCGCCGCGGAAGCGACCGCGGGGCGCTTCCGACAGGATCTGTTCTTTCGACTGAGCGTGATTCCAGTGCGGATTCCGCCGCTGCGCGAGCGCCTGGAGGATATTCCGGTGCTGGCGCATCGATTCGCGTTGCGCGCGGCCGCGGACGCGGGGAAGGACGTCACCGGCATCGCGCCCGAGGCGTTAGCACTGTTGCAGCAGCACGAGTGGCCGGGCAACGTGCGCGAGCTGCAGCACGTGATCGAGCGCGCCGTGATCATGAGCTCGGACGCGGTCTTACAAGCGCGTTCGTTAGACGCGGAGACGTTCAAGAACAGCCGCGCGGAAGCCGGGAAGCAGCCCGAGCCGGCGGCGACGAACGGCGCCACCAACGGAGCCGGGATCCCGCACGACGGTGTGGTGCTGACATCGCTGAGCCTCGATCACGCCGAGGAAGTGCTGATCGCGAAGGCGCTCGAGGTGACCCGAAAGAACCGGACGCGCGCCGCCGCGCTGCTCGGCATCAGCGTCCGGACGCTCCGGTACAAGCTGAACGGGCCGGCTTCCTCGGCGACCTCGGAAGCCGCCGACGACTGAGCGAGATTCGGGTGCGGCAACGGTTGCCCGCACCGGCTCGGCAATTCCTTCCGCGGGGCACTCTTGCCCTGGTCTCGGGCAGCCCGTTTGGCGCCCTCCGGACGCCTCGTTGGGCCTCGACGCCCACAGCCTAACCACAATCCCGACAATCCGTTAGGCGGCAGGACGCGACGCGAGCGGCCACATGAATATCGACCAATCCCGTGTGGAACGTCGGTTGCTTTGAGAGGGGTCGCCGGGCGGGCGAACCCGCTTCGGTCGAGACTTTCTCAGAGAGGCACGATGTCGGACGCGGACATGTGGCAGCGGTTGGGGGCAGGCGATGAACAGGGTCGTGAGCAGCTCTTGGCGGCCCATCTCAGCCTCGTCTATCACGTAGCGCGCGGCGTGCACCGCCGGTTGGGCGGGGCCGTGGAGCTGGACGAGCTGGTGAGCGCCGGCACGCTGGGCTTGGCCGAAGCCATCGACCGGTTCGACGCGAGGCGCGGATTGGCGTTCAGCACGTACGCCGTTCCGCGGATCCACGGCGCGATCGTGGACGAGCTGCGCCGCCTGGACCACGTGCCGTCGTCGATCCGCCGCCGTGCCCGCGCGTTAGGCGCGACGCAAGAACAGCTGGGACACACATTGGGACGCTCGCCCAAAGCCCGGGAGACCGCGGTGAGCATGGGCGTGGACGTAGAGACGGTGACGCGTTGGCAATCCGACGCGGCGAGCACGAAGCTGCTGCGTCTGGACGATCCGATGCCTGGCAGCGGCGAGGACGGTGAGATCCGGACGTTGGGCGAGTCGCTCGCCGGCACCGATGGGACCGAGGCCGAGACGCGTATCACGCGCGAGCAGGAGCTCGAGCGGCTGCGCGCGGCACTGTTGGAGCTGCCGGCGGTGGAGCGCCGGGTGCTGACGCTCTACTTCCTCGAAGAGCTCAAGCTGCAGGACATCGCGCGGGTGCTCGAGGTGACCGAGTCGCGCGTGTCGCAAATCAAACAGAAGGCCATGAGCCGGCTGCGCACCGCGCTGGCGCCGATGCGGTCGGTGGCCTAACGCCTAACTCGATGACCGGTCGCGTCGGCGCGCCGCGGCCAGCGTGGGAAGCAAGAGATCGTATCGCGCGCCCTGGCCGGTGTCCGTGATCTGCATGGCCGGCGAGCCATGCGATGCCGCATCGGCCGGCCCACCTGCGGAACCCGCATCCCCGACCGCCAAGCGAACGACCACCCAGTGCGCGTCGCCCGACACATCGATCTGCACGCGCGATGCGCCGGTGCGGCGTGCGGCGCGCGTCGCCGCGACCACCAGCGGTGGGACGACGCGTCCCAACATGCCGGCGTCGATGTACGCGGGCTGCACGTTGGCGGCCACGCGGAGGTCGCACGGCATCCCGGCGACTTCGGGGTGTCGGCCTGCGAGCTCCACGAGCGCCGGCAACGTATCCGCGATGCTGAGCGGTTCGGCCGGCGCGGGAGGCGCCGGCGACAAGAGCCGGAATTGATGGAGTAAGGCATCGAGGCGCCGCGCCTCGGACGAGAGTACATCGTTCGTGGTGTCGCTCGCCGGCGATTCCGCCGCGAGTTCGGCGAGCGTGGTGATCGCCATGACGCGATTACTGAGCGCGTGCGTGAGGCCGCGGAGGAGCGCGTCGCGGGCGGCGCTCCACGCAGCGTCCAGCGGAAGCGTTTCGCCGGGCAATCCGGTGGGCAGGTGCGTAGAAGTGCTCGATGCGAGGAAGAAGTGTGGAGGGCGCGACCAGGACCCGAAAATACCGCCTGCCCGCGCGCGCGCGAGGGCGTCCGTTGGCGCTGCCTTACGTAGCGGGGCGGCGGCGTTGCATCACGGCATACACGAGCGGCCCA
>JANWIK010000210.1 GCA_025449955.1 Gemmatimonadaceae bacterium
GGGACCGGCGGCCTAACGGCCGCCTGAGGGGACATGGGCGAGGGGTGGGTCGAGCTGCAAGAGACGCTGCCGCGCATTCCGAGAGTCGGAACTGCAACGGCACGCTGCTCACCGGCTCGGCACCACCCCTCGCCCATTTCCCCCGAGGCGGCCGTTAGGCCGCCGGTTCCCCATGTCCCGAAGCGCGCTCGCGCGCGCGTCCCGGTCTACATGTTCTCCACCATCGCCGCGCCGAACTCGCTCGTCTTGAGCAACGTCGACCCCGGCATCAGGCGCTCGAAATCGTACGTCACGCGCTTCTGCGCGATCGTCTCTTCCAGCGAGCGGACGATCAACTCGGCGGCTTCGGGCCATCCCATGTAGCGCAGCATCATCTCCCCGCTCAGGATTACCGAGCCGGGGTTGACCTTGTCCTGGCCGGCGTACTTGGGCGCTGTGCCGTGCGTCGCCTCGAAGATGGCGTGGCCGGTGAGGTAGTTGATGTTGGCGCCGGGCGCGATGCCGATGCCGCCCACCTGCGCGGCCAGCGCGTCGGAGATGTAATCGCCGTTCAAGTTGGGCGTCGCGATCACGCCGTATTCCTTGGGGCGGAGCAGGATCTGCTGCAGGAACGCATCGGCGATCACGTCCTTGATCACGATGCCGTTAGGCAGCTTGAGCCATGGGCCGCCGTCGAGCTCCGTCGCGCCGTACTCCTGCCGCGCCGTCTCGTACCCCCAGTCACGGAACGCGCCCTCGGTGTACTTCATGATGTTGCCCTTGTGGACGAGCGTCACGCTCGTGTACTTCTGGGCAATGGCGTAGTTGATCGCCGCGCGGACGAGGCGCTTGGTGCCATCTTCGGAAATCGGCTTGATGCCGATGCCGCTCGATTCCGGAAACCGAATGGTGCGCGCGCCGAGCTCTTCGCGAAGAAACTTGATGAGCTTCTCCGCTTCCGGACTGCGCGCCTTGTACTCGATGCCGGCGTAGATGTCTTCCGTGTTCTCGCGGAAGATCACCATGTTCACGTCCTGCGGCGCCTTCACGGGCGAGGGTACGCCCTCGAACCACCGCACCGGCCGTACGCAGGCATAGAGATCCAGTTGCTGGCGGAGCGCGACGTTGAGCGACCGGAATCCACCGCCAACCGGAGTCGTGAGCGGACCCTTGATGGCCACCAAATACTTCGAGATCGCGGCGACCGTCTCGTCGGGAAGCCACGTGTTGAGCACGTTCTTCGCTTTCTCGCCGGCCAACACCTCGTACCAGGCGATGCGACGTTTCGTGCCGTACGCTTTACGCACGGCGCCGTCCAAGACCATCCGCGACGCACGCCAGATATCGGGTCCCGTTCCATCGCCTTCGATGAACGGAAGGATGGGCTCGGCGGGCACGGACAACGCGCCGTCGTGCATGGTGATCGGCTCCCCGTTTGCCGGGGGCGCGAGATTCTTGTATTCGGACACGGTGGAGGTCGCCATGATGCTCCCTGGGCAGTCGTCGATGGTCGTTGGAACTCAGAAAAGTTACGTCGGGTGACATGAACGGCAACGGTAACGTCGAAGCTGTTGCGACGGCGATTCACGAGGCGTACGACGCCTACCAGAGCCGCTTCCGGGCGATTACGCGTCGCGCCGAGGAGCGGTTCGTACGCCGCGAGTGGCGTGAGGCGCAGCAGGACGCGTCGGAGCGGATCGTGTTGTACAAGCAGCGCGTGGATGCCGTGCTCGCCCAGGCCCGCTCCATGTTGGGCGATTGCGTCACGGACGTCACGACCTGGGAAGAGATCAAGTGGATGCACGGCGCGCTGATCGCCGATCGCGCCGATTGCGAGATCGCCGAGAGTTTCTTCAACTCGGTGACGCGGCGCATTTTCTCGACGGTCGGCGTGAATCCGCTCGTCGAGTACGTGTTCCCCGACAACGAGCCGGGCGACATTGACGACGGTCCGCCGGTCACGCACCGCTACGCGTGGCGCGGCGACACGGCCGACGTCGTGCGCCGCGTGCTGCACGACCTCGCGTGGGACGCGCGATGGCGCGACATGCCCGGCGACGCCGAGCGCGTCGCCGAGCGCATCGACGCCGAGCTCCTCACCGTGCGCGGATCGTTAGGCTTCGACGCGCTCGAGCTGCTCGAGGCGCCGTTCTTTCGCAACAAAGGCGCGTACCTCGTGGGCCGGTTGCTGCGCGACGACGAGCAGGCGCCGTTGCCGGTGCTCCTCCCGCTCCTCAACGGCGACGAGGGCATCTACGTCGACGCCGTCCTGTTGAGCGAGGACGAGGCGAGCATCGTCTTCGGGTTCAGCTGGTCGTATTTCCTGGTGGAAATCGCGCGGCCCCACGCGGTCGTCGATTTTCTGCACGGCATCATGCCGCTCAAGCGCATCGACGAGCTGTACAACGCGATCGGGTACAACAAGCACGGCAAGACGGAGCTCTATCGCACGCTGGTCGCGCACTTGGCGGCGCCGGGCGCGCGCTTCGAATTCGCGCCGGGCGACCAGGGCCTCGTGATGAGCGTGTTCACGCTGCCGTCGCTCAACGTCGTCTTCAAGATCATCAAGGACCAATTCGGCCATCCCAAGCGGACCACGCGCCGCAGCGTGATGGAGAAGTACCAGCTCGTGTTCGTGCGCGACCGCGTCGGGCGCTTGGCCGACGCGCAGGAGTTCGAGCATCTCGATCTCCCGCGCGCCTGCTTCAGCGAGCCGTTGCTGGCGCACTTGCTCGAGGCCGCGGCGTCCACGGTGCGGCTCAACGGCGACCACGTTGTCGTTAGGCACCTCTACACCGAGCGCCGGGTGACGCCGCTCAACGTCTATCTGCGCGACGCGTCGCCCATCACGGCGGCCGAGGCGGTGCTCGATTACGGGACGGCGATCAAGGACCTCGCCGGGGCCAACATTTTCACCGGCGACATGCTGATGAAAAACTTCGGCGTGAGTCGTCACGGCCGCGTGATCTTTTACGACTACGACGAGCTGTCGCTGCTCACGGACTGCGTGTTCCGTACGCTGCCGCAGGCGACCACGCCCGAGCAGGAGATGGCATCCGAGCCGTGGTATTACGTGGGCGAGAACGACGTCTTCCCCGAGGAATTCGACGCCTTCATGGTGCCGCAGGGCCGGCTTCGAAAGCGGTTTCTGCAGCGGCATCGCGATCTCCTCACCGTCGAGTTCTGGAAATCGATGCAGGAGCGCCAGCGCCACGGCGACATGCCCGACGTATTTCCGTATCCCGAATCGCGGCGGCTCCGGCACACGTGACGGCCGTCGATTGGGACGCGATCGTGATCGGCGCCGGTGCTCACGGGAGCGCGGCGGCCTACGCGCTGGCACGCCGCGGCGTGCGCACGCTGGCCATCGATCGATGGGCGCCGCCGCATGCGCACGGGTCGTCGCACGGGCGCACGCGCATCATCCGCGAGGCGTACTTCGAGCACCCGGCGTATGTGCCGCTGGTGCGGCGCGCCTATGAATTGTGGGCCGATCTCGAGCGCGAAACCGGCCGCACGCTCTTCCGCCGCACCGGCGGCCTGACGTTAGGCGCCGAAGATGGCGTGCTCGTGTCGGGCGCGCTGCGGAGCGCGCGGGAGCACGGCGTGGAGCACGAGGTGCTGGACGCGCCGGAGATCCGCCGCCGCGTGCCCGCGCTCGCGGCGCCGGCCGGTACGGTGGCCGTGCTCGAGCACCGCGCCGGAATTCTCTTTGCCGAGCGATGCGTGGAGGCACTGCGGGTCGCGGCGCGCGAGCACGGCGCGCGTCTCGAAATCGGCGAGCGCGTCGTGCGGTGGGATGTATCCTCGGGCGTCGTCACGGTGACGACGGACCTCGGCGCATACCGCGCTCGTCGCGCCATCCTGGCACCCGGTGCCTGGCTCTCGCGCGTCGCGCCTAACGTCGGCATCCCGCTCGTCGTGGAGCGACAAGTGGTGCACTGGGTCACCCCGCGCCGCCATCCCGAGCGTGTGAGCGCGCGCCACCTTCCGGTCGCGATCTGGGAGTACGAACCGGGCCGCATGTTCTACGTGGTTCCGGATATCGGAGACGGGCTCAAGGCCGCGCTCCACCATCAGGGACCGATCGTCGACCCGGACGCGCCTCCGATACCGGCGAGCCAGCGCGAGCAAGCGGCGGTGCTCGCGCTCGTGGACCGCTATCTCCCCGATGCCGCGGGCATCGTGAGCGAGAGCGCAAGTTGCCTCTACACGAACACGCCGGACGGCCACTTCATTGTGGACGCGCACACCGGCGTGCCGGAGGTGCTCGTGGCCAGCGCGTGCTCGGGCCACGGATTCAAGTTCGCGCCGGCGGTGGGCGAAGCGCTCGCCGATTTAGCGTTAGGCACGGAGCCGCGCGTCGACCTGGCGCCCTTCCGCGTGGCGCGATTCGCCGCCGGCGGCACGGGCGCCTAACGGAGAAGCCGGTCAGCGGAGGTCGATGCGCGGCACGTCGTCGTCGCCCTGCGCGCGGCGATACACGATGTCGGCGGCTCCCAGATCCTCCACCGCCAGCCCGACAGACTTGAACAGCGTGATCTCCTGCGGCGTGAGGCGCCCCGGACTCTGCCCCTCGAGTAGTTCGCCTAACTCCGCACGGATGTGCGACTCGGCCACCGCGCCGTCGCGGATCGGAATCACCAGATCGCCCGCTTCGCGCAACGCCGATTCGCGTCGGTCCACGAAGCAGGCCGAGCGCAGAATGGCCGTCGTGTCCACTTCGCGGGCCGCCGCCACGCTCGCGCCGACGACGTTCAGGTGCGCGCCCGGTGCCAGCCAATCGCCCATCACCACCGGCTCGCGCGAGGACGTGACCGTACACACGAGGTCGGCGCCGTCGATCGCCTCGTGCGGTTCCATCACCGCGGTCACCGGAAGGTCGGGCGCATTGTAGCGCTGGGCAAACTCGACGGCGCGCGCATGCGTACGACTCCACACCCGCACGCGGTGCACGGGCCGCACTGCGCGCATCGCTTCGAGATGACTGTGCGCCTGCACCCCCGCGCCGAGTATCGCGAGGTCGCCGGCCTCTGGTCGCGCGAGCAGCCGCGTGGCCAGGCCAGACACCGCGGCCGTGCGCACCGCGGTGATCGCGCCCGCATCCATGATCGCGACCAACGCGCCATGGCCCGGATCGAACAACAGCACCGCACCCTGATGCGAGTCGTGAACCGTGCCCTCGTTGCCCGCGAACACGCTGATCGCTTTCACGCCGAGCGACCGAGGGTCGTCGAGATACGCCGGCATGACGGCGAGAGCGCCGCCCGCGTCGCCCGGGATGCGGACCACCGGTCGCAAAGGAACGACCGCGCCTCCGCGCGCCAGTGCGCGGAGCGCGCGCTCCATGGCTTCGATGCAATCGCGCATTGGCAGGAACTGCCGCACACGCGTCCCGTTGACAACGATGGTGCTCATGCCGACACTCTCCATGCGGGAACCGCGTTCTTTCGCCACCCTCGGGAGACTTCGTGACGACGTTCGTGAATTTGCTCGAGCTCGAAGCGCTCGCGAAGCCGCGACTCCCGATAGCGGTTTTCGACTACTTCGCGGGCGGCGCCCACGACGAAATCACGTTGGGCGCCAACCGTCACGCGTACGACGCGATCGCGCTGCGCCCGCGAGTGCTCGTCGACGTCAGTCACCGCGATCTCTCGACCACGCTGCTCGGCGCCACGCTCGCGTTTCCCGTCCTCGTGGCGCCGATGGCGCTGCAGCGCATGGCGCACACCGACGGCGAGCTCGCCACCGCGCGCGCCGTGACGTCGCTCAAGACCTTGCTCACCGTTAGCACGCTGTCCAGCGTGACCGCCGAGGATATCCGCGCGGCGTGCGCGTTGGCACCGTGGTTCCAAATCTATGTCCATCAAGATCGCGCGCTCACTGAAGCCATGCTGGCGCGAGTGTCCGCGTGTGGATACGGTGCGCTCGTCCTCACGGTCGACACGCCGGTTCTCGGCCGCCGAGAGCGCGACGTGCGGAACACCTTCCAACCACCGCCGGGCGTCGCGTTCGCCAACATGATGGCCGGGAAGGGCGCCGCCACCACCGGATCGTCGGACAAGGACTCGGCGCTCGCGATGTACTTTGCCGCGCGCCACGATGCGAGTGTCACGTGGAAAGACCTGGCCTGGCTGCGGCGTGTGTGTCCGCTGCCGCTGGTGCTCAAGGGTGTGATGCGCGGCGACGATGCGAAGCGCGCGGCGGACCACGGCGTCGATGCGGTAATCGTGTCGAACCACGGCGGACGCCAGCTCGATACGGCCGTGCCCACGATTCGGGCGCTCCCCGAGGTGGCCGAGGCCGCCGGGTCCCGCATGCCGGTGCTGGTGGACGGCGGCGTTAGGCGCGGCACGGACGTGCTCAAGGCCCTGGCGCTGGGTGCACGCGCCGTGCTCGTGGGCAGACCGGTGCTGTGGGGCCTGGCGCTGGACGGCGAGGCCGGCGTGGCGCGCGTGCTCACCACGCTGCGCGACGAGCTCGACATCGCGATGGCGCTCTGTGGCTGCGCGTCCGTCGCCGACATCGAACGTGACCTCGTGGTGACTTGAGCGAGAGAATCGGCATCGCAAACTGGCTCGCGGGTCAAACGTTCGCGCCAATCTTCATTGCGAAACGAGCGCGTGCAACGACGTGGGAACCCCATCCCATTGCTGTGTCATTCCGATAGTTTTACGACACCGGCGTAGCGCCGGTTCACGCGGCATCACCTCGACAATCGTGGATATTGGCCGCGCCAGCGGCATGCCATCCTGGGGGAACGAGGCATGAGCAAGGGAACGACAGCCACCGATGCGCTCTCCGTCACGGACGGACGCACGGGCAAGACGTACGATCTTCCAATTACCGATGGCGCCGTGCGCGCCATGGACCTGCGCCAGATCAAGGAGACGCCCGACGAATTCGGGACTCTCAGCTATGATCCCGCGTTCCTGAACACGGCCGCGTGTCGCAGTGCGATCACGTTCATCGACGGCGACAAGGGAATTCTGCGCTATCGCGGTTATCCGATCGAGCAACTCGCTGAAGGCGCGACGTTCCTCGAGACGGCGTGGTTGCTCCGGCACGGCGAGCTGCCCACACCCAAGCAGTACGAACAGTGGGTGCACGACATCACGTTTCACACGTACGTGCACGAGAACATCAAGGCGTACTTGACGGGCTTTCGCTACGACGCGCACCCGATGTCGATGTTGTGCAGCACCGTGGCGGCGCTGTCGTCGTTCTATCCGAACGCGAAGAACATTCACGA
>JANWIK010000211.1 GCA_025449955.1 Gemmatimonadaceae bacterium
CGGAATCCATGCCGGCGGCTGACGCGGCGCGTTTGGCACGGCGGCGCGCGGCCACACTGTAAAGCGCCGCACCGATCGCGTTCGCCACGCCGATCGTGAGCACGATCCGCACCCCGAACGCCCACCGACTCACCACGCCCACGATCGGGACCACCGACAGCACGATGTAGAGCAGCGTCATGAGAAAGCCCGACACCGCGGCGACCACGAGCAGGCGCGGCGGGCGGCTGCCTAACCGGCGAGCGGCCAGTACCGGCAGCGCGAACATCGCGAGATACGTGAGCGCGTACAGCACACCCGACGCGGTGTCGAGCATCTGAAACGCCTCCTGGAGCCCGACGCCCGTGATGCCGAACAGTAGAATCGCGAACGTGATCGCGGCCACGAATGCGATCGAATTGACGGGCGTCCGCCACCGCGGGTGCAGCGTGGTGAACCACGAGGGCAAGAGACCGTCCCAACCCGCGACCATGGGCAGCCGCGTATTGCCGGTGAAGAGCAGATTCGCGTTGGCAACGGCGCGCACGAACAGCAGCATCACCAGGAACGGCGCGACGGCGCCGAGCACTCCGGACGATCCGTACGCGAGGCGAAGGGCTTGCGGAATCGGCGCGACGAGATCGATGCCGGTGCCCTGCACCAGCGAAAACACCGCGCTCGTGCCGAGGATGAACATCACGGCGATGATGGGCGTGGCCACGAAGACGGACCGCGAGATGCTGCGACTTGGATCGCGCGATTCGCCGGCCATGATCGCCACCCACTCGAATCCGCTCAGCGCACCCATGCCTAACTTGCCCAATACGTTGGCGCTGAAGAGCGAGATGGTGGGAACGCCGCCGCCGAGCGGATGGTAGGTCACGTGCACGCCGCGCGCGGCAGCGACGAGCGGCGCCACGATCAGCGCGGCGAACGCGAGCAGTTGGGCGAGACCGCCGAAATTGTGGACCCATTTGCCAATGCGCAGGCCGAGAATCGCCACCGTGACCATCAAGGCGATGAGCGCCACGCCGACGAGCAACTGGAATCGTTCCGTCCCTGCCAGTGCCGCCGCGCGCGGGCCGACGGCATACGCGAGCGTGCTCGATACCGCGAGACTGGTCGCGGCGAGCAACACCAGGGTGTAGACCCAGAGATTCCACGCCGTGAGAAATCCCCAGAACTCACCGAACCCGACTTTGGTCCATTGATACAGTCCGCCCTCGAGGGGCAGGCGCCGGGTGAGGTAGATCACCACCGCCGCCTGCGGCAAATAGAACAAGACGATGGCGAGGAGCCAAAACGCGCTTTGCGATTCGCCTAACCGCGCGGCGACGCCGACCCACGAGGAGCCGACGACGTAGAGAAGCTGCGTGAGGACGAGGTCGCGGAGCGCGAGCGGCCGCTTGAGCGCGGCACTCTGCTCCTCGACCTTGGCGAGAGATTGGCTCAGACGCGAAACGGCGGGCAGAGCCCGCCGATGGAAGCGGCAGTCGTCGGGACCGCCTGGAAACCGCCAGCAACCGTACGGTCGCGTGGACGGCCCGCGTCGCGAAGACACGGGCCTCCCATCACGCCGTTAGAAACTCAACCGCGCCGACAGCTGCAACTGATAGTAGTTCGTCGGGTTGTTCGAGATCAAGAATTTCTGGAATGCCGGATTGAAGGTAAAGGTCGGCTGGCCGGTCACCGGGCCCGTACCGGTGTGCGAGGACACGTTCATGAGGTTCTGGCAGGGATTCCGCCAGGTGTCGCGGACGAGGATCTGTCCGCGCGCATCGTGCAAGCAGAGCGTGCTCTTGATGAAGTTCTCGAACGCGGCCGCCTGCGTGGCCGGGAGACTCGGCGGTTTGCCGCCGCTCTGCGTGATGTGGCGAACTCGATCTACGACGCGTCGAATACACTCGTCGGATATAGATGAGGTCGTTGCCGGCGATGCCACACGCATTCAAGTCGCCGCGGCCGCCGCTGCCCGCGTAGACGTCGTCGTACGGGCCGCCCGACTGTCCGATGTACTGCGGCGAGAGATCGGTACGCCACGTCTTCCACGGCATCTGAACTTGGTGCGCGTCCGACGAACGCGTCAAGCAAGCCGCTGTGAGCGTTTACAACGCGTCGGTCACGGTTCCACCGGCGCGCGCGTGACGCTGCCGCGGCGTCCAACGGTGGCGTAGTAGACGGGTATTCCGAGCGCGATACCACCCAGCACGGCGACCGTCGCCCAACGACTGGCCGGCGCGGCCACGGAGTTCACGAGCAGGTACACCGTCGCCAGAATGAACAGCGCGGGAACGACCGGGTAGCCGGGCACGCGGAACGGCGGATCGTACGAGGGGCGGCGACGCATGACGAATACCGCGCCCACGCCTAACGCCAGGAACGGCACGATGGCGATCACGAACGCGTCGGCCAATTGCTGGAAATCGCGGACGAGCACGAAGATGATGCCAAGCATCGCACACAGCGCGATGGATACGTAAGGCGTGCCGAAGCGCGGGTGCACGCTCGCCACCTTGCGCACGAAGAGGCCGTCGTCGGCCATCGCGAAAAAGATACGCGGCGCGGTGAGGATCGAACCGTTGAGCGTGCCGAACGCCGACAGCATCACCGTAACTGCGACGAACACGACGCCGACCGGACCGACGACGCGCTCCGCCACGTCGGCGGCGACGAGGGGCGAGCTCGCGATCTGGTCGACGGGTAGTACGGCGAGATACGCGAGGTTCGCCAGCGCGTAGATGAAAATCACGGCGAGCGTCCCAATGATGATGCCGCGCGGCAAGTTGCGTCGCGGATTGTCGACTTCGCCGGCGACGAACGTCACGTCCTCCCAACCGTCGTACGCCCACAGAATGGACACGAGCGCGAGGCCGAACGCGGAGACGCTGATGCTGCCCGGCGGGAAAGCGGGCGAGAAATGACCGCCGGTATGCGGAAGCCCGAGCGCCAGCGCGAGCAGCACGATGAACAACAGGCCGCCGTACTTGGCGACCGTCGTCACGTTCTGCACCAACGAACCCCACTTGAGACCCACGTAGTTGAAGGTTGCCGTGAGCGCGATGGCGACCGCGGCGATGTAGTGGACGTAGGCGTCGTATGGCGCCACGGCCGGGTTGTGGCCGAGCACGCGCAGCAAATACTCGGCGAATGTGGTAGAGATGGCGCCGAGCGCGGCCGCGCGGATGATCGCCAGCTCCGCCCAACCGAAGAGGAAGGCAGGTAGACGGCCCCACGCCTCTCGAAGAAACACGTAAATGCCGCCCGTGTCGGGCATCGCTCCGGCGATCTCCGCCAACGTGAGTGCGCCACAGAGCGCGAGGCAGCCACCGGTCACCCAGACCAGAATGAGAGGCAACGGTCCCGGGAGTTTCTGCGCGATGCCGGCCGGCGAGCGAAAGATTCCCGACCCGATCGTGGAGCCCACGAGGACGGCGACGGTGCTGAGCAAACCGAGCTGGCGGCGCAGAGGCATGAATGAATAAAGGGAAGAGGGAAGCGTCCGCTGGCGCGGGCTTGGGGAAACGGGGAACGGGGAACCGCCAATGCGGACGTAGGGGCGTGGTGATGGGCGTGAATCGTTCAACTACGCGCGCACATGGTCCGCGGGTTGCTTCCGCACTTCGCTACGGCGATTTTACGGTGTTTCGACTCCAAAAAACAATCCCGTTGCGTCTCAACTTATTCTGGCTTGCCGTCGTGTGCTGCGTCGTCGCGCAGATCGAGATCGTGCGCTCCGCGTTCAAGGCGCCTGCGGCGAGTGATGGAACCGTGCCCGCGCCCTCGCGCTGGACCGAGGTTTTGTGGACGGTCGTGCCGGCGATCGGCCTGGCGCTGGTTCTCGCGTTCACGTGGCGCGCCATTCACGCGCGACAGCAAGCCGATGCGATGCGGCCCGCGACATCGAGCGCGGTGATCGTCGAGCAGCCATCGTGAGGCCCATCCGATGAAGGCGCTCAGACGTCTGTCGTACGTGGCGCTGGTTGTTGCCGTCACGCAAATCGTGTTCGGCGCCATCGTTCGCATCAGCGGGTCGGGAATGGGATGCGGCAATCACTGGCCCAAGTGCTATGGGCGTTGGTTCCCGCCGCTCGACCAACCCAATCTGGTCATCGAGTGGACGCACCGGATGATCGCCGCCGCCCTGTTCGTGGCGCTGGCGACGCTGGTCGCCGCGGCGTATGTGAACCGCCGCGAGCCGATGGTGGGCGGACGCGGCGGCGTGTTGCGCGCGGCGCTGCTCGCCCTCGCGATGTGGCCGGCGCAGGCGCTCCTCGGCGCGATCACGGTGTGGTTAGGCAATGTGTGGTACGCGACCGCCGCGCATTGGCTCCTCGCGGCAACGTTGTTGGCGGCGCTGGCGGCGGCGGTGATGCGGGCCGGTGGGTTAGGCGGCGCGTGCGCGCGCCGCGAGCGGACCTCGGCGCGGACGGCGCGCGGCGCCATCGCGGGCGCCGGGATTGCGTTGGTCACGATCTGCCTGGGCGGCGTGACCGCCACGTTTCCGGGCGCCAACGTGGCCTGCTCGGCGTTTCCGCTCTGCGGCGTGGGGCTCGCGTCGGCCGTGGTGCCCGATGGACGCGTCATCCAGATGACGCACCGCGTGCTCGCGCTGCTGCTCACGCTGCACGTGTTCGGATTGCTGTGGGGCGTGTGGCGACGGCGCGAAGGCGTGGTGGTGCTGCGCGCAGTGGCGATTGCCGCGGCGCTCGTGGTTGCACAGATCGGCATTGCCGCCTCGATGATTGCGCTCGAGTTGCCGCCGGTCCTGCGGTCGCTGCATCAGGGCACGGGCGCGCTCATCTGGCTCACGCTGTTCTCCGCCGCCTACCTGGCGCGGATGGCATCGCGCGCCACAAACGAGGCGGCCGCGCGCGCGACGGCAGGCGACGCACCGGCGGCACGCGCGCTGTCGCCGGCTCCGGGAGCAGTGCGATGACGGGCGCGGTGGTGGCCAAGGAGGGGACGACGTCCCTGGCGCACGACCTGGTGATGCTCACCAAGCCGCGCATCATCTCGCTCCTCCTGGTGACGACGATCGCCCCGATGTACGTGGCCGGATCGCCGAGCCTGCTGCTCGTGGCGGCGGTTGCGTTAGGCGGATACTTGATGGCCGGCGGCGCGAACGCGGTCAACATGTACCTCGACCGCGACATCGACGACCGCATGGCGCGCACCCGGCTGCGTCCCCTGCCCAGCGGGCGCATGGACCCGCGCGCCGTGTTGGCCTACGGACTGGCGTTGGCCACGGCGGCCACCGCGCTGTTCGCCTTCACGGTGAACGTGTTGAGTGCCGCGCTCGCGCTGGCTGGGTTCTACTTCTACGTGTTCGTCTACACGCGGTGGCTCAAGCGTCGCACGCCGCAGAACATCGTGATCGGCGGCGCGGCGGGCGCCTTCCCTCCTCTGGTGGGTTGGGCGGCCGTCACCGGACGCGTGGATCTCGTCGCCGTGTATCTGTTCCTCATTGTGTTCTATTGGACGCCGCCGCATTTCTGGGCGTTGGCGCTTCTCAAGCAGCACGACTACGGGCGCGCCGGCGTGCCGATGGCGCCGCTCGTGTGGGGCGAGCGCGAGACCATGCGGCAGATGTTCTGGTACACGCTCATTCTCCTCCCGATCACGCTGCTGCCGGCGGCGTTCGGCGCATTCGGGATCATCTACGCCGTGTCGGCCAGTGCGTTAGGCGCGCTCCTGCTCGCGGGCGTGGTGCGCGTGATGCGCGCCAAGCCCTGGGCGAAGGCGGCATGGAGCGTCTACAAGTATTCGCTGCTGTATCTCGCGCTGCTGTTCGTCGCGATGGCGGTGGATCGCGCCGTGGCGCGGTGATGGCCGGCACTGAACTCCCCGATGCGCCCGGTCCCGACGAACTCGGTGTCCTCGTGGCCGCGGGCGACGGCGAGTCGGAGCGTCTGGTGATGCTCGGCAAGCCGGTGCGGGGTCGCGTCCACCTCCGCGAGTGGTCGGCGCACAATTGGTCCGGGCCGCCCGAGGAACGCGACGCGCCCGTGGCCGACGTGCTGGCGCTGTTTCAGCGCGCCTACGACGCCCGGCGCCGGATGAGCGCGGGACTGGCGCAGATCCGCGCATGGCTCGACGGCCGTCCGGTTTGACTAACGCGGGCGCCGCGGGCGCGACCGCGGAGCCGGTCACACGCAAGATTCCATCGCCGAGCGCCCTGCGTCCGCTGCTCTCGCGCATGCGGCCCTACCGCGTGCAGATCGCACTGGCGGCGGTCGCGCTCTTGGTGAGCGCGGGCATCACGCTCGCCTTTCCGCTCGTCGTGCGATATCTGCTCGACGCGGCATTCGTGCGCGCGAACGCGCCGGCGCTCAATCGCATCGCGCTCATCCTCGCCGGATTGTTCGCGGCGCAAGGACTGCTCAACTTCGGCCAGGTGTGGGTGCTCACCGCCGCGGCCGAGCGCATCGTGGCCAAGCTGCGCGACGATTTGTTCGCGCACCTGATCCGGCTCTCGCCGGGCTTTTTCACCGAGCGCCGGTCGGGCGAGCTGACGAGCCGCCTCGCGACCGACGTCACGCTGCTGCAATCGGTGATGACGTATCAGGCCACCGAGCTGTCGCGCCAGGTGCTGTTTCTGTTAGGCGGCGTGGTCATGCTGACGCTCACGCACCCGCAGCTCACGATCACGACGCTGGCCGTGGTGCCGGTGATCGTCGGCACGGCGTGGCTCTTCGGCCGCGCGCTCAAGAAGGCGAGCACCGGCGTGCAGGATCGCGTCGCCGACGCGATGGGCAGCGCCGACGAAGCGTTCGCGCAGATCCGCACGGTGCAGAGCTTCACGCGCGAGGTGGTCGAAGCGCGCCGATTCAGCACGCAGCTCCGCGATGTGGTGATCGCCGCCGTGCGGCGGGCCAAAATTCGCGGGGCGTTCTTCGGCGTGATCACGTTCTGCGCGTTCGGCGGCGTCGTGATCGTGCTGTGGCAAGGCGGCCGCCTCGTCCTGGCGCGCGAGCTCACGCCTGGCGCGTTAGTCGAGTTCCTGTTCTACGCGTTCTTCGTCGCGGCCGCCGTGGGCTCGCTCGCATCGCTGTTCGGCAACTACCAAGAAGCGGTTGGCGCCGCGCATCGCGTGTTCGAGCTCCTGGCCACGACGCCGACGGTGGTGGATCCCGTCACGCCCGTGGCGCTGCCGCGACCGGTGCGCGGCGACGTGCGATTCGAGCACGTCACGTTCGCCTACGGCCCGGAGCTGCCCACCGTACTCCACGACGTGACCTTCCACATCGCACCCGGCGAGGTAGTGGCGCTGGTGGGCCCATCGGGCGCGGGCAAGACGACGGTGGCCTCGCTCATCACGCGCTTCTGGGACGTGCCTAACGGAACGGTGACGCTCGACGGCATCGACGTCCGGCGCCTGTCGCTGCTCGACCTGCGCGGCGCGGTCGGCCTCGTCCCGCAGGATCCGGCGCTCTTCAGCGGCACCGTGCGCGACAACATCGCGTACGCGCGCCCCGATGCATCGGATCACGATGTAATCGCCGCCGCACGCGCCGCGCACGCGTGGGAGTTCATCGAGCGCCTCCCCGACCGCCTCGAGACGCGCGTCGGCGAGCGCGGCGTGAAGCTCTCGGGCGGCCAACGCCAACGCATCGCGATCGCGCGCGTGTTTCTCAAGGATCCGGCGGTGGTCGTGCTCGACGAAGCAACATCGAGCCTCGACAGCGAGAGCGAGCGCCTCGTGAACAGCGCCATGGAGCACCTGTTGACGGGCCGCTCGACGCTCATCATCGCGCACCGTCTGTCCACGGTGCGCCGGGCCGACCGTCTGCTGGTGCTCGACGGGGGCCGGATCGTGGAGGAGGGCTCGCACGCCGAGCTGCTGGCGGGACAGGGCGTGTACGCGCGGCTCTACCGCGTGCAGTACCCCGAAGAGGCGGCGGCCACCTGACCGCCCGGTCCGCCTAACGGACTCGGATCAGGGCGCCGGCGTGAACACCACGCTCGCCGACGCGGCGCGTTTTGCCGCCACGTGGATGGTGGTGTCCCTTTCGCCTAACGCCGGCTGCCACACGGCCAGCCGGTAGTCGCCCGGCGGCACCGAATCGATCCGGAAGCTGCCGTCGCGGCCCGTCACGGTGAAATACGGATGGTCGAACACCCGGATCCACGCGCGCGTGACCGGGTGCACGTCGCAGCGCACGGTCACGAGTCCGGGGTGCGCGAGCACCGCCGCCGTCGGAACCACCTGGCCCGCGTCGCTCTGGTCGACGACGTCGACGGTCGCGCCGCCGGCGACGAACCGCGTCTTGTGCGTGATCGGATCCAGGCTCTGGACGTCGAGCATCCCGCCGGCAATCGCCGCCTGCGTCATCGGCCGCGCTGCGCAATGTCGCGTGGTGAGCTCGTAGCGTCGCAGCAACGGCAGCGGCTTCCCGGCGCGAATCCCCTCGAGCCACACCACGGCGCCGGCGATGCGATCGCCGCTGCCCTCGACCAACGTCACGCGGCGCGACGACCGGCACCACCCGGTGTCTGCGACGTCGGTCATCACCGAGTCCCGTCGGACGTGCCCATGCACGGTCACGCGACCGGTGACCTGGCCGCCATCTGTGACCGACACCACGCGGTACGCCGAATCATCGCGCGACGACGGCGTGACGGCGGCTTGCGCCTCTCGCGGAGAGTCCGACGCGCGCTGGCCAGCGGCGTCGCACCCCGCGATCGCGCACGCGCCGAGGAGCAGCGCCAGCACCCGCATCACTTTCGCCTCCGCACGACGAGAAACACCACGACGCCCACCGCCAGGATCGCGGTGCCGAGTAGCGACATTCGCAGCGACTTGTAGAACGAGCTGACGATGCCGGCGATCGCGGCGAGCACGAAAAACGCGGGGACGACAGGATACCCCAACGCGCGATACGGCCGCGTTGCGTTAGGCATGGAGCGGCGCAGCGCGAACACGCTGGCGGCGCCGAGTCCGAAGAAGATCCAGTCGGCGAACACCACGCCGCTCAAGAGCGTGCCGAGGTTGCCGCCGCTCAGCACGAGCAGCGCGATCGACCAGACGGCCATCACGATGATCGCCACGTGCGGCGAGCCGAATCTCGGATGCACACGCGCCGCCGCGTCGATGAACAACCCATCACGAGCCATGGCGTACACGATGCGGGAATTGGCGAGAATGGTGACGTTCACGAAGCCAAAAATCGAGACCATCGCGGCCAGCGCGATGAAGGTCGCACCGGAGGCGCCGAACATGCGCGTCGCGGTGTCGGCGGCGACGGCGGTCGATGCGGCGAGGCCATCGCGGCCGAGCGCCCGCAAGTACGCGGCGTTGGCACCCAGATAACAGACGACGACGATGGCGATCCCGATAGCGAGCGCGCGCGGGATGTTGCGACCCGGGTCGCGAATCTCGCCGGCCACCATGTTCATCTGCTGCCAGCCGCCGATCGTGAACAACACGGGCACGAACGCCGCGCCGAGGCCGGCCACGATCGTGGCGCGCGGCACCGGCGGGTGCGCGACGGGCGGCGGCGATCCCAGCCGCCCCCACAAAATCGCGCCGCCGAGAATGAGGATGCCCAACGCGATGATCTTGGCGACGGTCATGACGTTCTGCACCACGGCGCCGGGTTTGACGCCGAGGTAATTCACCACGGCGAGGGCAGCGATCGTGATGCCGGCCACGCCTAACTCACCGCCCACGGGGGCGAGCGACACGAAATGCGCAACGTAGCCGGCGAATCCCACGGCAACGGCGGCGATCGCGCCCGACGCGATGAGCAAGAGCGACATCCACCCGTAGAGAAACGCCGGCAGGGCGCCGAACGCTTCGCGGATGTACACGTACGCGCCGCCGGCGTCCGGCATCAGCGCGCCCAACTCGGCGTACGTGAGCGCGCCGGCAAACGCCACCACTCCGCCTAACGCCCACACCAGCAGCACCCATCCCGCCGTGGGCAGCTCCTTGGCCGTCTCCGACGGCGTGAAGAAGATGCCGCTGCCGATGATCCCGCCCACCACGAGCATCGCCGCCGAGAAGATGCCGAGCTCCCGGCGCAGCCCCGATGGGGCGCTCTCTCGGAGCTCGGGGACCGCGCTCAGACGACGATCAGGTCGCGCTGATACTCGCGCGGCGTGATGGTGACCGCGGTCTCGCCCACGTGCGCGTTCACTTCGCTGCGCACGCCGATCTCCCCTGCGATGTAGATGCCCGGCTCGATCGAAAACGCCACACCCGGAATGAGCCGCCGCTCTTCGCGCGTCTCGAAGTTGTCGATGTGCGGTCCCGATCCGTGCAGCTGGATCGAGTCGATCGAATGGCCCGTGCGGTGCGTGAAGTATTGGCCGAAGCCGCGCGACACGATCACGGCGCGCGCCGCATCGTCGACGTCGGCGCCGCGGATCGGCGCGCCGCCCAACGCGCGCTCGCGAACCACGGTGATCGCGGCGTCGCGGGCGTCGCGCACCGCTTCCCACACCGTCACGGCCCGCGGACTCGGCGCCCCGATCGACCCCATCCAGGTTTGGTCGGCGAAGATGCCGCCCTTCTCTTTCGCCCAGAGATCGACGAGCAGCAGCGCGCCGGACACGATCTTGCGCGGCCGGCTGGCCGACGGCGCGTAATGCGGATCAGCTGCGTTAGGCCCGGCGGCGACGATGGCCGGATGGTCGAAGTCGAGGTTCGCGCGCTCGAACCGCTCGACGATCCACCGCTGAAGCTCGTGCTCCATGATCGGCGTCCCGGCGGCCGCGCGCGCGCCGGCTTCGGCAATCGCCTCGCGCCCAACGGCGGCGACGATCTCCGCCGCGCGCAGGTGCGACGCCAACTGGTCGGCCGTCCATAACGCGTAGAATTGCGTGACCAGCTCCGCCGATGGAACCACGTCGGCGCCTGCCGCGCGCACCAGCTCGAGGACTCCGGCCGGCACGCGGTCCACGTAGGGCACCGCGTCGCCCGGCGAATACTCCATCGCGATGCGCTTGCCGCGCACGAGCGACGCCACCGCATCCTCGAGCGACCGCCACGTGCTGTACTTCTCGCGTCCCCACTCGGCGGGCCAATCGCGCCACGGGCCCTGCTCGATCGCATGTGTGATCGCCACCGGCTTCCCCTGCCGCGGGATGAACGCGAACACGCGGCGCGTCACCATCCCCTTGAGTCCGAGCACACCGCCTGCGACCGGGTTCGTTCCCTGGAAGTCGAACAGGAGCCAGCCGTCGATCCCGGCTTCAGTCAATGCGCGCTGCACGCTGGGCAGCGTCTCCTTCGTCAACATGGTCGCGCCGGTTGAAAGTTAGGCGAAGGCGTCACGCCGCTCCCGCGTTGTCCGCTGTTTCGTCCCGATGGATGGACCGCCACTCGGCGCGCCATTCGCACGTGCCCTCCCCGCGAGCGGCGCACCGCACGTGATCGACCGATCCGCCGCTCGCACCGAGCAACCGGAGCAGCTCCCGAAAGAACGACTCGTAGTACGCGCACCCGACACCGCGCGGCGACACGTCGACCGTGGCCGACCGCGGCACCTCGAGAATCAGGAACGACCCGTGGCGCCGCACCGAGCCGTTGAGATACTTGCCGGCGATGCGCTGGGTTTGACGGAGCGCGATCGGACGCGCGAGCAACGATGGCAGCGATGCGATCAGTCCGCGCGACGCCGATGGAATCGACTGATAGGTCTGTGCCGCGAGATACCGGCCCGCGGCACGGAACACCGCTTCGGCGTCGGGCCGTCGGCCGAGCAGCTTCGCGATGCCGACAGTTTCTTCGTACTCGGTTCGTTGATGCTTCTTCGCCGCGTCCGTGAAGCGCTGAATCTGCGCATAGACGGTATCGCTCAACCCGAGGCGTTTGTTCCGCAATTCGGGGACGAGCTCCGCGTCGAGGTCGTCGTCGGGGCTGTCCACGCTGCGAACCGCCTCGAGAAAACTCAGCGGGAGAAGCGCGTCGACCGTTGTATGCATTGAATGAGGCAGGAACGCTGAATGGCAGCACCCAAGGTAACGGGCGTGAGAGGGGGGTTCAAGATTTTTGGGAACCGATCGCACCACCCAATGCTTCAACATCGGAACGATCGCCGAGCCGTGAGGGCTCACTAACCGGGGCCTGGGTCTACAATCGAGAGCGGAATGAACACCACTCCACACCCGGACGACAGGTCCTCAATGACGTGCACCGAGGTACTCCAACGAATCTACGAGTATCTCGACGGCGAGCTCACTCCGGAAATCGAGCTCAAAATTCGCGATCACTTGGCGTGTTGCCAACGGTGCTTTCCGCACTTCCGCCATGAGCAAGTTTTCTTGCGATTCCTGGAACGGCGAGCCACGATCGTCAATGCCCCTCCGGCACTGCGCCGCCGCATCATGCAAATGTTGATCGACGAGGAAGCCTCGCGCCCGTTGGAGTGATCGCGCGCACGGCTGTCGGGTTCGCGTTGGCGTGCGCGATCTCGTTGGTCGCGTGGCGCGCACGCGCGCTGTCGCGCAGTGGCGCACTGACGGCAATAATCGTCGGTACGGCAGCGCTCGCCGCGGGCTGGTCGTGGGGCGCTCTTCTTTTTGCTTTCTTTGTGACCGGCACCGCGCTTTCGCGCGCCCAACGCGAAAACAAGTTGCGCCGCACGGAATCCGTCGTCGCCAAAGGCGGAACACGAGACGCGGTGCAAGTGCTGGCCAACGGCGGCCTGTTTGCCCTGGCGGCACTAGCGTCTCTCGTGGCTCCGGCCATTGCCTGTATGGCGATCGGTGGTGGGGCACTTGCAGCCGCTTCGGCGGATACATGGGGTACGGAGGTGGGAACACTTTCGTCCCGGTCCCCTCGATTGATCACTACGTGGCGACGGGTCGCTACCGGAACGTCCGGTGGCGTCACGATCGTCGGCCTCCTCGCAAGCGTCGCCGGGGGGGTGTTCGTCGGGGTAATGGCGTGGCTCGTGCACTGGCCACCACACGTTGCGGTCGCCGCGGCCGCAGGCGGAATAGCAGGCGCGTTGGCGGATTCGTTCGCCGGCGCAGTCCTGCAGTCTCGACGGCGATGCGCCCGATGCGGGGCGCTAACCGAACGAGCCGTGCACACCTGCGGCGACGTCACGCAACGGATCGGAGGCATTCCATGGTTGGACAACGACGGGGTGAATCTGCTGGCGGGGCTCACGGGAGCGGCGGTCGCGCTCATGCTAGCCGGACACCGATAAGGGCGGCGCTCGCGCGCGCGGCATGCGTGGCGCTGGCGGTCGTGGCGGTGGCCTGCATCGACACGACGCCGACGCAATACTTCAATCAGGGCGGCTTCAATTCGAACGGCTCGAGCGGCGGCGGCGGTTCGGGCGGCGCAATCGACAGCAATCTCGTCGGGACGTGGACGGAGACGATCGTCGACACGGTGAACGGCGATCCGACGAACCAGCAAACGATTTGGGCGTTCAACGCCAACGGCACAGCGTCGCTGACGGTGATAACGTTCGACATCACCACGAGCGCCGCGGACACGACGATCAAGAACGGCACGTGGACGGCCGACGGCAGCACGGTGACGATCACGTTCCAGGCGCCGAACACGGGGACTGAGGAGTTTACGTACGTCATCAATGGCAGCACACTCTTGCTCGGACAAACAGAGTTCGTGCGAACAGGGTGACGACGCGCCCCGGTCCGCTCCGTTAGGGCGCGGCCGACCGGCGGCGTCTTCGCCGCCGTCGCGCCCGCGGGTGCTCCTCGTGAGCACCAATCGAGAGCGGCAGCCGATGCCCGTCGTGCCTAACGGCGTGGCGTGTGTGGCATCGGCGTTGGACCAAGCCGGATACACGGTGCGGGTGGCGGATCTGTGTTTCGCCTCCGATCCTCATGCCGCCGCCCGCGCCGCGGCCCGCTCCTTCCAGCCGGACGTCATCGGCGTCTCGGTCCGCAACATCGACAACAGCGACCTCATCGCGCTCGAGCACTACACGCCCGAGGCGAGCGCCGTGTTGCGCACGCTGCGCGACGCGGCGCCCGACGCGCGCGTGATCGCCGGCGGCGCGGCGTTCGGCGTCGCACCGGCGTCGTTGTTCGACGAGTTAGGCGTGGAGTTCGCCGTGGCCGGCGACGGCGAGCGGGCGACCACGGCGCTTCTCGATGCGCTCTCCGCGGGACGCGACCCGGCCGGCATTCCCGGCGTGGTGTCCCGCGGCCAGACGGCCACCGTCGTGACGCCGCCCGGCGGCGATCCGGACGTGGATGCCTTCCCCTCGGCGCGCATGCATCGCTGGCTCGATCTCGCCAGGTACGAGCGGCGCGGCGGCACGGTGCCGATACAGACCAAGCGCGGCTGCGTGTTCAAGTGCATTTACTGCACGTATCTCAACGTCGAGGGTTGGGGGTATCGCCTGCGCGATCCCGAGCACGTCGTCGACGAAATGGTAGAGTTGGTCCGCGACGCGGGTGTGCGGCACTTCGAGTTCGTGGACTCGACGTTCAATGCTCCGCCCCGCCATGCGGCCGCGATCTGTGAAGCGATCACGCGTCGCCCGCTGCGCGTCAAGCTGGACACGACCAACTTCACACCGGCTGCCGTGCCGCCCTACTTGCTCGACCCGATGCGCGCCGCGGGGTTCCGCTGGTTAGGCATCACCGCCGAGAGCGCGAGCGACCCGGTGCTCGAGCGGCTCGAGAAGGGATTCGACGCGGCGCGCGTGAGGCAAGTGGCGGGCGAGGTCGAACGCGCCGGCATCGGCGTCCTCTGGATTTTTCTCGTCGGCGGTCCGGGCGAAACGATGCGGACGCTGAACGAAACGCTCGCCTTCGCGGTCGAGCGACTCGAGCGCGGCGACGCGGTGTACCTCACCGTTGGGCTGCGAGTGTATCCGGGCACGACGCTCCACCGGGTCGCGCTCGACGAGGGCGTCGTCGAACACGGTGATCCGCTCCTCGTGCCGCGATTCTATTTCTCGAGCGCGCTCTCGTTCGAGGCGGCGGTCGCGCGGCTGCGCCAAGTTGCGGCCCGCCATCCGCGGTTCATGTTCTCGGCCGACTCGCGGTCGGCGATTCTGCCGTACTTGACGCGGCTCGCATCGGTGTTGCACTTGCCGCGTCCGCATTGGCGGTACATGGGACTGTTCCAGCGAGTGGCCCGGTTGGGCGACCGCGTGCGCGCCGGCTAAGTGACGCGCGCGCAGGTGATCGTGGTTGGCGCCGGGCCGGCGGGCAGCTCCACGGCGTGGCATCTGGCACGACTCGGCATCGACGTGCTGGTGCTGGACCGCGCGCGGTTTCCGCGCGACAAACCCTGCGCCGAGTACTTGAGTCCCGAGGCATCGCGGCTGCTGGACGCGATGGGCGCGCTTGCGGCGTGCGAAGCGGCGGGCGCGGCGCAGCTCGCGGGCATGGTGGTGCGCGCGCCTAACGGAACGCTGTTGCGCGGCGATTTCGCGGCCGCGCACGGCTTTCGCGGATTCCGGGACCGCGGATTGGCGCTCCGCCGGTCGGTGCTCGACGCGCTGCTGCTCGAGCGCGCGCGCGCCGCAGGCGCGCGCGTGGGCGAGGAGCAGCGCGTGACAGGCCTCGTGCGGGACGCACGAGGCGCCGTGACGGGCATCGAAACGCTCGATGCAAGCGGACACACGGCCGAGCGGCAGGCGGCGATCATCGTGGGCGCCGACGGATTGCGATCGGTGGTGGCGCGCCGGCTCGGTCTCTCGCGCGCGCGACGGCGCCCCAAGCGGGTGGCGATGATCGCGCATTATCACGGCGTGGCGGGCATGGGAGCGTACGGCGAGATGCACGTGGAGCGGGATGGGTATGCGGGGTTTGCGGACGTGGGGAGTGGTGTGACCAACGTCGCCGTCGTCGCCCCGGCGACGCGCGTCAAGCGCGCCGCCATGGCGCCGGCGGCCTTCTTCGACGCATGGCTCGCAGCGCATCCACACTTGGGCGCCCGCCTGGCGGGCGCCCAGCGTGTGGATGCGGTGCGAGCGACGGGGCCGTTCGCCCACCACGCGCGCCGCGCGTGGGCGCGCGGCGCGGCGCTGGTGGGCGACGCGGCTGATTTCTTCGATCCGTTCACCGGCGAAGGCATCTACGCGGCGCTCCGCGGCGGCGAGATGCTCGCGCCGCACATCGTCGCCGCGCTCGACGCGCGGTCGCCGCGCGATGCCGATGCCGCCCTCGCGGCGTACGACGCCGAGCGACGTCGCACGTTCGCCGGCAAGTGGAGGGTCGAGCGACTCGTCGCCCTCGCGGTCGCGGTCCCCGCCCTCATGAATCGCGCAGCGGCCACACTCGGCCAGCGAAAAGACATGGCCGATTTGTTCGTCGGCGTCGCCGGCGACTTCGTGCCGCCGAGCGAAATTCTGTCGGTGCGCTATCTTCTCCGCCTGCTTGCCACCTGACGGAGCTCCCGCCGACATGATCGATGCCCCGACGTTTCGCAGCACGCTCGGCCGCTTTGCCACCGGCGTGACGGTGCTCACGGCGCGCGACGCGAGCGGCCGCGATCACGGCATGACCGTGAGCGCGTTCTGCTCGGTGAGTCTCGATCCGCCGCGGGTGTTGTGCTGTGTCGAGCGCAGCGCCGACATGTATCCCATCATCCAGGCCGCGTCGCACTTCGCGATCAATATTCTGACGACGGCGCAGGAGCCGATTTCGCGGCGGTTCGCCGAGGAGCGCGACGACCGGTTCGACGGGTTGGGCTACACCCGCGGCCTAACGGGATTGGTGCTGCTCGAGGACACGCTCGCCTACCTCGAGTGCGCGGTGGCGGCGCGGTACGACGGCGGCGACCATCTCGTCGTGTTGGGCGACGTGATCGCCGGCGCGGCGTCGGACGGCCGCCCGCTGCTGTACTACCGCGGCGGCTACGCGCAGATGGAGCGGTGATCGCCGTCACGCCGCGTCCGCGCCGCGGGCGCGAATATCTGGATGACGCCGAGCAGATGGACACGCTCGTCGTCCGCCAATCGTTAGGCGATGTGGCGCGCGCCAACGCGCTCTTCGGCGGCACGCGGGCGGTGCTGGCGGAGCTCGCCCGTGCGGTGCGACACGCAGGGGATGGACGGCGGCCGGTCACGCTGCTCGACGTGGGCACGGGCCGCGGCGACATCCCGGCGGCGGCGGCGGCCTGGTGCACCCGCCACGGCGTGGTCCTCGAAACGGTGGGCATCGAGAAATCCGAGTCGCTGGCGCGCATCGCGGCCGATCACACCACGGTCCTCTCCGCCGACGCGCTGCACCTGCCCTTCGCGAATCGGAGTGTCGACATCGTGATGTGCTCGCAGGTCCTCCACCACTTCGAGCGCGCCGATGCGATGACGGTGTTGCGTGAGATGCACCGCGTGGCGCGCCGTCGCGTGGTCGTGAGCGATCTGCATCGCAGCTGGCTCGCCGCCGCCGGCATCTGGCTCGCCTCGTATCCGCTCCTATTCCATCCGGTGAGCCGGCACGACGGTGTGCTGTCGGTGTTGCGCGGCTTCACCCGCGGCGAGTTGGGCGAGTTGGTGCGCCAGTCCGTTGGGCAGGACGCTCACGTCCGCTACCGGTTGGGCTTTCGCGTGACGGCCTCGTGGACGCCCGCGGAGCGCGACCAGTGACGGACCCCCGCATCGCGTTGCGTGATCCGGTTCGACTGCCGGCCATGCCCGACGGATGGTCGATGCGCGTGATCGACGAGCGCGTGGTCAAGGCGAGCGTCCGCACGATGTTTGCGCTGGCACGCGAGGTGGATCGGTGGCCCGAACATCTCGCGCACTATCGGTGGGTGCGATTCGACCAGCGCGACACGGAGGGAGGCGGTCTCGTCGCGATGTCAGCGTCTCGTCCGTTTGGGCGAATGGTGTGGCCAACGTGGTGGACGTCGGAGATGGGCATCGACGATGCGCGTCCGGCGATTCGTTTTCGTCACGTGCACGGCGTCACGCGAGGCATGGAAGTGGAGTGGACGTTCACGGAGCGGAATGACGGCGTGCTCGTTCGCATCGTACATTGCTGGAACGGGCCGGGGTGGCCGTTGATTGGTGTCGCAGCGGCCCGACACGTCATCGGGCCCGTGTTCATTCATGGCATCGCGAGTCGAACGCTGGCTGGGTTGGCCGCGGTCGCGGAGCGCCGGTGACGGCGCGCGCAACTTCATCTCGAGCACACGGCACATAACGACATGTCACGTCGCGTAGTGATTACCGGCATCGGCTGCATCACTCCCATTGGCAGCACCGTCGATGGTTTGTGGTGCGGACTGCAGGCGCAGCGGTCCGCGGTCACCGAAGTGTCGCGGTTCGATCCGTCGCCGTTCCGGAGTCACCTGGCGGCGGAAGTGCGCGACTTCGAGCCTAACGACTTCCTGGATCGCAAGCGGGCGCGCCGGTTGGACCGGTTCGGGCAATTCTCCGTGGTGGCGGCGCGGATGGCGATCGAGGACGCGCACCTGGACCTCGCCGTCGAGGACAAGGAGCGCATCGGCACCATGATGGGCACTGCGTTAGGCGGCGTGGGCTACGCCGAGGAGCAGTGCGGCGTGTACTATCGCGGCGGTCTCCGGGACGTGGATCCGGCGCTGGCACTCATGGTGTTCGGCGGCTCGTCCAGCTGCAACATCGCGATCGAGTTCGGCGTGCAGGGGCCGAACAGCACCAACGCGATGAGCTGTGCGTCGGGCACGATCGCGATCGGCGATGGCTTCCGGCAGATCCGCGACGACTACGCGGACGTGATGATCTGCGGCGCGGCGGAAACGCCGCTGTGGCCGTTGTGCTTCGGCGCGTTCGCGATCATTCGCGCCATGTCGACCCGCAACGCCGATCCGGCGAGCGCCAGCCGTCCGTTCGACCGCGATCGCGATGGATTCGTGATGGCCGAAGCGGCGGCGGTGCTGGTGATGGAAGAGCGCGACCGCGCGATCGCGCGCGGGGCGCCGATCTACGGCGAGGTGTTGGGCTTCGGCATGTCCAACGACGCCTACCACATGACGGCGCCGCGCCCCGATGGCTCACAGGCGGCGAAGTCGATGCGCCGCGCGCTCGACGACGCGCACGTGCGTCCCGAGGAAATCGACTACGTGAACGCGCACGGCAGCTCGACGCCGCTCAACGACACCACGGAAACGCTGGCGATCAAGCGGGTGTTCGGCGAGCGCGCGTACCGGATCCCGGTGAGCGGCACCAAGGGCTACTACGGCCATGCGTTAGGCGCGAGCGGCGCGATCGAGGCGGCCATTTGCGCGCTGGCGATGACGCGCGACTGGCTGCCGCCCACGGTGAATCTGGCCACGCCCGACGAGGGCTGCGACCTGGACTACATCCCGCGCATCGGCCGCGCCGCCCAGCCCGAGCTGCTGTTGTCGAACTCGTTCGGCTTCGGCGGGATCAACGCCGCGCTCGTGCTGCGGAAGGCGAGCTGACGGGTTTCGTTCCGTTAGGCGACCCGCCAAGCGCCTTGCGCAGCGCGCGCTGCACGGTGCGCTCGAGCGAGCGGGAGTCGGTGAACGGGTGGACGCGCCGCCAGGCCTCGAGATCCATCACGGCCTTGGCCATCACCGGATGGCCGCCGGCGCTGCCGTAGCGCTTGAACTCGGCCCGCAGGCGCTCGCCTAACCGGGCAGCCGGCGACAACGCGCGCGTGCTCATCACGAGGTTCGTCCCGAACACGCCCGACACGGCCGACACCGACGCGCCCGCCATCCCCAGGCAGAACTCGGCCAGCTGGGCCACGATGTGCTCCTGGTCTTCCGGCAACCGGCCCAAGTGCACGTAGGCCAGTCCCTCGTGCACGCGCGGGCGCTGCAGCGCATCGCCGAACCGCTTGAGCGCGAGCGTGCCGTACGACGGATGCTGAATGCGCCGCAGCATCGCCTGATCGGCCCGCGGGAACAGATACGCGAACATCTGCAGGTCGTCGTCGCTCGCCGAGCGCGAGAGCGACTTGGTGTCGGTCACGATGCCGTAGAGCAGCGCCGTCGCCAACGGCGTCGCGATCTCCTGCTCGTCGGACGCCAACAGATACTCGGCCGCCATTGTGGCGCTCGCGCCGAACCACGTGCGCACGTCGCGGAAGCCCGAGCGATACGCCCCGGTGGTGGGGTGGTGGTCGACCACCGCCGCGACCTCGGGCAACGGGACCGTGAAGTAGGGCGGCTGCACGTCGACGAGCACGAGCGGCGCCGATGCGGCGAGCTCCCGGCGCGTGACGTGCGCGACGACGACGCCCAACTCCTCGATCAGCCGGCGATTCTCGGGCCGCGTGACGTAGCCTAACGTAATGATCGGCGAGCGCTCGGGACGCATGCCTAACGCTCGGCGCAGCGCGAGGGCCGAGGCGATCGCGTCGGGGTCGGGGTCGTTCTGGACGAGGAACGCGCAGGTGCGCCGGCCGCGCAGCGCGCGCCGGAGACCGCGCAGGCGCTTGTGCGAGGCGACGCGCCGCAGCACCAGCTCGATCGCATCGGCCAGCAGCTCGCCCTCGTCAAGCCAGCGCAGTCCATCGCGGGCCGGTCCGTGGTGCGCCTTCCGCCAGTGGTCGATGACGAGGATCGACGCCGGCGGGAACGCGCCGCGCACCGCGCGCGCGACGCGCCGGGCGCGCGTCTCATCGGCGAGATCGATGACGGCGATCGCATCGCGCCCCTCGAGCGGCGCGAACGTTTCCGACTTCGCCGGATCGCCGCGCAACGGCACCGACCAGTTAGGCACACGATGGTGGTCGCCGGTCCACAGGAACACCTCGCGGCCGGCGAGCGCGGATTGGCGCAACGCCTGCAAACGACCCGGCTGGTCGGACACGAACAGCACGCCGACCTTCGATCCGGACGATGGCACCGCTTTCGTACGATCGGTCACGGGCCGGACACGACCACGAACTGTTCGTCGTACCGGCGGATCGCGTCGTCGATGACGCGCACGGCGACGTCGCTCTTCTCCCATCCGACCACTTGAACGCGTTTGCCTTCGAGATCCTTGTAGATGTGGAAGAAGTGCTCGACTTCTTTCAGATAGTGCTGCGGAATGTCGGCGATGTCGAAGTACTCGTCGTAGAACGGATCGTGGCTCGGGACGCCCAAGATCTTGTAGTCGAGCTCGCCGCGATCGAGCATCCGTAGCACGCCAATGGGGCGCGTATCGACGAGGCAGCCGGGAAACGTGGGCTCATTGAGCAGCACCAACACGTCGCACGGGTCGTGATCCTCGGCCAACGTGCGCGGGATGAAGCCGTAGTCGCCCGGATAGTGGACGGCGGAGAACAGCACCCGATCGAGGCGAAAGAGTCCTGATTTCTTGTCCAACTCGTACTTGTTCTTGCTGCCGCTCGGGATCTCGACCACGGTCGTGACCTCATCCGGCACGTGGGGCCCGGGCGGCAGGTCGTGCCATGGGTGGATCACGACGCGGCGCGCGCCGGCTCGGACGCGGCGCCCGGCTCGCGGTGCATCGTGCCCTTGTAGGCCATCGGCTCTTCGGCCACGCCGAAGTTGCGTTGGGCGAGCTCGGCGACGCGGCGCATCTGGTCGCCGGTGAGCGGCGGCGCATCCGAGGCGCCGGCGAATTCGGCGAGCTGCTCGCGATCGTAGATGTTGGGCAGCGTGGTGACCACGCGCGGCTCGGCGAGGAGCCACTGGAGCGCCGCTTGGCCTAACGTAACGCCCCGGCTGGCGAGGAAGTCGAGCGTTTGCATTTTCCGCACGCCGTTGACGAGCCAGGACCGCGGGCGGTGGCGGCGGTGATCGTTCTCGGGGAACACCGTGTCTTCGGTGTACTTGCCCTCGAGCATGCCCGACGCGTGCGTGACGCGGATGTTGAACACACAGTTAGGCGCGTGGGTCCTGGCCGCGTCGAGCATGGCCGTGCCCGGATGCTGCTCGAGGATGTTCCAGATCATCTGGATGGTGTTGATGTCGCGCTCGCGCTCCACCAACTCCACCGCTTCGTACAACCAGCCGATGGCGGGACCGAAGGCGGCGCCCCACGCGCGGATTTTCCCTTCCCGGGTGAGCGCGCGCAGCGTGTCCCACACGAGCGGATCGCGGACGTGCGCCATCTTCACGTTGTGCAGTTGCAGCACGTCGATGTAATCGGTGTTCAAGCGGCGCAGGCATTCGTCCACCGCGTGGCGCATGAACACGGGCTCGAAGCGCTGCGGCAGCTCGCTCTGTCCGCGGCGGGCGGATTGGGCGGCCGTATCGTAGATGTCGTAGCCGATCTTGGTGCCGTAGACGACGCGGTCGCGCATCGTGCCGAAGGCGGCGGCGAGCTGCCGCTCGCTGCGTCCGTTGCCGTAGGCATCGGCGGCGTCGAAGAACGTGATGCCGTGCGCGTCGTACGCGTCGCGCAGCATGGCCACTGCTTCGTCGTCCGTCTTGTCGCCCCACCAGCCCGTCGAGAGGGTCCAGAGGCCGAATCCAACTTCGCTCACCGAGACGCCGGTGCCGGGGAACTCCCGATGGTGCATCGTGCCACTCTCCAACGCGTCCGCAGCCTAACGTCCCGCCTAACGGAGCCGAGTGGCCGCGTCGATCGCGAAATACGAGATGATGATGTCCGCGCCGGCGCGGCGAATGGCGGTGAGCGACTCCATCATCGCGCGCTCGCCGTCGAGCCACCCGCGCTCGGCAGCCGCTTTAATCATAGCAAATTCGCCGCTCACCTGATAGGCGGCGAGGGGGACCAACGTCGTGCGCCGAACGCGCGCGATCACGTCGAGATACGGGCCCGCAGGCTTTACCATCACGGCATCGGCGCCTTCGTCCAGATCGAGCCGCACCTCGCGCACCGCTTCGCGCGCGTTGGACGGGTCCATCTGATAGCCGCGCCGATCGCCCGAGCGCGGCGTCGATTCCGCTGCCTCACGAAACGGCCCGTAAAATACCGACGCAAACTTGGCCGCGTACGAGAGAATCGGCGTGTGCGCGAAGTGCGCGTGGTCGAGCGCGCGGCGAATGGCCGCGACGCGCCCGTCCATCATGTCGCTCGGGGCGACGATGTCCGCGCCCGCGTGCGCATGCGACACCGCTTCGCGCGCGAGCAGCTCGAGTGTCGCATCGTTGTCGACGTCGCCGTTCGCGAGCACGCCGCAGTGTCCGTGGTCCGTGTACTCGCAGAGGCAGACGTCGGTGATGACGACCAGCTCCGGGAGCTCGCGCTTGAGCGCGCGCACCGCGTGTTGCACCGGTCCATTGTCGTCCCATGCATGTGAGCCGGTGGCGTCTTTCTCGTCGGGAATTCCGAACAGCAGCACGCCGCCCACGCCGTGCGTGGCCGCGCGCTCGGCGTCGCGCAGCATCTCGTCGACCGACGTTTGGCTGACGCCGGGCATGGCGTCGATGGGACGGCGCACGTTGGCGCCGCCGCGCACGAACAGCGGGAGGACGAGCTGCTCCGGCGCCAGGTGCGTCTCGCGCACGAGGCGGCGCAACGATTCGGTGCGCCGGAGCCGGCGCGGGCGGTTGACGGGGAATGCCATATGCCTAACGCAACGAAATTGAATGAACCGGCCGGCGCGCGCGCGCCGGATCGAGTGGCGACGTCATTCGGGCTGCGGCACCGGCACGGCGGCGAGACCGCGGAGCACCGCGAGAATCTCGCCCGCGCCCTTCTGTAACAACTCGGATGCGAGGCGCATCCCGGCGTCCGCCGGATGCGCCGCATCCACGGACGTGCTGCCGCGCAGAACGCGGCGTCCCTCCACGTCGGCGATGAGACCGTGGAGCACCAGCCCGGCCGACGTCTCCATCACGAGCGCGCCGATCGGCACCTGGCATCCCCCTTCGAGCGCGGCGAGAAACGCACGCTCGGCCGTCGTGGCCACGCCGGTGGGGGCGTGGTGCAGCGTGGAGAGGATGCCTAACGCAGAGGCATCGTCCGCGCGCGCCTGGACCGCGATGGCGCCCTGCCCCGGCGCCGGCAGCCATTCCGGCGCATCGAGCCAGGCCGAGATGCGGCCCTGCGCATCGAGACGCCGCAGTCCCGCCGCGGCGAGAATCGCCGCGTGCACCTGCCCCTCATCCACTTTTCGCACGCGCGTCGGCACGTTGCCGCGCAGATCGACGACATCGAGATCGGGACGCGCCGCGCGCAATTGGGCACGGCGCCTCAGACTCGACGTGCCGACCCGGCTGCCGCGCGGGAGGTCGGCCAACGATTCGGCATCGATGTTCTCGTTCACGACGAGTACGTCGCGCGGGTCTTCGCGCTCGAGCTGCGCGGCGATCGTTAGACCGGGCGGCGAATCGGTGGGCAGGTCCTTGAGCGAATGCACGCAGCAGTCGACTCGTCCGGCGATGAGCGCGGCCTCGAGCTCGTGGGTGAACAGGCCCTTGGCGCCGATCTCGCGCAGCGGTTGGTCGGCCTTCTTATCGCCCGCGGTCTTGAACGGGACCAGCTCGGCCTCGACACCGCGCGCCGCGAGCAGGGATGCCACCTGTCGCGCTTGCCGCATGGCGAGCTCGGACGCTCTCGTGGCTATGCGAAGCGAAGTGGTCGGCACCGAAAGGGGCGTCGGCATTGCGTCGTAATCTATACCCCGCGAATGCGACCGGCGGCGCGGGGCCACGCCTCTAACGCAGACCGACTACCACCGCGTCGACGAGCGCGTCGATCGTCGCCGTGGCCGCCTCGGCGTGCACGGCGAAGCCAAGCGACCGCGCGGCGGCGCTGGTCACCGGCCCCATGGTGATCACACGCGCCTCGCCCACCACATCCGCGCTGCCGCCGGCATCGACGAAGAATCGCACGGTGGACGCCGAGGTGAACGTGATCGCATCCACGGAGCCGGCCTCGAGCGCCTCACGCGCCGCCCTCGCACCCGACGCGTCGGCCACTGTCCGATAGGCGACGACCTGGTCGACGGCAGCGCCGACGCGCCCGAGCGTGTCGGGCAGCGTGTCACCCGCGCCCTCGGCTTTCACGAACAACACGCGCGCACCTCGCACATCGGGGCGATCGCGCAGGGCGTCGGCCAAGCCTTCGGCCGTGGAACGCGCCGGGATGACGTCGGCCGCGATGCCCCGCGCGAGGAGCGCGCGTGCGGTTGCCTGCCCAACCGCGCCCACCCGCACGCCGGCGAATCGCCGCGCGTCGCCGCCCGCGGCGCGGAGGATGTCCCACGCGATCTCGACCGCGTTCTGCGACGTGAACAGCACCCACTGGTACTCGGCCAGACGCTCGAGCGCGGCGCGGATGGGCGCCGGGTTGGCCGCCTCGATCATGATGGCCGGCGCCTCGATCACATCTGCGCCTAACTCAGTTAGTCGAGCGGCCAGATCCGATGCCTGCGCGCGCGCGCGCGTCACGATGATGCGGCGGCCGGAGAGCGGCCGGCGGTCGAACCACGCGATCTCGTCGCGCAGCCGCGCCACTTGGCCCACGATCGTGATCGACGGCGCCGTCACCTTGGCGTCGCGCGCGGCGTCGACGATTCCCGCGAGCGTCGCGCACACGGTGCGCTGCCGCGGCCACGTGCCCCATTCCACCACCGCGGCCGGTGTGTCACCCGACAACCCCGCCTTCGACAGTGCAGCCACGATCCCCGGCAGCCGCTTGACGCCCATGTAGAGCACGAGAGTCCCGCCGGCGCGCGCCAACGACGCCCAATCGACGTCGCTTTCGGACTTCGCCGGATCCTCGTGTCCCGTCACGAACGTCACGGCCGATGCGAGACCCCGATGCGTCACCGGAATCCCTGCGTAGGCGGGTGCGGCAACGCCCGCGGTCACGCCGGGCACGATCTCGAACGTGACACCAGCCGCCGCCAGCGCCTGCGCTTCCTCGCTGCCGCGCCCGAACACGAACGGATCGCCGCCCTTGAGGCGCACCACGCGCTTGCCCTCCCGCGCCAGCCGCACGAGGAGCGCGGTGATTTCGTCCTGCGGCGTCGACCGCGAGCCGCCGCGTTTGCCCACATCGTGGAGCTCTGCACCGGCGCGCACCCCACCGTCATGCAGGATGCGCGGATTCACGAGGGCGTCGTACACGACCGCGTCGGCGGCGCCGAGCAGCGCGTGCGCTTTCATCGTTAGCAGGCCCGGATCACCGGGGCCTGCCCCAACGAGCGAGACGAATCCGGTTGGCTTGGGGGGCGACGAGTCCCCGGAGGAAACGTGCATCACAGGAAAATTTGCTTCGCCATGTTCGGTCAATTCGCAGTCCTTATGCCGAGGCGCCGCCTGGTGAGCTCCTCTGAAGTTGTTGAAAATGATAACTAAAGGGATGCGAGTGATGGGGAAGATCGCTCGGCCGCACATCCAAAGTCACCGGTGCACCCGCCTGGATGCGTTCACGCGCGTTTGCGATGCACACGCCGTCGCGCCGGGGGCGTGCATCGAGCGCCCCGGACACGTATGATCAAGGGACATGACCACGTCAGCGGGCACGTCCGCCGCGACTCACACCGTCCTCGCGGGTTGTTCGTTCGCGGGACTCGAGTACCTCTATCGCACCGTGCGGCGTCGCGGTCGGTTCCCGCATGGGGCGATGACGGTCATCGATCCGCGTCCCATTCATTCGTACATCCCCCTGGCGCACGAAGTGACCGGCGGCGTGCGCGAGGCGGATGACCTGCGCTTCGATGCGGCGGCCTTCTGCCGTGCGATCGGCGCCGAATGGATCCAGGGCGCCGTCGCCACCCTGGACCGCGAGCGCCGAGTGGTGGGGCTGGCCGACGGCAAATCGGTGCCCTACGATAGGCTGGTGATCGCGATCGGCAGCGTGCCTAACCTGCCGGAGGCGTTCGCGCGATCGCCGGCGGTGATTCCCGCCAAATTCGTGGATGACGCGGCGGCGCTGCGCCGTCGGCTACACGTGCTGAGGGTGTCGGGCGCGAGCGTGTTGCGCGTCGCGGTGATCGGCGGCGGCATCACCGGTGTGGAGTGGAGCGCCGAGTTGGCGTCCGGCCGTGTCGACGGCGCGCGCGTGGTGACGACGATGGTGTGCGACACATCGCGGCTGCTGCCCACGTTCTCGCGCGCGATGTCGCATCGTGCCGCGACCGCGTTGTCGACGGCCGGTGTGGAGCTACTCCTCGGCCGGCACGCCAGCAAGTTGTCGCGCGACCACGTCGTGCTCGAGGGCGGGACGTCCGTACCGTGCGACGTGGTCGTGTGGGCAGGCGGGGTGCGGCCGCATCCGGTCGTGTCCACGTTCGGACTGCCGGTCACCACGGATGGTCATCTCATTGTGAACGCGCGGCTCGAGGTGGAGGGCGACCCGTCGATCCGCGCCATTGGCGACTGCGTGCGCGTGGTGGAGGGTGGCCGTGAATGGCCCACGACGATGCGTGCGATCGAGGCGATCTGGCAGGGCGCAGCACTGGCCAGACTCATGGATCCCGACCCGAGGCGCGAGCCCAAGCCCCACTACCTGCACCGCGACTTCTCGTACGGCATTTCGCTCGGCCGACGGCGCGCCGCGATCGTGAATGGCCGGTTCAACATCGCCGGCTCGCCGGTGGTCATGTTCCGGCGCCTGCTCCAATGGGGATATTACCGGCGTCTGAGCCGGGTGGCCAACCAGCCTAACGGAACATCGCGGGGCTGATCTCCAACGCCACTTCGGTGACGCGGTCCACCGGCAGTCCCGCCCGCCGCGCGTGCTCGCGCACCGCGTCGGCGCTCGGCGCATCGTACTCGCAGTAAATCTTCCCCTCGGTATCCGACACGTAGCTCCGGATCCAGACGATCCCCGTGTTGTCCATCATGGCGATCGATCGACGGGACGCGCGGTCCAGATCCTCGCGTGTGAGCGAGCCGACGGTTCGTTCGATGAGATAGCGCGGCATGAGGTCTCCTCCGTTCAATACGACAGTCCGTTACAAACCGGCAGTGCGGCGGAATCGTTCGCACGCATCGCTCAACTCCGTGTCGCCGCTCTCGCGCGCGGCGCGGGCGCTCGACTCGAGCATCGCGCGCGCGTGATCGGCCTTCGCGCCGGCGGCCGCGGCGCGAGACAGCTCGTAGCACATCCAACCCTCGCCGCGCGTGTCGCCCCGCTCCACGCGGATGGCGAGCGAGCGCTCGAGGAACGGGATCGCGCGGTCAGGCGCCCCGGCATCCATCTCGACCGCGCCCAGCATGCCTAACGTGTGCCCCAGCAGCTCGGGCCGGCCGGTGCGCTCGTTGTGGTCCAGCGCACGGTCGAGCGAGGCGCGCGCATCGGCGTGACGCCCCATGCTGCGCAGCGTGGCTCCGATGCTGTTGAGCGACAGGCCCACGCCGTCGGCGTCGTCGCATGCATCGAACGCCGCCGCCGCGAGGTGATACTGCTCGAGCGCCGCCGTGTAGCTCTTGCGTTGGTACTCGAGGATCCCGACGACGTTGCGCAGGCGTCCCTCGGTGCGACGCTCGCCGAGCGCGGCGGCCATCGTTGCCGCTTCCTGATAGTGCGGCAGCGCCAGCGACGGCTCGGCCACGTGACGCCGGGTGACGCGTCCCAATCCCTCCGCCGCCGTGAGCTCGCCGGGAACATCCTGCAGCTCGCGCCGCAAGGCGCGCGCCCTGGCCCACGCCGAGAGCGCCTCGGGATCCCGGTGCTCGGCCTCGTGCACGCGCGCGATGCGCTCCCACAACTCGGCTTCGCTGGTCCGGTTCCCCAGTTGGGCGAAGAGATGCGCCGCTTCCTCGAGGAGCGGCAGCGCTTCGGCATGCCGGCCGAGCGTGGCGAGCACTTCGCCTAACATCCGGAGCGAGAGCGACAGCCCCGGCACGAAGTTGGCGCGCCGGGTGATATCGATGGCCGCGCGATAGTGGTCCAGGCTCTCGTCGATGCGTCCGGCGACGAGACACAAATGCGCGATCGACGTGTAGTGGTACGACAACTGGATGGGCAGCCGCTCGCCGCCGGCGCGCTCGGTGGCCCGGCGCATGAGCTCGAGCGCGCGCTCGCTCTGGCCTAACTGACGGTACACGTTGGCCAAATTGTGCACGAGATAGTGTTGCTTGATCGCGGCTTCGCCTTTCACGATGGAATCGGCGTCGCCGGCCAAGATGCGCTCGGACAGCTCGATGCCCTCGAGCAGCCGCTCCTCGGCGCTCTCGAAATATCCCATGCCCTTGAGCACGTAGCCGAGGTTGGACAGGTCGCCGACGACGGCGACGGTGTCGCGGCGGTCGCGGTCGATGGCCAACGCTTCCTCGATGCATTCCAGCGCGTCCTCGTCACGGCCCTGGTGCCACCGCAACAGTCCCAGGCTGCGGAGCGCGTGCCGGA
>JANWIK010000212.1 GCA_025449955.1 Gemmatimonadaceae bacterium
CAGATTGCCGAACGGACCTGCCTCGCCGGAGTAGGACCCGGTGCCGGTCACCGTCGTGCCCGTGACTTGCAACGTGAGCACCCTCGACGACCCTGCGCCTAACCCGGTTTGGGTCCACGTGCCGCGAAGCTCCGCGGCAACCCTGTTGGAATTGGTGATCCCGTTGCTCGAGCATGCCGCCGCCGAGCAAAGAGCCACCGCCAGTATCAGACGATGCAGGTACATAGTGGCCTCGCTGTGGAAGGGTCTTCGACTATCTATACCGGTACGGCTAAGGTCGGTTCCCCGGGGCCGCGCGCCCGATACACCACCCCCAATTATCTACCCATCCACGAAAGCCGAGGTCACAAACTTCGCGATGGGCGTCCGCCGCCGGCCTAGTCCGCCCGCAACGCCATCATCGGGTCGACCCGCATTGCCTGCCGCGCCGGGAGCCAGCTCGCCGCCACCGCCGCCACGGCGAGCAGCGCCGCCGCGCCCCCGAACGCGACGACGTCGGTGGGCGGCACGCCGAACAGATACGTCGAGAGCAGTCGCGTGGCGCCGAATGCCAGGAGGCCGCCCGTTAGGACGCCGATGCTCGCGAGCACCATTCCCTGCCGCAGCACCATGCGCAGAATCGCCCCGCGCGCCGCGCCAAGCGCCACGCGCACGCCGATCTCACGCGTCCGCTGCGCCACGCTGTACGCAATCACGCCGTAAATGCCGAGCACGGCCAGCAGCAGCGCGACGAGGCCGAGCGACCCGCTGATCAGGAGCGCGAGTTGCTGCGGGAACAGCGACAGCGCAACCTCATCGTCCATCGTGCTCTGATCGAGCACCGGGAGTCGCGGGTCGAGCTCCGCAACGAGGTGCTCGAGCGGTTGGGCGAGGCGCGCGCCCGGCACGGTGCGCACGAGAAGATTGGTGCTCGACCTGTACCGCTGCGCGATCGGCACGTAGACGAAGTCGAGTGGCGTTTCGTCGAGCGCGCCATACTTGGAGTCGCGCGCCACGCCCACCACGGTGACCGTACGCTTGTCGCTGTGAAAGGTGCGCCCAACCGGATCGGCCACGCCGAAGATGTGCGTCGCAAAGTGCTGATTGACGATCGCGACGTCGCCTGTGCCGGCGCGGTCGGCCTCGGTGAACGCGCGGCCGCGCGCGATGGGAATGCGCATCACCTCGAAGTAGCCGGGCGTGACCACGTCCCAGCCGCTGTCCCATCCGTCCTGGCCGTTCGGCGCCGGACGCCCGTCGACGACGATCGCCCCGTAGCCGATGAACGTGCCGCCTAACGGCAGCACCGCGGAGAGCGCCGCGGCGCGCGCGCCCGGTAGATGCGCGGCACGATCGACTAACGCATCGGCCTGCGCGACGCCGCGCTGATCGTCGTACCCGGCCAGCGCCAGGTCGAGCGACACGACGTCGACGTCGTGCGGCGCGAAGCCGGGATCGATGGCGCGCGCGCGAACGAGCGAGCGGGCGAACAACGCGGCCACGATGAGCAACAGCATCGACACCGCGATCTGCGACACGAGCAGCACGCTGCGGATGCGGTGGCGGCGGCCCGTGGCGCCCGCGTCGATCTTGAGCGCCGGCACGAGATCGGGCGCGGTGCTCTCCATCGCCGGAAGCACACCCACGGCCACGGCCGTGAGCAGCGTGATGCCGAGCGAGAACACCAGGACGCGGAGGTCGAGCGCGGGATGGACCACGATGGGAACCGGCAGCCGCGGCACCAGCGCCATGACCATCCGCACCAGCCAATTCGACAACACCAATCCGATCACTGCGGCCGCGACGCTGATCACGAGACTCTCCGTGATGAGCTGGCGCACCAGCCTCGAGCGCGACGCGCCTAACGCAACGCGCATGGCGATCTCGCGGCGCCGCCGCGCTGCCCGCGCGAGCAGCATGCCCGCCACGTTCGTGCTCGCCACCAGCAGCACCAGCCCCGCCACCACGAGAAGCACGGTCATGAACCCGGCGATGACGTCGTGCCCATCGCCGGGAACGAGCGACAGCGGGTCCACGCGCACGCCGTCGAGATCTGATTCGTCGGGAAAGCTCTGCCGCAAGCGTGCGGCGATAGCCGAGAGCTCGCCCTGCGCCTGGGCGCGCGTGCGCCCCGGGGCGAGCCGTCCCACGGCGACGAGCCAGACGTCGCGCCGCTCCGTTAGCATCCCCTCGCTCTTGTCGAGACGAACTGACGCGCGCATCGGCATCCACAGATCCGGCGCGATCACGAACGGCCCCTGGAATCCCGGCGCGGCGACGCCGAGCACGGTGAACTGCGTCCCGTTGAGAGTGATCGCACGTCCGACGACGCTCGAGTCGCCATTGAAGCGGCGATGCCAGTACCGATCGCTCAACACGACCACCGATGCCTCACCGGCCTCGCTGTCCTCGCTCGGCCCAAAGAATCGACCGAGCGCGGGGTGCGCTTGCAACACGGTGAAGAAATTGCCTGACACCGTGCCGCCGCGCACCGCGACGCTACCCTCCGAGGTGAGCAGGCTCAGCGCCTTGGGCTCGAGATCGATCGCCGTTAGGCCGCTCAGACTCGTCGCGCGGGAATAGTCGGTATACGTGGGGTACGAGAACGTATCGAAGCCGTGACCGTGGCGCGTCCCGCCCACGCTCACCACGCGTCCCGGGTCCCCGACGCCCGCCGGCGCATGGCCGAGCAGTGATTCGGCGAGCGTGACGATGCCGGTGGTTGCCCCAATCCCGATGCTGATCGACAGCACGGCGACCACGGCGAAGAGCGGCGTGCGCCGCAATCCGCGGAGCGCCAGTCGAACGTCGGTGACGAGCGATTCCGCCCAACGCGCGCCCCGTGCCTGACGTGCATCGTCGGCCATCGCGGTGAGGTTGCCGAATTCTCGCCGCGCTGCCACGCGCGCGTCGTGCGCCGTCAGCCCGCGCGCCATGTAGCGCTGGGTGGCGAGCTCGAGGTGCGCGCGCATTTCGTCGTCCATTTCGCGTTGCACGCGGCCGAACAGGAACACGGCTCTGAGGCGGAGCACCGCTCGTGGGATGATCGACATGGGTCAGGCTCGCTTGAGGATGGCGGCGATGGCGCCGGCGAAGCGCTCCCAGGTGGCGCGCTGCTCGCTGAGATGTTTTCGGCCGCCGGCGGTGAGCGAATAGACCTTGGCGCGGCGTCCGGTGTCCGTCTCCTTCCAGGCCGCGCGAATCAACCCGCGCTCTTCGAGGCGATAGAGCGCGGGGTAGAGCGAGCCGGCGTTCACCTGGAGCACATCGCGCGAAACGGCCTGGATGCGCAGCGTGAGGTCGTAGCCGTTCGTCGGTTCCGCGCGGAGCATCTGGAGCACGATCAGGTCGAGCGTGCCATTAAGGAGGGGGGCAGATTTGGGCATGGCAGCGCGGTGTGGGGTCTGTACAACTAGGCCGTCTAGTGCTCTAGACGGCCTAGTGATCGGGAAAGTTTCAGGCGCCCCCGCCCGGCTTCGTGACCATCACCTCGAGGCGTTCAGCTGCACGCCGGTTCAGCCGGCGTCATGTACCTCGTGGAAGCCATCTAGAAGTGGTGCGTAAACAGCGCAATGAGCAAGATGAGTGGGAGTGGCACGCCCAGGAGCAGCAACAGGATGGACCGCATACGACGCCTCCGTTAGTGACCGACATTGGGCCAAACATGAATCGGGCAAGCCAACGCTAGAGTGCCTTCACGTGGTCCCGCTGCCGGCCACCGATCGTCGCGGTGAAGCTCGCGACAAACGCACCCGCCAGGAGCGCGAAGAAGAGACAGAGCGACAGCTCCGCCGCCGCATGTCGAGCCGTGTCCGCCGCCTGCTGCGCCTGCGCGAAGACCTGGGATACCCGTTTCTGGGCGTCGATTTGGTCGAGGCCCGTCTTGTTAGCAACCAGTTGACCGACGTATGCCTGATCGTCGGGCGACAGCGCTTTATGTCGCAGCGCGTTCGCGAAAACGATCCGTGCCTCGTCGCGCGCTGCGGCATCATCCTGAGCGCCAAGCGACCGATCGCCACGGAACAGCAGGCCCGTCAGATAATCCGACGGATTCGCTCTCTCCGACGCGGCGCCGCCCGCTTCTCGACTAACGGCCGCCGGAGCCGATGCGCCAACCATCGTTGCGGCCGCCGAGGTCAAGAGCGCAGCAGTCACTACCAGGCCGGTAGCCCAAGCCAACAACCCGTGGGCTGTGTCCCGAAAGTACACCTCGTCGGAATGAATCGTCGCCCACTTCGTGCGCAGTCGTCCCGCCAAGTATCCGCCCATGGCCGACGCCAGAATCTCGGCGACGATCAACCACACCAACGCCGCTGCTCCCACCGCCGCGGCCGACGCGCCGCTGTTGGACCACGGCGAGACTGCCGAAAACCCGAGGCCCGCACCGAGGGCTAACAGAACCAGGGACAACGCAGCCGCCGCGAGTGCACCGGCGATCACCGCCGCCCACGACACGCCTGACGCCAACGACTCGCCGCCGGCGACGTCCGCCGTCGTTAGTCCATTGTCGACGGTCAACGATGGTACCATTGCGCGCTCCATTGCGACGCTCCTTCTGCTCGGGTTGCGGTCAGCACGGAGGCTGCACGATGTGCAATGCCATTGATCGCGGATCGCGGTGCCACAATCGGCCCTAGTGCAATAAGTCAGCCCAAGTCAGGCGCGCCCCGGTGCGGCACTACAACGAACCGCGCATCGACGGCGTGAACGTGATGCCGACCAGCAAACCTTCGGGCGTGATGAACCGGCTGACCGTTTGCCCCCACGGCTCCTTCTGGTTCTTGACCAGCATCCGATATCCGCGCGACTCGAGCTCCGCGGTCGCCGCCTGGATGTCGGCGACGTCGAACTCCAACCATGCCTGGGGAGCCGGAATCTCCGCGGGCCACGCGTCCGCGCCAAAGCACGAGTGCGCGGCTTCGGACAAAGGCCACAGAGCGAACGTCTTCGCGCCCGGTACCGATTCCGTGTGCAGGTAGCCTCCCTGCTCCTCCTTGAACCCGATGCCCAACGCGTCGCGATAGAGCGCGCGGCTCGCCGGCATGTCGCGCACGATCGGTCCAAAGCCGACGATGAACAGAACCCTCGTGGTCTCGATGCCATGCATGGCTGCCTCCCTGTGCAAGTCCGTCCATCGATCGCAGCACGCGCATCTCCCGGTCCATCGCGCGCGGCGCGCGTCCGAACCTGCACACGGCGCCCAACGGCGGCGGCGAATCCATCCGCACAGCCGCGCTTGTCTCGGTACTTGTGGGTACCCATATTAGCCGTATGCGTACCCGCGGCGTCGAGATCCTCGATCAGCCCGGAACGGATCCGGATGTCGTTCGCAGAGCCATGACCGAGCTCATGCGGTCGAACCGCCTCTTCGGCGGCGCCGCGGCTGTGGCCGCTGAGATCCGTGTTGTCGCGCCGACATTGCCGCGGTTCGCGACCCTCCTCGACGTCGGGACCGGCATGGGCGACATCCCGCTCCTGGCGCGCGACATCGCCGCGCGGTACGGCGTCCTGCTCCGTACGATCGGCCTCGACACGGATGAAACGCTGGTGCACGCCGCCGCTCGACGCACGTCATGCGCGGTGCGGGCCGACGCGCGAGCGCTCCCGTTCGCGGACAAGACCGTCGACGTCGTGGTGTGTTCGCAGGTGCTGCATCACTTCTTCGACGGCGACGTCTCGCGCGTGCTGCGCGAGCTCGATCGCGTGGCGCGCGTGCGGGTGATCATCGGCGATCTCCGCCGGAGCCGCCTGGCGATGGCGCTGTTCTGGGCCGCGTCCACGGCGCTCGGCTACCATGCCGTGAGCCGCCACGATGGGATCGTCTCCATCGGCCGCGGGTTCACGACCGAGGATCTCCGCGCGGCGATCGTCGCTGCGTTAGGCCACGGCGCATTCGTTAGGCGTAGGCCCGGGTGGCGCCTCACGGCGAGCTGGACCCCGCTCGCCGCGCCGCCGGATCGGCTCGTGAGCGCCGCGTGACAACCGCCGACCCGCGAGACTTTCGGGCGCGGCAGCGCTCCGTCCGCGAAGACGCGATTCTCGCCGCCGCCGCCGAGCTGGTGGCCAAGGCGGGCTACGACGCGATGAAAACCGACGATGTCGCGGCGCGGATCGGCATTTCCAAACGCACGCTGTACGATCATTTCCCGTCCAAGGAGCTGCTCGTCGTGCGCATCGTCACGAGCGGCATGGAGCGAGTCCTCCGCGCGTTCGATGACGTCGATCCATCGCTGAGCGCGATCGACCGTCTCGCGGCTGCGTTACGCATCGCGGTGCAGCATCGGCTGTCGCTCTGGGATTGGGGTCAGCCGTTGCCGCGCGCGACGCTCGAGCAACACGAGGACTATGTGCGCCTCAGACGGCAGGCCGGCGCGCGCATTGGCGCCTGGCTGGATGAGGGCAAGCGCCAGGGGAGCATCGTGCGCACCGTGCCGACACCGCTCCTCGTTAGGCTGCTCATGCAGTGGTTTTCCGCCGACCTGCACGGCATCGCGCACACGAGCGGCGTGCGCGAGTCGGACGTCGTCGAGTCCATGGTGCGGGTCATGCTCGGCGGCGTGCGCCGCGCCTAGTGAACCGCGTCTGATGTGCTGATCGCAAATTCAGACGCGGTCCACTATCAGGTGCCCAGCTCGAGACCTTGTACTCACGCGTTCGGCGCGGCGCGTGCATCATCTGCCTGTATCGAATTGTCGTTCCTTGGGTGTGCGCCGCGCCGTGTGCGCGGCCGCATTCTTGGAGAAGTCGGAGCCGGGCACTCGTTCTCGACACGCAAGCTGAAGCTTCGGTCAGTCGGTACAACCTGTCAGCGAGGTCGCGCGTGCTCGCATTCGCAATCTGGTTCGCCTGTGCGCCGCTGCCCGAGCGGCCGTCCGTCCGCGGTGTCGTCGACGCGTTCGCGCACCACCGGGTCGTGGCGATCGCGGAAGCGCACTGGTTACGCCAAGCAGGCGACTTCCGCGATGTGAACCGCCGCCTGCCACCGGGTCGCCACATTCGCGTCCTCGCCGGCGACACCCGCGTGGACTGGTCATCGATGCACTCGCCCGCCGACTGGCAGGCGTTGGGTGACAACAACCAATCCTTCGCGGACGTCATCACCAACGACGTTCTTGCCAAGGGCCATCGCGCGTTCGTCGTCCTCGGCAGCAACCATCTCATGCGCACGGGCTCGCGCGACGACGGCCCGAATACGACCACCCGTGTCGAATGGCGGTATCCGGGATCGATGTACGTGGCATGGCTCTACAACGGCCGGCCCGGAGGCGCCGACGCGGATGCGCGAATGTCTCGGGACGGATGGTGCGCACCGTCGGTCGTCCCATTGCACGACAGCTGGATCGGCGCGATCTCCGCTGGATCGCATCGGTTCGACGAGATCGCCGACGCGCTGCTCTATCTCGGTCCCAGCGCCGCGCTGAAGGAGGAGCTGCCATCGGACTCGGACTTCGAGAAACCATATCGCCGCGAGCTCGATCGGCGATCGTGGATCGAGTGGGGCGACTCGTCGCGCGCGCGTACGTTCCTGCATCTTCCGGCGCTTCCGCCCGCTGGAACCGTGACAGAGTTCAATGTGGTGAGCACGGCATACGGTCGCTCGCGTCGCGTATGGGTGTATCAGCCTCCGGGCTATCCAGGTGTCTGCGCGCGGTCGTGCCCATTATTGCTGACCTTCGACGGCGGCGTTTATCTGGGCGACATACCGCTTCCCGAGATCCTCGACTCGCTGATCGCAGCCGGGAAGATGCCACCGATTGTCGCGCTGCTGGTGGATGATGCGTCCGGCGCCGAGCGGCTCGACGACCTGGCGAATCGGGCGAAGTTCGCAACATTCGTGGGCGATGAGCTGCTGCCGTGGCTTCGGAAGCGATGGAAGGTGACCACCGATCCATCGAAAACGATCGTCACGGGTTCGAGCGCCGGTGGACTCGCCTCCGCGTATCTCGCGTTCCGGCGTCCAGACCTATTTGGCAACGTCCTGTCCCAGAGCGGGGCGTTCTGGCGCGGCAGCGAGGCGTCGAACGCTGCCCCGTTCGAATGGGTGACGGATCAGTACGCCGGCGCGGCGAAGAAGGCGATTCGATTCTTTCTCGACGTTGGCTCGACGGAGTCGACCGGCGCCATGAACGGAACGGCGCCTTCGATTCTCTCGGCGAATCGCAAATTGCGCGACGTGCTGCGGTCGAAGGGATACGACGTCCAGTACTTCGAGGTGCCGAATGGCGTGCACGATGCGACGAGCTGGCGGACACGTTTGCCCGTTGGCCTGAGCGCGTTCGCAGCCGGATGGCGCCAACCGAATCGAATACAATAGACCTGGTTCCGATTTTCAAACCAACGACTGATCCCGGCCGTCGAAGCCAGTTGCGACGTCACCGTCCACCGGGATCATGATTATGGAATGACTCGAGAGGAGTGCCGCGTTGCGCGTCAGGCATCCGGCCCCGCACTACCGGCTCTCGCTCACGACCCGGCCGTTGAGCGGCATCGGCGGCCGCGCGTCGTTCGGGTAGAGCTTGGCGAACGCGGCGATTTGCGCCGCGGACACCTCGACGGGTGTCTTGAGCACGTACCACACGACCCCTTCCGTGCACGGCGGCGCGGTCACCGACCCCAAATATCTATAGTACGCAGCGTTAGGCGGCAGCATCTCGCCCGGGTTCACCTCCACGCCGGGGATGGTCAGGTCCTTGCCGACGATGAGCGGCATGTGATCCCACAACGTTTTCACCGTCGCCTCTGCCCTGCCTCGCTCGAGGAACACGGCCACGCCGGCGACGTCGCCGTCGGCGGCTGCGTACATCAGGTGGAGCTCCATCTCGTAGCGCTTGCCGCCAATCAGCTCTTCGGCCGGATGATGAAAGTGAAACTGCGTGAGCTGGTATCGCGTGTCCCCGACGATGAGAAAGTCCCCGCTCCCCGGCGGCGCGTAATTCACGCGGACCGTGTGTCCGTTGTTGACGAGATGCTCGAGCGGCGCGCTGTGGTTCTCGAAGCGGAGTGGCGGCAGATCCGCGCGATGCGCGCCCGCAATGTCGATCGGGGACTGTTGCTTCCCGGTGTTACAGATCGCATAGGCCGGATCGAGCGCGCTCCAATGATCGGCGCCCCTCGGACCGGTGTAGTCCCACGGCGTTTTCCACTGCGCATGGAGCATGGGCGCTGCTGCCGTGCCGGCGATGCACACCAGGGCGATGGCAATCGTGTATCCTCGCATAGGCAACCTCAGCGTGTGATCGAGCCGCCCGTGGCTGCGTCCGCAGTTCTAACGGGTCGTCCTTGTGCAGCCGATATGGTCGCACGTACCATGGGAATCTGACGCTTGCTCGTGTTGCACGCTTTGACTAGCGTCAAACTATGGATGCCATGCGCCCGCCCGAACCGGCCGTGCCGGACCTCCGATACCCGATCGGAAAGTACGCGCCGCGCGCCACGTACTCCGCCCACTCGCGCGCCGCGACGATCGCGTCGCTCGCCGGTATGCCGGCCACCTTTCGCCGCGCCGTCTCAGGCCTAACGGATGAGCAGCTCGACACGCCGTACCGGCCGGACGGCTGGACCGTTCGCCAACTGGCGCATCATGTGGCCGACGCGCACATGATTCTCTACACGCGCACCAAGATCGCCCTCACGGAAGACAATCCGCCGGTCAAGACGTGGGACGAGGGGCGATGGTCGGCGCTGCCGGACACGACGCACCTGCCGATCGCCGGCTCCCTAGCCATCCTCGACGCGGTGCACGCGCGCCTGGTCCACGTCCTCGAGACGCTGGAACCGGACCAGTTCAGCCGGACGATGCAGCATCCCGAGTGGGGCGTGATCTCGATCGACTGGCTGATCGGGCTCTGCGCATGGCATGGCGCGCATCACACCGCGCACGCGGCGGAGCTGCGAAAGCGGCGCGGCTGGTGACGCCGGCACTCCCCGCTGCCGTTAGGCGCGCCCGTCCCCCGGCTGCTCAGGTGGATGCGCGCCGGAAGATGGTGCCGTATCGCAGCAACCAGTCGCGCCGCGTGCGATCGAACGGCTCCGGAGCGCGGGAGGCCATCGGCCATCGCGTGAGCGCGTTCGCATCGCCGTTGTACAACTCCTCGACGCGCTCCCCCATTGGCGTGAGGCCGAGTGATGTGATGACCGGAACCTTCACGTCGGGATTCACGCCGGCGAGGAAGAGGTAGCCGCCCCGATCGATAAGGCCGGCGATATTCCTGAGGGCCTGTTCCGCCTGCGAGTCCTGAAAGTGGCAGAGGACGTTGTTGACGAACACGATGTCCTGGGCACCCAGGCGCCCGCCTAACGTCGCGTCGAAAGGACCGGCCAGCTCCCACCGCACGCATTCGCGATACCACCCGGGCACCGTGACCGAGTCGCCTTCGTCGATGAACAGGCCGCCGGCGATCAGGGCGTCCACGTTCGTGTCCGTTAGGCGCTCGAGCTCGCGGCCCACCCTGCTGTACCGCGCCACGTGTGCGGCGGCGAGCGACGCCTCGGACAGGTCGAGCCCCAACCCGACGATCTCCAAGTCAGGCCGCGTCGTGTGCGCCGACCAAAGCGCCGAGTACAACTCGGCCCCGGTGCCGCACCCGATGGACGCGATACGGAGCCGCGGAGCGCGCGACCAGTCGCGCACCAGGTCGCGCAGCACCTCGAACTGCACGCGGTTGCGGAGAAAGGGCGCATGCTCCTTCGGCATCGCTGGCGTGCTCATCAGCCAACTCCCATTATTGGGGAACCGAACCGGCGGCGGATCGGCTGTTATGTCAGACCAAGACAGCGAGCGGGGTCATGGGAGTTAGCCACGTCGAGCCGCGTGCGCCACGTGAGCCACCGCAATTTTTTCTTGACGGCTAACGCATTGGCCAGTGAGGGGGAACGCTCGAGCGATGCATGCCAGTTGGTGATCGCACGCCGCCGCGACGGTTCCGGCAGCGAGGCTTCTTCCTGTTCGCGTTTCGTCTTGCGCTCTTCGCCGCCGCGCTCGTGGCACTGCGTCACGAGATCGCCGGAGTGCATCGCGCGGATGTGGTGCGCGCACTGCGCAGCTACCGGTGGCCGCATGTGACGTTCGCGCTCATCTGCACGGCGGCGAGCTTTCTCACGCTGGGCGCGATGGAACTGGTGGCGACCCGCGCCGCCGGCGACGATGCGCCGCGTGCCATGCCGCGCCGCGTCTCGTTCGCAACGGCCTTCGTGGCGCATGCGTTCAGCCAATCGATCGGCTTTGCGCTCCTCACCGGTGCCGCGGTCCGACTGCGAGCATACGGACGGTACGGTGTCGACGCGCGCGCGGTGGCGCGCACGACAGCGACCGTGATCGGCGCGATGATGCTCGCGCTCGTGTCGTTAGGCGTGGTGGCGCTCGCCGGCGCGCCGTCGATGCTGCGCGTTCGCCAGCTCGCCCTGTTCGGATGGGGCATGCGCGCGGCGGTGGCGGCGATCATCGTGTCGGTCGTCGTCCTGCTCTACCGCGCGCGCCGGCGCGTCTCGCTGCCGCCGCTCCACATCGTCCCCGCGCTCGTGGCGCTCTCCACGATCGACTGGCTGCTCACCGGCGCGGTGGTCGCCGCCTTCGTCCCGGCGACCTCCCTCGCATCCTATGTCGACATTTTCCGCGCGTTCGTCGTCGCCAACGCGGCGGGTATGGCGAGCCAGGTGCCCGGCGGCGCGGGCGTCCTCGACGTCACACTGATCTCGTTGCTCGCTCCGAGTGTACCAACCACGACGCGCGGCACGCTCGCGGCCGCGCTCGTCGCGTACCGGGTGACTTACTATCTCGTTCCGCTCTGCGCCGCGACAATCGCCGCCGCGCTGGGCGAGATGCGGCGCGTGCGACGGACTTCCTCTCACCCAACGCAGCCCATCGTGCGCCCGCTTGCCTCCCACACACGAGCCCCCGCCGTACCAACGCCTAACGCAGTCGCGCGCACCGATGATTCGCCGTCGCCGCTCTCGCGTGAGCCGCACAGCGTGGAGTGGCTGATCGACAACGCCGACGCATACGATGCCCTGCTCGACGCCGTGCGGTCGGCACGCCAGAGCGTGTGGATCACGCAGCTCGCGTTCGATGCCGACTGCGCGATCTACTCGCGATCCGGCAGCAAACACACGGTGCTCGCCGACGCGCTGATCGCTCTCGCGGCCGACTCGGTGGACGTGCGCATCCTGCTCAACGAACACGTCCTCCAGAACACGGTGCGCGCGTTTCGCCGCTACCTGGGGACGACGAGCCGCATCCGGGTGCGCGGCGTGCGCCGGTTTCCCCACTTCCTCCACGTGAAGATGGTGATCGTGGACGGGACGGACGCCTTCCTCCTCGGCTCACCGTTCGTGAACGGCTATTGGGACGACGCGCGGCACGCCCCGGCCGATGCGCGCCGGCCTAACCGCGAGCTGAGCGGGCGGCCGCTGCATGACGTGTCGCTGCGCGTCCGGGGGCCCGTCGTGCGGCGTCTCGAGTCCCATTTCGCCGAGCTGTGGAACGAGGCGTACGCGAGCACCGCGCCGGACGCGATCGACGAGGATCCGGTTCGCCTAACGCACGCGCGGTGCGACGGCGATGCAGGCGAACACGCGGTGCGCATGGTGCGCACGCTCCCGCGCCGCGCGCTGCGCGACGCGCCGCATGGCGCAACCGAAGTCCTCGACGCGCTGCTCGACGGCGTCGCCCGCGCGCGCTCGTTGATCTACATCGAGCACCAGTACCTCACGGCCCGGCACGCGGTCGCCGCGCTCGTCACCGCGCTGCGCCGCGAGCGCGATCTCGAGGTCGTCGTCGTGATGAACCAGAACCCCGACCTCACGGCGTATCGCGGCTGGCAGAACGCGCGGCTCGCCGAGTCCGGACTGCTGGCGCACCCGCGCGTCGGCATCTTC
>JANWIK010000213.1 GCA_025449955.1 Gemmatimonadaceae bacterium
GAATCGTCAACTGGCCGCCGCGGTCGAGCGGGCGAACGGAGTACCGGATCACAGCTTTCTTCGTTGCCATGACGCGCGTCCCCGGGACATCCTTCATGTGCACGAGCATCGGTGACGAGAAGTCCCCGGCAGCGAACGCGGCAGCGATTGCGCGCAGGTGTTGCTGGATGCGGGAGGCGCCCGCGGTGTCGTCTGCCGCGCGAACGAGCGTAATCCGGCCGCCGTTGGGCAGATCGTCGAAGTGATGGATCGACGTATACTGATCGACGCCCATGACCATCTGACCGCGCTCTTGCATGGCCGAGTAGGCCGAGTCGTGCGCGGACGTGTCAGCCGGGTGCGTGCCCTGGGCCCACATCCGCCGACTGGGACCGGACGCGGCGAGCAGCAGGACGAACAGAGCGCGGTGGCGCATGGTACCTCCGTGGCGTGGCGTGACAATGCGTTCGCGGCGAGCGCCGCCCGGCCTGTACATTGTGCCGCACGTCGCGTCGGCGCCGGAACCGCGGTTCCATATTGCCCCAATCCCAATGCCCATGATCTCCTCACAGGTCTTGCGGAACGCGGTGCCGGGGTTCGACACGATGTCGGAGGGCGTGCTCGAGCGCATCGCCGCGCTGGCGAGGGAGCGCCGCTATCCGCCTAACCGTGTGTTGTATCGGGCCGGGGACGAGGCGGATGGATTGTTCATTGTGTTGTCCGGCCACGTGCGCGTCTCGCGCCAGACGCGCGGGCGATCGCGCACCCTGCACGATGAGCGGTCGGGCGGTGTGTTGGGCGAGATCCCTGTGTTAGGCGGCGGCACGTTCCCGGCCACGGCCATCGCGATTGAGACGACGCGGTGTGCCCATTTGCCCCTCAGCGCCGTTGAGCGGCTGGTGCGTGAGGAGCCGGAGGTTGCGCGATACGCCATGCGACGGCTGGCGGTCCGCGCGCGGAGCTTGTTGCGGCGTATCGACGAGCTCACCGCCACGACCGTGCTCATTCGCGTGGCTCGGCACGTCTTGCTGCGCGCCGAAACGGCGCCGACGCCGGAGTTCTCTCTTGGCCTGTCGCAGGCGGCGCTCTCCGAGGAGCTCGACACCGCCCGTGAAGTGGTGGTGCGCGCCCTCGCGGCGCTCATCGATGCGCGGGCGATCCGCCGAGCGGGTCGCTCGCGGTTCGTTGTCGTTAGGCTTCCCGTGCTGCGCGCCATTGCCGCCCGCTGAGGTCCGGCCGGCGCGCCGGCGCGAGCGTGGAGCACCATGGTTGGACTTGCGAAACGCCGCCACGCACGCGAGTATCGCTCCATTTGCTCTTCCCGGCTCGAGCCGAAATCCAAATCTGGGCGAGGAGGACCGATGGGCTTGTTCGAGGGAGTGCTCGGCGGCATCATGGGCGCCGAAATGGCGACCGTCGTCAACGGCTTGATCGTGAAGCACGGCGGCGTGCAGGGGATCATCAGCCATCTGCAGTCGCAGGGACTCGGGCCCACCGTCCAGTCGTGGGTGGGAACCGGGCCTAACCAGCCGATTTCCCCGCAGCAGGTGCATGCCGCCGTTGGTCCGGACGTCATGGCGCAGTTGGCGGCGAAGTTAGGTGTGACCCCGGACGAGCTCTCATCCAAGCTGGCGCAGGTGCTGCCGGGCGCGCTCGATACGCTGACGCCGGGCGGCAGAGTGCCACCGTCGCCGGCCGGCAGTTAGGCATTGGCCATCGTTGGGCCGGCGCTGGTGCGTGCCGCTGCCGTGCGACGATCGCCGGGAGCCCGTTCGGCATGAGCACCGGGTGCCGCGCGGACCGCTGACGGCAGTATCTTTCCGCCTCGATCAGCGACACATTCCAGCAACCTCATTCCTGCCGGATTCGGAAACGAGCCCCTCTACACCGTGACCGACACTCTCGCCGCAGCCCTCGGCAGCAGCTACCGGATCGAGCGCGAACTCGGCCAGGGCGGCATGGCCACGGTGTATCTGGCGTATGATCTGAAGCACGAACGCAAGGTTGCGGTCAAGGTGTTGCGGCCCGAGCTCGCCGCTGTTATTGGTGCCGCGCGGTTCCTGCGCGAGATCAAGACCATCGCGACGCTGCAACATCCGCACATCCTCGGTCTCATCGACAGCGGCGAGGTGGACGGGACCGCGTACTACGTGATGCCCTACGTGGACGGCGAGTCGCTGCGCGATCGCTTGCGGCGTGAAAAGCAGCTCCCCGTCTCGGACGCGGTCCAGATCGCGACGGAAGTTGCGAGCGCGCTGGACTACGCGCACCGGCACGGCGTGATTCACCGCGACATCAAACCCGAGAACATCCTGCTCCACGACGGCTCGGCGCTGGTCGCCGACTTCGGCATCGCGCTCGCCGCCAGCAACGGCGGCGGCGCGCGCATGACCGAGACGGGCATGAGCCTCGGTACACCGCACTACATGGCGCCCGAGCAAGCGATGGGCGACCGCGACATCACGGCGCGGGTGGACGTGTATGCGTTAGGCGCGACGACATACGAGATGCTGGTGGGCGATCCGCCGTTCACCGGCAGCACCGCGCAAGCGATCGTGGCCAAGGTGATGACCGAGCGGCCGCGTCCGATTTACCCGCAGCGCGATACGGTGCCGCCGGCGGTCGAGCAGGCGGTGCTCACCGCGCTCGAGAAGCTGCCGGCGGATCGCTTCGCCACGGCGGCGCAATTCTCCGATGCGCTCCATGCGCCAGCGGCCGCTGTGAGCGGGCGCCGCACGGGCGCTCCTCGGGGCGGCGCCCGCGCCGGGCGCGTTCCGTTAGGCGACCGGCTCCGCGATCCGGTGGTGCTGGCGTTAGGCGCGGTGGCGGTCGCCGCCATCATTTTCGCGGTGTGGGAACACCGCCCGCTGTCGCCTAACGCGCCGCCGGTGGTTCGCTTCACCATTCCCGCGTCGCCGTCCGCGCGCAACAACGTGCTCGGCTTCAACACGTTGAACGTCTCCCCCGACGGCCGCACGCTGTTATACGCGGCCCAGAGCAGCGGCCGCCATGACGAGCTGGTGGTCCGCTCGCTCGACGACGACGTCCCGCGTCCACTCCCCGGAACGGAGGACGCAGGACAGCCGAGTTTTTCTCCCGACGGACGCTGGATCGTGTTCGTCCGCGGGAACCAGTTGTACAAACTCTCGCTGGACGGCGGCGGTCCACAGGTCCTGGGCAACGCGCCCGGCTCGTTCGCCGGCGCGAGCTGGTCGGCCACCGGTGTCATTGTGGTGGCCGGGAACAGGACGCTGTACGAGATCCCCGAAGCAGGCGGCGCGCTGCGCGAGTTCGGGGTGCGGCCGCGGGGCCAGGCGTTCACCGTCGCGCCGTTGGTGATCGACTCGGCGCGCTGCATCATCTACGCGAGTCAGGCAACGGCGACGCCAGCGAGCTCGAAGCTGGCGATCGCATCGCTGACCACGGGCGACGCGACGGTGTTGGACCTTGCCGGCATCCAACCGCTTGGGCTGATCGACAACGACCTCGTCTATGCGACTGTCGTCGGCACCATCATGGCCGTGCCCATCGACCTGGCGAAGCGTCGCCTCCTCGGCGCGCCCGTGCAGTTGTTGGACAACGTGGTGGTCAACAACAGCACGGGTTTGGCGCGGAGCGCCGTCGCACATGGGACGCTGCTGTATCAGACCGGCACGCAGCTTTCGCGGTTGGTCGTGGTCGGACGCGGCGATACGACGCGCACGCTCCTGGCCGATCGGCGGGACTACAGCTTCCCGCGGCTGTCTCCCGACGGGCGGCGGCTCGCGCTCACCATCGGCGCCGGCGACCGCCGCGACGTCTGGCTGTACGATCTCGGCGCGGGGACGTTGACGCGCCTAACGAGTGACGGCACGACCAACGAGCGCCCCGAGTGGTCGCCGGATGGGACGCGGGTGTTGTACCGCTCCGATCGCGGGGCCCGGACCGGCATCTATTGGCGACCCGCCGACCTCAGCGCCGACGCGACGCAGCTGAACCTCGGTGGCCATTTCGACGTGTACGAGGCGGTGATGTCACCCGACTCGCGCTACATCGCGTTCCAGCTCGACACGTTGGGCGCCGACATTTACTACCAGGCCGTATCCGGCGATTCGGCGCCCCACCCGATCTCGGCCAATCCGCAGGCGCTCGAGATCATGCCCCGGATCTCGCCTAACGGGAAGTGGATCGCCTTCACCACCGACGAATCGGGACGGAACGAGGTGGTGGTGCAGCCGTTCCCCGGTCCCGGGGGGCGCGTGCAGGTCTCGGTGAGCGGCGGGATCGAGCCCGTCTGGTCGCGCGATGGCCGCCGCTTGTTCTATCGCGGCGACGGGCTCCTCATGGCGGCGGTGATCGCCCCCGGTCCCGCGTTCGCGGTCGTTAGGCGTGACACGGTGATGAGCGACACGTACATGTTCGCCGGCAATCCGCACGCCAACTACGACGTGATGCCCGACGGGACGCACTTCATTTTCCTCCAAGACGCGGAGTCGGGCGAGCTGGTCGTCGTGTCCAACTGGGACGCGGTGGTGCGCTCGCGACTCAAGGCCGCGCCGTGATGCGCGCGGCATCGTCGCGCTGACCGCGATTTCTACCGCGACCGCTCACGGCGCGCTATCGTTCGGTGCGTTCCGGCCGCAGCGAGCGGCCTCATCCAGGACAAGGAGTTTGTACCAATGATGCGTAGGATTCTTGCCGCCTGTACGGCGACGGCGTTCGCCGTCGCGAGCGCCGGCGCGCAGACCGCCAAGTCCGCCACACTGCCCGAGCGCGCGATTCGTCGCGACATCCCCGTCACCGACATGATCCGCCGCGCGTACGCGGCGGGCACGCGTGACACGGCCGGCACGCCCGGGCCGCACTATTGGCAGCTGTGGATGGACTACACGATCGACGCCCGCTTCGACTCGGCCACCGAATCGATCTCGGGCGTCGAGACGGCGGTGATCCACAACAACAGCGACTCGGCGATGCACGACATCGTACTGCGGTTGGACCAGAATCTGTTCGCGGCCAACGTGCCGCGCGCCGAGGTGGTCACCGACATCACGCCCGGCATGCAGGTGACCAAACTTACCGTGGACGGCGCGCCGGTGGACCTCGAGCCGCCGCCTCCCGTTAGGCGGCAGCGCGGGCAGCCGGCCGCGCCGCCCGCCGAGCTGCTCGTGCGCGGCGTGGACCAGACGTCGGCGCGCATCGAGCTGCCTAACCCGGTGCCGGCGCATGGCACCGCGACCATCGGCGCGGAATGGCACTTCAAGGTGCCCAAGGTCGTGTCGCCCACGCGCGGCATCCGCATGGGGCGGTGGGCCGACACGCTCTATCAGGTGGGCCAGTGGTATCCGCGCGTCGCCGTGTTCGATGATTTGCGCCAGGGCGGGTGGGACACCGATCCGTATCTCGGTCCGTCGGAGTTCTACAACAACTTCGGCCACTTCGATGTGCACCTCGACATGCCGGCCGGATGGATCGTCGGCGCAACGGGCGTGCTGCAGAATCCCGACCAGGTCCTAACGCAAACGGAGCGCGACCGGCTGGCGCACCTCACGGCATCGGACACGCAGCAGACCATCGCCGGCGTCTCCGACCGCGGGCCCGGGAAATCCACGGCCGGCACGCCGGGCAGCCGTCTCGTGTGGCACTTCATCGCCGACACGGCCGGTGATTTCGCGTGGGGCACGTCCAATCAGTTCGTATGGGACGCGACGCTGGCCGAGATCCCGGGGAAGGGCAGCGTGCCCGTGTCGATCATGTATCTGCCTGGCCACGCGAAGGACTACGCGGAGGCAGGCGCCATCGCCCGCCACGCACTGGCGTTCTACTCCACGCTCTGGATGCCGTACGCGTTTCCGACGCTCACCGAAGTGGACGGCCCTGAGTTAGGCATGGAGTATCCGTCCTTCATCATGTCGAGCGCCCGGGCGTCGGACCACGAGATCGGACATCAGTGGTGGCCGATGATGGTCGGCACGAACGAAACCTGGTACGGCTTCATGGACGAGGGATTCAATCAGTACATGAACATCCTGTCGGCCGCCGACCGCCAGCACCAACCACCCGACCTGAACGGCCGCGGCCAGAGCTACGGACGGACGAGCGGCAACGAGCGGGAGGCGCCGCTGATGTGGGACGCGAACTATGGTGGTCCCATGTATTCGTTCCAGGCGTACGGCAAGGCGCCGCTCATGCTCTCGATGCTCGGCGGCGTGGTGGGCGATACCGCCGTGTGGCGCGCCATGAGCGGATACGCCAAGGCGTGGCGGTTCAAGCATCCGTCGCCGTGGGACTACGCCGAGTACATGAGCCATGCGCTGCACCGCGATCTGGGATGGTTCTGGTACTACTGGTTGTTCACCACCGAATCGGTGGACGGGTCCATCCAGAAGGTGACCACATCCGCCGGCCGCACCACGGTTGTCGTTAGGCAGGACGGGCAGATGCCGTCGCCGGTGGTGCTCGCCGTGCAGTTCGCGCCGGCCGGGCCCAGGATCCGCCCGATGCACAACAGCGTGATGCGGGACAGTGTGACCGCGATCGTCACGTATCCCGTGGACGTGTGGTTCCGCGGCAATCGCACGTTCAGCGCCACCCTCGCATTCGGGTCGCGGAAGATCGAGAAGATCACGCTCGACCCGGACGGCCGATTCCCGGATCGCGATCCGAGCGACAACGTATGGCCGGCGTCCGCTCGGTCGACTGTCACGCCACAGGTGA
>JANWIK010000214.1 GCA_025449955.1 Gemmatimonadaceae bacterium
CGGTTCTATCTCGTTCCCGGCGGCGGCCTCTGTGCAAGCTGTCCGCTCGCGGCCGACGCCATACCCCGATCGGATCGTGTCCGTTAGCGTTCGGTCGCGTCCGGCATCATGTTTGAGCACGACGAGGAAACACGTCCGCGATGAATCCGCATACCTCGACACGGATCGACCCCGACATGGACCACCGCGCATCCGCCGACCGCAACACGCGCGCGCGATCGGGCTCGGTCTCGTGACCGGTTTGCTCGTGCGGGCGGCGAGCCTCGCGGGTTTCTTCTACATGTTGGCGCTGCTGTTCTCCGCCAATTACCCGGGACCGCACGTGGCGCCATGGCAGTACGTCGGCGCATCGCTCGAGCATCTCGTGTTGGCGATGTGCTTCGCCGCGTTCGTGATCGGCGAACCGGTCGCGTACTCGCTGCGCGGCGTGCTGCCAAGGCATGAACCTACGGGAGCGCATCAGAGTCAAAGCCAGCTTGGCGGCGTTTCAACCCGACCGAGGTGATGGTGGGAGTGAACGACTGAACATCGGCCGGCTCACACGAGGGCGATGTCCGCTGCTATCCGTGCAGTCATCCGTTCGATCCGTGTCGCAACCGAAGAAGCTCACCACCCGGGTTACGGTTCTGGGTCATTCACGTTGACCCGCCACTTTGCGGAGGAGGAGGGATGCAGATCGCGCGCAGCGGGTCGCGACCGTCGGCGAAAGGGCCGGCCGATTGGTTCACGGGTGTCGTCCGGATCGATCCGTTGTTCCAAACGACCGAGCCGGCGCGTGCGGCGGGGAACGCGGTGACGTTCGAGCCCGGCGCGCGGACGGCGTGGCACACGCATCCACTCGGTCAGGTGCTCATCGTGACCGCGGGCAGCGGACGGGTGCAGCGCGAGGGCGGCGCGGTCGAGACGGTTCAGCCCGGCGACGTGGTGCTGTTCGCGCCTAACGAAAAGCATTGGCATGGGGCGTCGCCGACGACGGCGATGACGCACATCGCCGTGCAGGAAGCGTTGCACGGCACGGCGGTCGTGTGGTTGGACCACGTATCCGACGCGGAATACGATGGGCGCATCGGCTGACGATCTCTTCGGCGGCGCCGCGCGCGGCGAACCCGCCACGCCCGGAAGCTTCGGAGAGGCTCCGGCCGCATTCCGTTTGCCCGACTCCACGCGCGTGGGGCCGGTACGACTCGAGATCGCCGATCTCGCGCGGTCGCTCGACTACTACACGGGCGTGCTCGGCTTGCGCGCGATCGACCGCGGCGCGACCGAGGTAACGTTAGGCGCGCACGGCGACGCGCGGCCGCTGGTGACGCTCGTGCAACGCGCCGGCGCGCGGCCGGCGCCGCGCCGCGGACGTCTCGGTCTCTATCACTTCGCGATCCTGCTGCCGGACCGCGCCTCACTCGGCCGTTTCGTGACGCACTTGGCCGACGTCGGCGCGCGGGCGGGCGCCGCCGATCACCTGGTCAGCGAGGCGTTCTATCTGCAAGACCCGGACAACCTCGGCATCGAGGTGTACGCGGATCGTCCGCGCGAGGCGTGGCGCCGGCAGGGCCGCCAACTGATGATGGCCACGGACCCCATCGACGCGGCCGGGCTCGTGCAGGCGGCCGGCGCCACGCCGTGGGATGGCATGCCGTTAGGCACAGCGATGGGCCACGTGCACCTGCACGTCGGCGCGATCGACGCCGCACGCGCGTTCTACTCGGACGCGCTCGGCTTCGACCGCATCGTGTGGAGCTATCCCGGCGCGCTCTTCCTGAGCGCGGGCGGCTACCATCATCACCTCGGCACCAACACGTGGGCCGGCGCCGACGCGCGGCCGGCCGGCGAGGGCGACGCGCGACTCGCCGAATGGACGCTCGAGCTGCCCGGCGCCGCGGCCGTGGAGGCGGCCGCCGAGAGCCTGGCACGCGGCGGGTTCGCCACCGAGCGCCGGGGAGGCGACGTGATCACGCGCGATCCCTGGGGGACGCAGCTCCGCCTCTTGCGGGGATAGGTAGGCAGCTACATATTCTGGTCGTCTACCTGTAGAGCGCGACCTATGCTCCCGCACGACACCACCGGCGCCCGCGGACCGCTCGGCGCCGGCACGCTGGAAATGCTCATCCTCAAGTCGCTGCACGCCGCGTCGATGCACGGCTACGCCATCGCGCAGCACATCGAGCGCCTCTCCCGCGACGTCCTCTCGGTGGAGCAAGGCTCGCTGTATCCGGCGCTCGAGCGCTTGCAGGTGAAGGGGTGGGTGACCTCCAAATGGGGCCCCACGCCGACAGGCCGCCAGGCGCGCTACTACACCATCACGGCCACCGGCCGGAAACAGCTCGGCGAACGGAAGGCGGAGTACGAACGCGTCGCGCTCGCGGTGGCGCGCGTGATGCGCAGCGCCTAACGAGGCGCGGACCGTGTCGCTGATCGACGGCCTGCGCTATCGCGTCGCGGCGCTCCTCCACCGGGCGCGCCACGCGAGGGAGCTCGAGCGCGAGATGCAGGCGCACCTCGAGCTCGACGCCGCGCAGCGGCAGCACGCGGCCCGGGGATCCCTCTCGCACCGCGATGCCTGGCTCGCCGCCCGGCGACGGTTCGGCAACGTCACCTATCTCAACGAGGAGGCGAGACGCATGAGTGCCCTCGAGTGGCTCGACACCATCGAGCGCGACGTCCGCCTAACGGCCCGCAGCATGCGGCGCACGCCCGGGTTCACGCTGGTCATCATCCTCACGCTCGCGTTGGGCATCGGCGCGAACGCATCGATCTACTCGCTCATCGACGCCGTCCTCGCGCGCAAGCTCCCCGTCCGCAACCCGGACGCCCTCGTCATCGTCGGCGACCCGGCCAGCGTCGATTCGCGCGAGCACGGCACGCCCAACGGCGCGCTCTTCTCGTACCCCCTCTACGCCGACGTTCGCGACCACGCGCGTGCCTTCAACGGACTGGCTGCGGTCGGTGACGCAGGCCGCATCGACGCCCAGATCGCCGAGACGTCGGCCGAGCCCGAACACCCGCAGGCGCGGCTCGTGTCCGGCAATTACTTCTCGGTGCTCGGCGTACGCGCCGCGATGGGTCGCACGTTCGACGCATCAGCCGACGCGCCGGATGCGCCCGCGCAGGCCACCATCAGCTACGACTACTGGACCCGCCGGTTCAACAAGGATCCGGCGACGATCGGACGCGGCGTCCTCATCGACGGCATTCGCGTGACGATCACCGGCGTCGCCGCGCCCGGTTTCACCGGCGAGATCGTTGGGCAACCGACCGACCTCTGGCTGCCGGTCGAATTGAACGACCGCCTGCATCCGAACGTCCCGATACTTCGAGATCGGCGCATGATGTGGCTGTTGCTCATCGGGCGTCCGACGCACGGGCTCACGATCGATCAGGCACGCGCGCAAACGACGCCGCTCATCAGGTCGGCCATTCTCGCTGCGGCAGCGCCGGACGAGCTCGCTGACATCAAAGACCGCGGCGGCGTAACCGTGACGTTCGCGTCCGGCGCGCGCGGCCTTTCGTCGCTGCGCGAGACGTTCCGCGCGCCGCTCGTCGCGCTCATGCTCGGCGTCGCCGTGCTGTTGTGCATCGTGTGCGTGAACGTCGCCAACGTGTTGATCGCGCGCGGGCTCGCCCGCCGGCGCGAGATCTCGATGCGCTTGGCGTTAGGCGCGAGTCATGGGCGTGTCGTGCGCCAACTCCTCACCGAGAGCATGGTGCTCGCGCTGTCGAGCGGCGCCGTCGCGCTGCTCGTCGCGTGGTGGGGAAGCCGGATGCTCGTGCGTATGGCGCTGGAGGGCGACGCCAGCTCGTTCACGGTCAGCCCGAACGCCCACGTGATCGTGTTCACGGTCGCGCTGGCGGTCGCGTCCGCGCTCCTGTTCGGGTTGGCGCCGGCGCTCCGTGCATCGCGCATCGATCTCGCGACGGCGCTGCGTGCGGCTGGCCGTTCGGTCACGCACGACGCCCGATTCGCGACGCCGCTCATCGTTGGGCAGGTCGCGCTGTCGCTACTGCTCCTGGTCGGGGCGTCGATCCTCACACGCAGTCTGCGGAAAACCGAATCGGCGCCACTCGGCTTCGACCGTGATCACCTGATTGTTGCCGATCTCGACATCGCGACGCCGGGCTACCGGACCGAACGTCTCGCGAGCGTCGTGCACGCGCTGCACGATCGCGTGGCGTCGTTGCCCGGCGTCGCGGCGGTGTCGTATTCGCAGAACGGAATCTTCATGGGCACCGAATGGCACACGGACGTGAGCGTCGCCGGCCAAGTGGTGCGCACGCCGCGCGACACGGTGAGTGCCGCGGACAAGGTCGGAGCGGGCTACGCGCGTGCCATCGGCGCCCGTGTCATTTCCGGTCGCGACTTCGGCGCGCAAGACGAGGGCGTCGCGCCTCACACGGCACTCGTCAATCGATCGTTCGCGCAATTCTATTTTCACGGCGCCGATCCCGTTGGGCAGCTGGCGCGGTTCGACGACTCGAGCGTGGTGCGGATCGTCGGCGAGATCGCCGACGTGCGCGGCCAGTCGCTCGACACGACCACGACGCCCGACGCGGCGCGCCGGATCTACATTCCGTTCCTCATCACGAGCGGCACGACGAAATTCCCGCAGCCCACGGAGCTGCGCCTGCTCGTCCGCACCAGTGGCGATCCCGGCGCGACAGTTCAATCGGTGCGGCGCGTGATCGGCGAGACCGATCGCGCCATCGTGATCGACTATCTGGCGCCGGTGCCGCAGCTCATTCGCTACTCGATTCGGGATGAACGACTCGTGGCACGCTTGGCCACGGCGTTGGGCGCGCTCGCGCTCGTGCTCGCGGCAATCGGCTTGTTCGGTGTGATGAGCTACAGCGTTGGGCGGCGGACGAGCGAGATCGGTGTGCGTGCCGCGCTCGGCGCGGGTCGCGCGGACGTGATACGGCTCGTGTTGCGCGATGGTCTGCGCCCCGTCGTCGCTGGGCTAACGATCGGGTTGCCCCTGTCGATCATCGCCGTACGGGTGTTGGCGCATCATCTCAACGACATTTCGAGCGACCCGGCGTCGATTGCCATCGCGGTGGCGGTGTTGCTCGCGGCTGCCGTGGCCGCGGTGCTCATTCCGGCGCGACGCGCGGCACGCATCGATCCCATCAGGGCCCTGCGAGAGGAGTGATGGCTGTGGGGTTCCGTGATGGGACATGAACGATCCGCTCGAGGAATCGCGCCAGTCCGCTGAGATTGTAGCCGCCGGCCCGATACGCAATGTACCCATCGGGCCGCACCAGGTACTGTGCCCCGTGTTCGGCGCCGAGTAGACGGAGCGTCGCGCCGTCGTCGCAGAGCACGCCGGGCGTTGGTGACGACGAGAGGTACTGCACGCCGAGGAGGCTGTCGAACTCGTCGCGCAGCATGCGGACGTGCGCGCCGTCCCACGCCTTGGTATCGCCGCACAGAATGAGGCTGAAGCGCGCGCCGGCCACGGCGCGTTGCAAGTACACCGACTCCCCGTTTATCGTTAGGCGACGATCCGGCAGTCGCGAGCCGGCGCGCGGGCCGTGGCGCAGGCGCGGGGTGCCGTCTTCGGCGACCGTGCTCGGCCCGTATCGGATCGTGAGCTCCGACGCGAACCGGAAGGCTAACGATCGCGGCCACGAGCGCCTCAGGATGAACGGCACGACTCGCGGTACGAGCGTGCGGATCCACGAAAGGCCGCGACCGGGCGCGAGCACCCGCGTCAGCGTGGCGAACAATCGGTCGGTGAAACGCAAGAGAAACCGCCCAACGGGCCACCGCTCGGACTCGTACGTGTCGAGCAGCTGGTCGTCCGCGACGCCGCGCAACACGAGGCCGAGTTTCCAACCGAGGTTCCACGCATCTTGGATGCCCGTGTTCATGCCCTGCGCGCCCACCGGACTGTGAATGTGCGCGGCGTCGCCGGCGAGAAAGATGCGGCCGATGCGATAGTGCGCGACTTGCCGGTGGTGCAGATGAAATCGGGTCACCCATGCCGGATCGCGCAAGCGCACCGATCCCTGCGCCGGCGTGTCGACGAGCGACTGCAGCTCGGCAAGCGACAAGTCGCTCGTCAGCGCGCCCCCGTCGCCGCGTCCGTCGTCGGCGAGCGTCGCCGACACCGCGATCACGCGCCACGTCGTCGGCTGGCCTAACGGAAAAAATATCGCGATCCCGCCGTCGCCGGCGAATGCGTTGATCGCGCCCGCTTGCAGCGGGCCGGACGCCTCGACGTCGCCGAGCGCAAAGGTTTGTGGATAGCTGCCGCCGTCGAACGCGACACCGCTGTCCCGCCGGACCGAGCTGCGCGCGCCGTCGCACGCGACCAGGTAGCGGGCGCGCACGCGCTCCTCGGCGCCATCAGGATCGCGGAGGACGCACTCGACGTCCGCGTCGCCGGCCGTGAACGAGATGAGCTCGGTGCCGCGGTCGATGGTCACGCCGGCCGACCGCAGATAGTCGCCTAACAGCTGCTCGGTCACCGCCTGCGACAGAATGAGAATGAACGGGTAGCGCGTGTCGAGCCCTTCGAGGCCTGCAATCGGAACGTTTGCAATCTCACGAGCGCCTGCATGAATCACCGCGCGCGTGCTCGAGCGGCCGCGCTTCACCATCAGGTCGGCGAGTCCGATGGCGTCGAGACACTCGAGGGTTCGCGCCTGGACGCCGAGTGCGCGCGACTCGTGCGCCCGGTCGAGCGACCGATCGACAATCCTGTATTGCGCCCCGAACCGCTGCAGTTGGGCGGCGAGAGCGAGGCCGGTCGGCCCGGCGCCGACGATCAGGACATCCACAGCAGGCGGCGGCATGGTCGCGCGGCTCACGTTAGGCCTCCGGCCGATCGGGCCGCGATCGCATGGCCCGGCAGGCCCTCGCCGGCGGCGAATGTCGCGACGTCGGGGGCGAGCGAGGCCGCGGCGCGCGCCGTCACGCGTTGATACGTCGTCCACCGGACGAAATCGAGCGGCGAGAGTCCCGAGTACGATCGGGCGAGGCCGCCGGTGGGGGACACGTGGTTCGCGCCGGTCACGTAGTCGCCGAACGACACCGACGCCGTCGCGCCGACGAATACGTTGCCGGCGTTGCGCACGCGGTCCAGTGCGCTCTCGGCATCCTCGACGACGAGGAGCAAGTGCTGCGGCGCGTAGTCGGCGGCGAACGCGATCGCCTCGCCCACCGACTCGGCCACGAGCACGCCGCCGTTCGTCGCCAGCGCGCGCGCGATCACCTCGCGTCGCGGCTGGTCGCCGATGGCCGCGCCGATCGCCGTCGTTAGGCTGCGCGCCGTGCCATCGCCGATCACGACGGCGATGGCGCACGCGCGCGGATCGTGTTCCGCTTGCGCCAGAAGCTCCCACGCCACGCGCCGCGGATCGCACGACTCGTCGGCAATCACGAGCAGCTCGCTCGGTCCCGCCGGCGAGTCGATCGCGACGGCGCCGGTCACCTGCAGCTTCGCTTCGGTGACGTACGCGTTGCCGGGCCCGACAATCCGGTCCACGCGTGGAATGCTCTCGGTGCCGTACGCCAGCGCCGCAATCGCGCCCGCCCCGCCCACAGCGAACACGCGATCGACTTCCGCGATCGCCGCGGCCGCGAGCACGAGTGGAGACGGCTCGCGCCCGCGCGGCGGCGAACACACCACGACGTGACCGACACCGGCCACGCGCGCCGGCACGGCACCCATGAGCACGCTGCTCGGATACGCCGCGTCGCCGCCCGGCGCATACACGCCGACGCGCGCGAGTGGATCCGGCCGGCGGCCCACGATGATGCCGGGCTCTGTTTCGCACGCGAGCGCCTGCGGCCGCATGGCAATGTGCGCGCGCGCAATGTTGCGCGCCGCGCGCTCCATCGCGTGTCGCATGTCCGCGTCGAGCGCATCCAGGGCACGCATCCAACGTGATCGCGGCACCTCGAGTGAATCGAGCGATACGCGGTCGTAGCGTTGGGCGAGCTCGCGCAATGCCGCGTCTCCGCGGCGGCGCACGTCGCCGATCGTCAGCGTCACGCTCTGCCTAACTTCCGGATCGCTCGACGTGGATCGCTCGCACAGCCATTGGTAGACCGCCGGTGCGAGGTCGCGGACGCGTCCGGTGTACCGAATGGGAACCGTCAGTGTCGCACTCATGGCATGAGCCTCTCGATACGCCGTCACCGGGGTGCCTGCGCCGCATATCGCGCGCCGCCACCATGCGCCGGCGGCGGCTCGAAGATCGGCGTGCCACTTGTCATATCAAGAACCATTGATATATTGAGACCATGGCCACCATGACACGTGCCGCCGACACGCACCGCGCTGCAGGGCTCTTCCACGCGCTGTCGGACGAGACGCGCCTCGCTCTCATCGGCATGCTGCGCGATGGCGAGCGATGCGTGTGTGAGTTGCAGGACTCGTTGGGCGCCGCGCAGTCGCGGCTGTCGTTCCATCTCAAGGTGTTGAAAGATGCCGGAGTGGTCAACGATCGCAAGGAAGGGCGGTGGGTCTACTATGCATTGACTCCCGACGCGTTCGGCGAGCTGGAGGACGCCGTCGCCGAGCTCAAACCGTCGCGTCGCGCGCTGGCGGTTCGACGCACGTCGGGATGTTGCGACTAACGGTGCGTTGGTGTGTCGAAAACATCAAGATATTTTGATCAACGGATGGAGGTACCGATGTCTGAAGATGCGGTTCACGGCGCGAACGGGGCAGAGGACATTCGCGAGGTCGTGCGCGAGCGTTACGGCAGCGTTGCGAGAGCGGTCGCCCAAGGTGCGACCAGCGTGTCGTGCTGCGGTCCCGCGGGCACGTCGGGATGCTGCGGGTCGACCGGCGAGACGTGCGATCCCATCAGTTCGAACCTGTACGACGTGGCGCAGACCGCGGGACTGCCTGGCGGGGCGCTGCTCGCGTCACTCGGCTGTGGCAATCCAACCGCGCTCGCGGAGTTGCACGAGGGCGACGTCGTGCTCGATCTTGGATCGGGCGGCGGGATCGACGTGCTTCTCTCCGCGAAGCGCGTCGGCCCAACGGGGAAGGCGTATGGACTGGACATGACCGACGAGATGTTGGCGCTCGCGCTCGAGAATAGATCGCGGGCGGGTGTGCCCAATGCCGAGTTTCTCAAAGGACACATCGAGTCCATCCCGCTGCCCTCGAACACCGTTGACGTGATCATCTCGAACTGCGTGATCAATCTGTCGGGCGACAAGCGCACGGTGCTCGCCGAGTCCTTCCGTGTGCTCAAACCAGGCGGCCGGTTCGCCGTCAGCGATGTGATCGTGCGCGGCGGCCTTCCCGATGTCGTGAAGGCGAGCATGCCGTTGTGGACGGGGTGCGTGGCCGGCGCGCTCGAGGAGCAGGAGTTCATCGCTCTCCTAACGGAAGCCGGCTTCGAGCACGCGACCATCGAGCCGACGCGCGTCTACACGCGCGACGACGCGGCCGCGCTGCTCGCCGGTACCGGGTTGGACGCGACGTTGGCCGACGAGGTGAGCGGGAGAATCATGAGCGGGTTCGTGCGGGCGACGAAGCCGCGCGGACCGCGTCCCGCGGCCGCCATTCGGCCCGCAACACCCAACGATCTGCCCGCCATCGAGCGCCTGCTCGCCGGCGCCGACCTGCCGACGTCCGGGGTCGCGGAAATCGTTATGGAACGTCCCGGCGATTTCTGTGTCGCCGAGACGAACGCCGCGCCGACGCGCATCGTGGCCGTCGCCGGCCTGGAGGTCTGCGGCGACACGGCGGTACTGCGCTCGGTGGCCGTCGAGCCGGAATGGCGCAGCCATGGGCTGGGGCACGAGCTCGTTAGGCACATGGTGTGCGACGCGGAGGGCCGCGGGCTTCGCGCCCTGTACCTGCTCACCATGACGGCCGAACACTATTTCCCGCGTTTCGGCTTCGAGCGAATCGAACGGTCGTCGATTCCGCGCGACATCGCCGACACGGTGGAGTTCAAGTCGGCGTGCCCGGCCACGGCGGTCGCCATGGTCAGAGCGATCACACCGACCTGAACGGGCAGGCGATGAAATACGCGCTCCTGTCGGACGTGCATGCGAATTTGCCGGCCCTCGACGCCGTGCTCGCCGACATCGCACCACGCAACCTGGACGCCGCGTTCCACGTTGGCGATCTGGTCGGCTATGCGCCTTGGCCTAACGAAGTCGTCGAGCGGGTGCGCGGCGCCGGCATTCCAGGCGTGGCCGGCAACTACGACTCGACCGTCGCGAGCGGCCACAAGCACTGTGGCTGCCGCTACGAGGATCCGCGGCAGGAGGCGCTCTCGCACGAGAGCTATGCGTGGACACGCGCGCACGTGTCGGATGCGACGAAGGCAGCCCTCGCGCAGCTTCCGTTTCGCCTCGACCTGCGCCCGCTCGGCGGCCACGTCGCAGGCCCGACGCTCATGCTGGTGCACGGCACGCCCCTCAACAATACGACGTATTGGACCGCGGATCGCCCGGATGCCTTCTGCCTAAAAATGGCGGCCGCCGCCGGGGCGCGGGCCGGCGACCTGATCGCGTTCGGGCACACGCACCAAGCGTGGCATCGGATCGTGAACGGCGTGCACTTCGTGAATACGGGCAGCGTCGGGCGGCCCAAAGATGGCGACTGGCGCGCGGGATTTGCGCTCGTGGACATCGATGCAACGGGCGCCATCGCGATCGACTTCGTACGCGTCGAGTACGACATCGCACGCGCAATGGATGCAATTCGCCGCAGCGATCTGCCCGATGAGTTCGCGGACTACTTGCGACACGGCGGCCAAGTGCCGTCACCGGCATGACGAGCTCGATGAAGCGGTATGCAGCGGAGCTCATCGGCACGTTCATGCTGGTCGCGATCGGACCGGGCGCCGTGATGGTCGCGGCAGCCACGCATGCCTTCGGCCAGACCGGGATCGCGCTCGCATTCGGTGTGGTGGTCGCACTTTGCGTAGCGTCATTCGGTCATCTGTCCGGCGCTCACATCAATCCAGCCGTGACGATCGGATTCTGGTCTATACGCCGCTTCCCGACGCGCGATGTGTTGCCATACATCGTCGCGCAGTGCGCTGGCGCCATCGCTGCGTCCGCGATTCTCGTCTGGATCCTCGGCCCGGTTGGCAATTTCGGCGCGACGGTGCCGGCGGTCTCGACGGCGCGCGCATTCGTCGTCGAAGGCGGCTACACGGCGATCCTCGGCCTCGTGATCATGGCTGTCGCTACGGATGCCCGGACGCCGGCGGCCGTCGCGCCGTTCGCGATCGGTGCCACCGTCTTTGCCGGCGCCTTGGTCACCGGGCCTCTCACTGGCGGGAGCTTCAATCCGGCTCGCACGCTCGGTCCGGCCGCGATCGGCGGCGTGTGGGCGTCGCACTGGTTGTATTGGGCGGCGCCCGTGTTAGGCATGGTCGTCGCAATGCGTGCATATGACGTCCTACGCGGTGCATCCGCGCCGTCGGTCCCTTCGGGCACGATCATGGGAACGGAGGGCTCGCTGTGAATCGCGTCCGTGCGCAACCGGTGCGGTCCAGGCTCGGTGCGCCTGGGTGCCTCGCGCTTGGGCGGCCTTGACGACGCCACCCGCAACGCCGAGTATTACGGCGTGCGCCTGGAGGCGCCCGCGGGTCCGCGCGAAGGACTGAGTCCACTCCTCCTAACACGGTGACTGCACGTCAACTCCGTGCTGGCCAGCTTGCGGACCGCCGGCTATCGGCATGGAGGATGTATGACCCCGCAGTTACCCGAGCGCCCGAATCTCGAGCAGCTCAAGCGCCAAGCGAAGGACCTGCTGCGCGCCGCCAAAGCCCGTGACGCCGCCGCGCTCGCGCGGCTCCGCACACTCCCCGCATTCGCCCATCACCGGGACGACGACGCGCTCGCGGCGTCGGCGGCACTCCACGATGCGCAGTCGGTCATCGCGCGCGAACACGGCATCCCATCGTGGACGGCGCTGGTCGCACGCGTGGAGGAGCTGACGTTGGAGTTAGGCACGGCCGTGACGCAGTTCATCGAGGCGGCCACCGAGGTGCGCGCGGAGCGCGCCGCGCGACTGCTTGCCCTGTTCCCGGCGATCGCGCACGCCAACTTTCACACCGCGCTGCTCATGGGCGACCTCGACGCGGTGACCGCGCGGCTGGCGGAGCATCCCGCGTGGGCCACGGAATCGGGCGGGCCGCGCGACTGGCCGCCCCTGCTCTACGTGTGCCATACGGCGTTAGGCTTCGGGCCACCGGCGCGCGCGCCGGGCCTGGTCGCCGTCGCGCGCGCGCTGCTTGCGTTAGGCGCCGACCCGAACACGCAGTTCCCCTGGCTGCACCACGGCGTCCATCGCCCCGTGTTGTGGAGCGCCGTGTGTGTCGCGCACCTGTTGCCGTTGGCCGAGGCGCTGCTCGAGGCGGGGGCCGACCCGAACGACGGCGTCACGCTGGCCATCGCGGCGAGCGGCGGCGATGTCGCGGCGCTCGATCTCTTGCGCGCACACGGCGCCGACGTCAACCAGCCGTGGGCGACTGACGGCGCGCCCACGCTGTACGCCATCCTCCACTGGTCCGACGCGCCGGTCGGCGCGCGCTGGCTGCTCGACCATGGCGCCGACCCGGACGCCGCGTTCGTGCCTAACGGAGAGACGCCGCTGCACGTGGTGGCGCGGCGCGGCCGCGCCGAGTTGGCGGCCGATCTCCTGCGACTCGGCGCGGATCCGACCCGGCGCCGCGGCGATGGACGCACGCCCTACGCCGTGGCCGCCACCGCCGGCAACGAGCCTGTGGCCACGTTGCTCGCTGCGAACGGTGGCGCCGGCGAGCTCTCGGAAACCGATCGCTTCGTCGCAGCCTGCAGCCGCGGCGATCGCACAGTCGCAATGGGCATGCTCGCCGCGAACCCCGCGCTGCGCGATGGAATCACCGCCGAGCACTACGCCGCGTTTTATCGTGCCGCCGAGCACGGCGACGCGCGGGTGCTCGAGACGATGCTGGCATGCGGGTTCGATCCGAACCACGCCGATGCGGAGATGGGCAAGACAGGATTGCATGCGGCGGCGATGAGCGGGCAGCCGGACGCCATCCGCGTGTTGCTCGCCCACGGAGCGTCGGTGGCGGCGCGCGACTCCGAGTTCCACGGGACGCCGCTCGTGTGGGCAGCAGATGGTCAGCGCTCGCACGGCAGCAACGGACACGATTTCGCGGCGGCCGCCCGGTTGCTGCTCGACGCGGGCTCGCCGACCGAGTGGGATCCGGGCGCGGAGCCGTCGGAAGAAATCGTGGACATCATCGGAGAGTGGAGTCGGGCAGCGAACCGCAAGGGAAGCGCGCTGAGAAGAGGGAAGCGCTGAGAAGAGGGAAGCGCTGCGCTGAGGGAAGCGCTGCGCTGAGGGAAGCGCTGCGCTGGGGGAAGCGCAGCGCTTCCCACTTCTCAGCGCGCTTCCCTCGCCTCAGCCGCTTCTAATCGCGCTCGTCGGGTCCACGCGCGCGGCGCGTCGCGCAGGGATCCAGCTTGCCGCGATGGCCGCCGCGATCAAGACGAGGCCCGCGACGCCAAACACGACGGGATCGCGCGGTGATTCGTGGAACAGGAGCGGCGCGAGCCAATGCGTGGCGGCCACGCTGACGCACGCGCCGATGCCGAGTCCGGTGCCGGCGAAACGCACGCTCTCGCCGACGACGAGGCGCGCGATGTCGGCCGTCTGCGCGCCGAGCGCGACGCGCACGCCCAGCTCGTGGCGGCGCTGCGCCACGCCGTACGCAATCACGCTGTACAGGCCCAGCGCCGCCATGCCTAACGCTAAGCCGCCTAACGCAGTGAACGCGTCGGCGCCGACGGTCCAGGCGCGCATCTGGTCGCTCACGACGTCCAACAAGGGCCGCACGGTGACGTACGACGGCCCGGGCATCTGGGCCTGGAGGCGGCGCTCGATCGCGCCGATCGTCCGCTGAGCGTCGCGCGCACGCACGAAGAGCCCGATGTAGTCGGGTGCCGTCTGCGCGACCGGCAGATAGTAGTAGTAGTATCCCGTCTCGTCGCCCAGGCTGTGCGTGCGGACATCCTCCGCTTCGCCGACCACGGTGGTGCACGGCGCAGTCACCGACCAGATGCGAACGCACCGGCCGATGGGATTCTCGTTGGGCCAGAGCGCGCGCGCCATCGCGGCGCCGACCACCATCACGGGCGCGGCATGCGGCCCGTCGGATGGCTCGACGCCTCGGCCGCGGAGAATGCGCGTTCCGATCGTCGCGAAATAGTCGGGCGACACGGCGTTCAAGTCGAACTCGCCAAGCCGGTCGACCGAATCGATGCCGGCCACGAACAGCGGCCACGACATGATCCCCTCGAAGGGCACGGTCTTCATGAGCGTGGCGTGCTCGACGCCGGGCGTGCCTAACGCAGCGGCGAGCAAGCGCTGGTGCAGCGCCACCAGATGCGCGCTGTCGAGCGCCACGCCGCGCATGTCGAGGTCCACGACCAGCACGGGCTTCGCGTCGAAGCCCAACGGGACCTGCTGCACGTGGCGCAGGCTGCGCACGAAGAGTCCCGCGCCGATCAGCAGCACGACCGACAGCGCGGCCTGCACGAGGAGCAGCATGCCGCGCAGCCGCGAGTGCTGGTACGTACCCTCCCGCGCGCCGGCCTTGAGGTCGGCGGTCAAATTCTGATGCCCAACGGAGAGCGCGGGCCCGATGCCGGCGGCGACGCCAACCGCGAGCGTGATGCCGAGCGCGAACAGGGCGGTGCGCGGATCGGTGAGGACGCGCGGCGCCACGTCTCCCGGCAAGAACAACCGCTGCATGGCCGAGCTCGTCCCGGCGGCGCTCAACACCCCGGCCACGCCGCCGAGCGCCGCGAGCGCGACGCCCTCGAGAATCAACTGGCCCGTCAGCCGGGCGCGCCCAACGCCTAACGCAAGGCGCACCGCGATCTCGCGCCGCCGCTCGAGCGTGCGCGCGAGCAGCAGGTTGGCGACGTTGGCGCACGCGATGAACAACACGATGAGGGCGACGCCCGAGAGCCACAACGCCACGCGCGCGAAACTCGAGGCCTCGGGCCCGCGCTCGCTCAGAATGGACGCGACCACGGCGCGCGGTCGCAGCGACCCCAGGGTCAATCCGGCGTGCGGCAGCTCGACGTCGATCTGGTTCTGATAGCTGCGTCGGAGCGCCGTCGTCAGATCAGCCGTCGCCGCGGCCGTGCTCACGCCCGGTTTCACGCGCACTATCATCGAGAGTCCGATGGCGTGACCGTACGACGACCACCAAAGATTCGTGCCCGTCGTTGGGCCGTACGCACTCATCGGGATGAAAGCCGCGGGCGGGCGCTCGGGCCAGAGTCCCACGAACCCGGCCGGCGCGACCCCGATGATCGTGTACCGGGAGGCGCCGATGACGAAGGTCGATCCGATCACATCGCGGCGGCCGCCGTACTGCGCCTTCCACGCCGCATCGCTCAGCACGGCGACAGAGGCGCCGGCGGGCGGCGTGTCTTCGGCGGCGCTGAAATAGCGGCCTAACGCCGGCGGCGCGTCGAAGAAGCCGAACAGGCTCGCGGTGACGATGCCAATGGGCAGTTCACGCGTCGCGTCGCCCGTCCCGACGGGCAGCTGCTGCTCGCGCACGGCGGCGACCTGCGAGAACGACGACGTCCATCTCGCCAGATCGGCGTAGCGCGCGTACTGCCCGCTCCGCTCGGCCTCGATGCCCTCGGAAGTGCGATAGAGATAAACGCGGTGCGTCGCGTCCGGGTCGATGAGATGGGGCGGCGCGCGGAAGAGCACCCGGTCGACCACCGCGAACATTGCCGCGTTGGCGCCGAGTCCTAACGCAAGGGTGAGGACAACGGCGAGGGTGAAGCCGGGGCTCGCGCGGAGGCTGCGCACGGTGTACGCGGCGTCCTGCCGGAGCGCGTCGAGCCACCACCAGACCCACACCGATCGCGCGTCTTCGCGGCTCACGGTCTCGTTGCCCATGGCGCGGCGCGCCGCGAGGCGCGCAGCGTGAGGCGACATCCCGCGCGCGATGAGGTCGCGCTCGACCATCTCGCGGTGAAAGGCGAGCTCGCCCTCCAAGTCGTCGCGGTGCACCCGCGCCCGGGCCCAATGAGCGATGCGTCGAAGGAGGCGCATGGCGACCTCAGGCGAACCGCAGCACCGCGTGAATCGCGCCGACGATGCGCTCGAATTCCTCGCGCTCGCTGGCGAGCTGCCGCCGTCCCGCCGCCGTGAGCGTGTAGAACCGCGCCCGACGATTGTTCTCCGACGCGCCCCACTCCGCTTTCACGTACCCGTCGAGCAAGAGGCGCTGCAGGGCAGGGTAGAGCGAGCTCTCCCCAACGTGCAACACATCCTTCGAGATCTCCTTGACGCGTTGGGCGATCCCGTATCCGTGCATGGGCCCGCGCACGAGCGTGCGCAGCACGATGAGATCCAACGTGCCCGGCAGCAGCTCGGCGGCCGTTTTCATGGCGGGGCGTTCCTATCGATAGACGATGGGAAGGATCGGAGATTGACGCGCGTTTGTCAAGACCAATCGATAAACGAGGGAAGCGCGCGCTGACGCGCTTCCCTCAGCGCGCGCCAACGCGCGCTTCCCACGCTCTCGCCCTTTCCTCGATCTCGCCCGGAGCCACGTCCTCCACCCACGCCAGCACCACCCACACGTGTCCAAACGGATCCCGCACGCTCGATGAGCGCGCGCCATAGAACATCGCGGTCGGCGGCTGAATCAGGTCGCAGCCGGCTTCCACGGCGCGCTTCACCAGCGCCGCATCGTCATCCGTGAAGATGTGCAGGCCCGCGGTGCACGCGCCGAGCGCTCTGGGCTCGGCGTACAAGTGGTGGTCGGGGTCGCCGAGCATCACCACGGAACCGGCGATCGACACCTCGGCGTGCACGATCCGTCCGTTAGGCGAAGCGATCCGGAACAACTCCACCGCGCCGAAGGCGCGGGCGTAGAATGCGATCGCGGCCGCCGCGCCGTCAATGTA
>JANWIK010000215.1 GCA_025449955.1 Gemmatimonadaceae bacterium
CGATGCGCTGGCGGTCACGCTGCTCGAACGGAAGGGGTTCGGCCGCGAGGATTTCGCGCGACTGCACCCCGGTGGTGCGCTGGGCAAGCGCTTGCTCACACGCGTGTGCGATGTGATGGTGCGAGAGAAGCTGCCGGTGCTCGAGGCCGGCGCGTCGATGCGCGAGGCGATCGTTTTGCTCGCCAAGCGCCGCGGCACCGTGGCTGTCGTGAACGACAAGGGTCAGGTGATAGGTGTGGTGACGGCGGGCGACCTCACGCGCCTCATGGAGCGGGAAGAGGACGTGTTCGCCGTACCCGTGGACCGTGTCATGAACAGCCAGCCCAAAGTTGCACGCGCGGATGAGCTGGCCAGTGCAGCGGTCTTTCGCATGGAGAAGTTCGGCATCATGGCTATGCCCGTGTTGGACGGCGACGACCGAATGGTGGGCATCGTGCACCTGCACGACCTCATGCGCGCGGGGATCTCGTGATGCGCCGCGCATGGGTCGTCGTGTTGGGACTCGTGACCGCGGCCGCCGCCTGCTCCAACGGCACCGAGCCCAAGGTCACGTCGGCCAACCCGCTCGCCGACTCGGCCGACCAGGTGATGTTCGGCATCTCGACGATGATCACCGACCAGGGACTGCTGCGCGCCAAGCTCGCCGCGGACACGGCGTACTTCTTCGACGGCAGCACGCGCATCGAAGCGCGCCACGAGACGACGACGTTCTACACGGCCACCGGTGTGCAGAACGCCGTCCTGACGTCTATCGAGGGGACGTACAACCAGCAGCGCGGCACCATGGAGGCGCGCAAGAACGTCGTGGTCGTGACCACCGACAACAAGCGCCTGGAGACGTCGCTCCTCGACTTCAACCAACAGACCAACATCATCAGCAGCGACAGCGCCTTCGTCCTAACGCAACCCACGGGCGTGATGCACGGCATCGGCTTCACATCCGATCCGAACATGACCAACCTGCACGTGAAGCGCGTCATCACGGGCGGCGGCACCTTCACGCTGCCGACCAGCGGAACGTCGCCGTGAGGCGAACCCGTGCGTGCTGGGCGGCCGCGGTGGCGGCACTGGTCGCACCCGCTGCGCTCGCCGCGCAGCAGCCCGCGACGCAACCGCCCGCGCCGGCGGGGCAGTGCCAGCTCATCTATTCCGCACGCGATTCGTCGAGTCCGCCGCGGATGTCGGCGATGAAGCAGCCGAGCGGTGAGTTCAATACGTTCCTGGGCGGGGGCGTGATCGCGCGCTGTCCGGCGCAGAACATGACGCTCATCTCCGACAGCGCCGAGGACTACGGGGACCAGAAGCTGCTGCACCTGATCGGCCACGTCCACTACGTGGAGCCCCGCCTAACGCTGGACTCCGAGCTCGCCGACTACTATCAGAACGACGAGCATCTGGTGGCCGATGGCAAGGTGCACGCCGTGCTCTCGAGCGGCACCACGCTCGACGGCCCGCACGCCGATTACTATCGCGTCGCGCCCACCATCCGCACGCAAGCGCGGATGGTGGCCACCGGCCGCCCGACGATCACCATCATCGAGCACGATTCAACGGGCAAGCCGGCGCCGCCGGCAACCGTGGTCGCGAACACCGTCACGATGATGGGCGACAGCCTCACCTACGCGTCGAACAACGTCATCATCACGCGCCCTGACGTCGTCGCCACCGGCGACTCGGCCGCCATGAACAGCGGTACGGAATACGCGCGCCTGATGCGTCATCCCACGATCAAGGCGCGCGGCGACCGGTCGTTCACGCTCACCGGCGACCTCATCGACCTGTACGGACGCAATCACACGATCGAACGCGTCATCTCGCGCGGCACCGCGAAGAGCGTGAGCAAGGATGCCACGCTCACCGGCGACACCCTCGACTTCGCGATGTCGGAGGGGCGATTGCAACGCGTGCACGCGTGGGGCAAAAGCCGCGCGCATGCATTCAATCCGACGTACGACATGACCGCCGATTCGCTCGACGTGCGCATGCCCGATCAGCGCCTGCGCGAGATCCATGCGCTGCGCGACGCGTACGCGCAGAGCGTGCCCGATACCACGAAGATCCACACGAGCGAGCACGACTGGTTGCGCGGCGACACCATCTTCGCCTACTTCGACAGCTCGGCGAAGGCGGTCAATGACACGTCGTCACAACCGGCGATCGAGCGGCTCATTTCGTTCGGCCACGCGCGGTCGTACTATCAGATCGCGTCCAAGGACACGACGGCAATCGGGCCGGCCGTTAACTACGTGCGCGGCGATCGTATCCAGGTCGCGTTCGTGAATCGCGAGGTCCAGACCGTCACCGTCAAGGGGCAGGCGACCGGCCTGTACTTGGACCCCGCCAAGCCGCCGGCGGACAGCACCAAGAAGGGCAAGACGGACACGACCGCCGTCAAGCCGCCTAACGGAACGGGCCGCGCCGCCAAGCGCGCGCGGGGAGTGACGCCGTAGATGACCGAGCCCATTCGCCTGCCCGAGCGGGTCGAGCAGTTCATCGAGGAGAAGTCGCGCGGCGACCGGTCCGTGGCGCTGGCCATGAAGGCGCTCGTCACCGCGGCGCGCGACACCGGCGAGGCGCCGTTCAACGACGTCGCGATTCAGTATCGAGACGAGCACCTGGCCATGGTGCGCGAAGCCGGCGGCGATGCCGACCACGAAGCCGGCCGGCTGAGTCTCGACGAGGTGCGAAGCCACCTGGCCAAGACGGTGCTGCCACGCCTCGTGAACGAAGGTCTGATCATGCTGCCGCCGGGCGGCCTCGCGTCGAACGACGCACCGATCCGCATCGTCGATCACTACTGGCGCGCGCTCGAGCCTTTCCGCACGGAGATCAAAGCGTCGCAGGTCGGGCCGATGCTGCACTACATCGACGAGCAGGCGGCCATCCGCCGCACCGGCGCGCACACGGCAATCGCGGCGCAGCCCGAGCGGAGCGTTCTGGAGGCCACCGGTCTCGTGAAATCGTATCGGCGGCGCAAGGTTGTGAACGACGTGGCCCTACGCTTGCAACAGGGCGAGATCGTTGGTCTGTTGGGCCCCAATGGAGCGGGGAAGACCACCACGTTCTACATGATCGTTGGTCTGATCGAGCCGCAGGAAGGACGCATTTTCTTCGACGGCAAGGATATCACCGAGATTCCGATGTACAAGCGAGCGCGACTCGGCATCGGATACCTGTCGCAGGAGCCATCCGTATTTCGCAAGCTCACCGTCGAAGAAAACATTCTCGCGATCCTCGAGACGCTCAAGATCACACCCGACGAGCGGCACCGGCGCCTCGAGGGGTTGTTGGACGAGCTGGGGATCAAACGCCTGCGCGGCAACAAGGCGTTCTCGTTGTCGGGCGGTGAGCGGCGCCGGCTCGAGATCACTCGCGCGTTGGTCACGCAGCCCAAGTTCATGATGCTCGACGAACCATTCGCGGGGGTCGATCCGATCGCCGTCCACGACATCCAGTCCATCGTTGCCGGGTTACGCCACCGCGGAATCGGAGTCCTCATCAGCGACCACAATGTGGAGCAGACTCTGGACATCGTGGATCGCGCGTACATCATGTTCGACGGACAGGTGAAAGTGTCCGGGACCGTGCAGGAGCTGGTGTTCGACGACGAAGTCGCGCGCATCTACCTCGGGCCCACGCTCACGACCCGCTTGCGCACTCGATTCGCGTCGCGTCACGATGGAGTCGAGGTGTCATGAAAACAGGCATGCATCAAAGCACGCAGCTCCGACAGGAGCTGAAGATCAATCCACGCCTCTATCAGGCGATGGATCTGCTTTACATGCCGCTCCTCGACCTCCAGCAACATCTCAAGCAGGAGCTCCTCAACAATCCCTTCCTCGAGATGGTCGAACCCGAGGAGGAAGAAGAAGAGGAGACCGCGACCGAGACCGAAACACCCGTCGAAGAAAAGAAAAACGCCGACGAAATCGACTGGGAAGAGATTCTCCTCAACGGCTTCGATACCGGCGGGCAGCCGGAAGAGCGCGAGGAGAAGGAGTACTTCGAGCCCGTCACCGTCGACAGCCGGGATTTAGGCGATCACCTGCGCGATCAGCTGACCCTGCTCGATCTCTCGCCGCGCCAGAAGCTGTTAGGCGACGAAGTGATCGGCAACGTCAACGATGACGGGTACCTCGCGTGCACGGTCGAAGAGATCCGCATCGGCGTGAACGAGATGCTCGAGAACCACATTGCCGAATCGGAGAACGAGCTCGACGACGTCTTGCGCTACACCGATCAAGAAGTCGACGAGATGCTCGCGGTCATCCAGAGTCTCGACCCGCCGGGCGTCGGAGCGCGCGACCTGCGCGAATGCCTGCTGTTACAATTGCGTGAGGCAGGGCTCGAGCAGTCGGTGCCGTACCGGTTGGTGCGCGACTCGTTCGACGAGTTGATCAATCATCGCTGGAGCGAGATCTCGAAGCGCTTCGGCATCAGCCAGGGCGACGTCCAGAAGGCCGCCGACGAGATCGCGAAGCTCGATCCGAAGCCGGGCCTCGTGTACAGCAGCGCCGGGGACAACTACATCATTCCCGATCTGGTCGTCGACAAGATCGACGGCCAATATCATGTCTTCCTGAACGATGCGAATCTCCCTCGCCTAAAACTCAGCAAGGCGTATCAGGAGATCGCGCGCGACAAGAAAAAGTTCGACGGCGAGAACAAGGAGTTCATCTCCAACAAGCTCAATTCGGCGAACTGGATGATCCAGGCGATCGAGCAGCGCCGCCAGACGATGCTCAAGGTGATGAACTTCATCGTCGACCGGCAGCGCGACTTCTTCGAGAAGGGCGTGCAGTACCTGAAGCCGCTCACGCTGCGCGAGGTGGCCGAGGTGATCAACATGCACGAGTCCACCGTGAGTCGCGTGACCAACGAGAAGTTCGTGCAGACGCCGCGCGGCGTGCTGCCGCTCAAGTACTTTTTCTCGTCGGGCCTCTCCACCACCGGCGGCGAAGACGTGTCCGCGCGCGGCATCAAGGCGCAGATCGAGAAGCTCGTGTCCGACGAAGATGCCAAGCGGCCGCTCACCGACCAGGCGATCGTGAACATCCTCAAGGAGAGCGGCGTGCAGATTGCCCGGCGCACCGTGGCCAAATATCGCGATCAGTTGGGCGTGCTCTCGGCCCGGATGCGCAAGCGCGTATGAGCGCTGCCGCGCTGGGCGGGGGCGCCATGCCTAACGCTCCGTCCGCGATGTCGCGTCTCGACCGTCCGTTCGCGCCGCCCGAACGCCCGGTGGACGTCTCGGTGCTCGTCCCGGCCAAGGACGAAGCCGAGAACCTGCCGGTGTTCATGGAGCAAGCGGCAGCCGCGTTTGCGAGCTCGACCGCGTCGTTCGAGGTCGTCGTCATCGACGATGGGTCGGCCGACGCGACGTGGCGCGTGCTGCAGGATCTGACGACCCGGTACGCGTTCTTGCGCACGGCGCAGCACAAGCGCCAACGGGGCATCGCCGACGCGCTCCGAACGGGATATCTGCAGGCGCGCGGCCGCGTGCTCGTGTTCTATCCCGCGGACCTCCAGTACAAGCCCGAGGACATTCCGCGGCTCGTCGCGCCGATCCTGGCCGGCGACGCCGACATGGTGACGGGCTACAAGCAGGGGCACTACGAGAAGGCGTTTGTCTCGCGCATTTACAATGGACTGAGCCGCCGCCTGTTCGATCTGCCGGTGCGCGACCTCAACTCGGTGAAGGCCTACCGGCGCGAGGTGATGGACGCCATTCCCGTTAGGCCCGATTGGCATCGCTACATGATCGCGATCGCGGCGTCGCAGGGATTCACGGTCACCGAAGTCCCGGTGCCGCTCTATCCGCGTCACGCCGGCCGGTCCAAATTCGGCCTCGCGCGCATTCCCGTGGGCGTGTTGGACATGCTCGCGGTGTGGTTCGAGCTGCGCTTCGGGCAGAAGCCGCTGCTGCTGTTCGGCATGGTGGGCGCGGCGCTGTTCGTGATCGGCGTGCTGGCGGGGATCGTGGCGCTGGCGATGCTGGCGCTCCGCGATGTGGGCGTGCGCGCCGTATGGACGATCATCCAGACCTGTCTCATTCTCGGCTCGATTTTCTTCGCCGCCGGATTGTTAGGCGAACAGATCGCAGGCCAACGCGCCGAGCTGCGCGAACTGCGCCGGCGCATGGACGAGGTGCGCGCCGCGCGCGACGACACTGTGGAACGAGGTTAGGCGCGTGCGGGTGCTCTTCCTCGCCCATTCGTTCCCGCGCAACGCGGGCGATGCGGCGGGCTCCTTCCTCCTGCGCCTCGCTCAGGCCCTCGAGTCCGAGGGCATCACCGTGCAAGTGGTGGCGCCCGCGGCACCGGGCCTCGCCGACGCCGACCAATTCGACGGCGTGGGCGTCGAGCGATTCCGCTATGCGCCGCGCCGTTTCGAGCGACTCGCGTACACCGGCACCATGGCGCAGGACGTGCGCGACTCATGGAGCGCGCGGCTCACGATGCTGAGCTTCCTGGGCTCGGAGTTCGTGAGCGCCGTGCGGTCGGGGCGCCGGTTCCAACCGGACCTGGTGCACGCGCATTGGTGGTTTCCGGGAGGTTTGGTGGGCACGTGGGTCGCGTCGATGGCCGGCGTGCCGCTCATCACGACGCTCCATGGAAGCGACGTGCGGCTCGCGCGCACCGTGGTCGGCGCGCGCCCGGTGTTCCGCCACGTGCTGCGTCATTCGGCGGCCGTGACCGCGGTGTCCAATTGGCTGGCCGGCGAAGCCGGCGCCGTGCTGCCTAACGTGAAGCCGCTCGTGGCGCCGATGCCCGTCGACACGACGCTCTTCACGCCGGGCAATACGCGATCGCCGGATCGCATGCTGTTCGTGGGCCGCCTCAACGCCCAGAAGGGCGTGGCCACCCTGGTGGAGGCGCTGCCGGCGATCCGCGCGCCCTGGGCCCTCGACATCGTGGGCGACGGGCCCGACCGCGCGGCGCTCGAGGAACGCGCCCGTGCGTTAGGCGTTGCCGATCGCATCACGTGGCACGGCGCGCTGCCGCAGAGCGCGCTGCCGCACCTCTATCAGCGTGCCGCGGTCCTCGTGGTGCCGTCGATCGATGAAGGCTTGGGCTTGGTGGCCGTCGAGGGACAGATGTGCGCCACACCGGTGATCGCCGCCAACTCCGGTGGCTTGGCCGACATCGTGCGCAACGGACAGACCGGCGTCCTCGTGCCGCCCCTCGATGCGCCGGCGCTCGCGCGCGCGGTCGACCAGGTGCTCGGCAATCCAGAGCAGGCGCGCGAGCTCGGCGCCGCGGGACGCGTGCACGCGCTCGCGACGTTCGCGCCCGAGTCGGCTGCGCGACGCTACGCCATGCTCTATCGCACGACACTTGAGCACGCCAAGAAACCGTAGGCTGCTCCTCCTGGCCAAGATCGCGTTCGCCGTCGCGGTCGTCGTGGCAGTGGCCTACGCGCTCGTACGCGAATGGCAACCGGTGACCGCCGCGATGCACGAGGCGCGGCCGCGTTGGGGCATTCTCGCGCTGTCGGGCGCGATCGTGCTCGCCAACTACGCGCTGCTCGTCGAAGCGTGGCGCATCGTGCTCGCGGAATGGGAAGGGGAGCGGCGCGGGCCCAACGCCGCGCCGGCGCTCGGATTCTGGGAGAGCGCGCGCATCTGGAGCGTGTCCAATCTCGGCCGCTACATCCCGGGCAAGGTGTGGCAGATGGGCTCGATGGCGGTGATGGCGCAGGAGCGGGGCGTGTCGGGCATCACCGCGGCCGGCGCAGCCGTCGTCGTCACGCTCATCAACACGGTGGCCGGCTTCGTCGTGCTCGCGCTCACCGGCGCCGGCGTGCTGCACGTGCCTCCGTTGGGCATCGCGGTGATCGCGTTGCTGGGCCTGGGACTCCTCCTCGCGCCGCAGTTGATTCCATGGTTGGGCAACCTCGCGGCACGACTTCTCAAGCGGCCGATCGTGGTCGGGCGCATTCCTCACAGGGCCATCTGGCTCGCGGCACTCATCTCCGCGGCGTCCTGGGTTGTATACGGGGTGGCATTCCGCGTGTTGGCCGTGGGCGCGCTCGGCGCCGCGACTGGCGCGACAGGCACCTACATCGCAGTTTTCACGGCTTCGTACCTTGCCGGGTTCTTGGCGCTCATCGCGCCGGGTGGGGTCGGCGTACGAGAGATCGTGATGTTCGCCGGGTTGCGGCAGTCGGGATTCACCGGCGGTCAGGCGACGCTGCTCGTAGTCGCGTCGCGTGTGTGGCTCACGATTCTCGAGATCGTCCCCGCGGTTCTCTTTCTCGCGCACCGTTGGATGCGCCCGAGACGCTCCGATGGCCCAATCGACAGCACGAGATAGCCGCGCCGCGC
>JANWIK010000216.1 GCA_025449955.1 Gemmatimonadaceae bacterium
CCCTCCTTCCACCCCTCCAGAATCTCGTACACGGTCGGGATGACTAACAAGGTCAGCAGTGTCGACGTGATCACCCCGCCGATCACCGCCCGGCCCAACGGAGCCCGGAAATCGGCGCCTTCGCCGTGCCCGATCGCCACCGGCATCATGCCGGCGATCAGCGCCAGCGTCGTCATGATGATCGGCCTGAGCCTGATCCGCCCCGCCTCGATCAGCGACTCGCGCAACGGCACGCCGCGCTCGCGCGCCCACTTCGCGAAGTCGATGAGCAGAATCGCGTTCTTGGCCACGATCCCCATGAGCAGAATCACGCCGATCAAGCTCATGATGTTGATCGTGCTGCCCGTGACGAGCAGCGCCAGCACCACCCCGATCAAGGACAGCGGCAGCGACACGAGAATCGAAATGGGATCCAGGAACGATCCGAACTGCACCACCAAAATGAGGTACATGAGCATGATCGCGATGCCCAGCGCCACGAACACGCGCGTGTACACATCCGCCTGATCCTGCGCCTGCGCCCCCTGCGTGATGTCGACGCCGGCCGGTACCCTGAGCTTGGCGATGCGCGCGTTCATGTCGTTCAGCACCTCGGTGAGCGGACGCCCCTGCACGTTGGCTTCGACGCTCACCACCTTCTCGCGATTCAGGTGCTGGATCTCGGCCGGCCCCACGCCCTCGGCTATCGTCGCGATCTGGCCTAACGGAATCGTCACCGGCGCCGCGCCCTGCCCGCCGCCCACCACCAGCGGCAGCCGCGCCAGGTCCGCCGGCCGTTCGCGCGACTCGGGCGCCAGCCGCACCGTCACGTCGCGCGTCTCGCCCGACGGATCCACCCAGTCCCCGGCCTTGAGCCCCGCGAACGCCGGCCGCAGCGACTGCGCCACCTGGCCCACCGTGATGCCTAACGATCCGGCGAGCGGCCGGTTCACCTGCACCTCAAGCTCCGGCTTCTGCCCGCGCGTCGAGAGCCCGATGTCCACCGCGCCCGGCACCCGCGCCGATGCCTGTGCCGCCTGCTCGGCGAACGTCGTCAACACGTTCGCGTCGCTCCCGCGGAACTGGATCTGAATCTGCTTCATCGCGCCGCCGAACCCGCTCGTGTACACCGACGCCGTCGCGCCGCCGATCTTGAGCAGCTCGCGGCGCAGGATGTCGCCCAACTGGTCTTGGCTCAAGGACCGATCCGCCTTCGGAATCAACTTCACGTACACCAACGCCTGATCCACACCCGGCGCTCTGCCTAACAGCTCGGTCCCCACGGTGGTGTACGTGTACGCCACCTCGCGATGCGCCCGCGCCATGCGCGCCGCTTCTTCGGCTTTGAGCTTCGTGTACTCGAGATTCGACCCGGGCGGCGTTTCGACGATGAAATCCACTTCGCTCCGGTCACTCACCGGCACGAACTCCGCGCCCACCAGCCCGGTGCCGACCAAGCCTAACGTTGCCACGAAGCTCGCCACCGCCAGCGCGACCATGGCCGCGCGATGATCCAACGCCCAGCCGATCACTCCCTTGTACCGGTCCGCCATTCGATCGAACCAGCGGTTGAATCGCTCCAGGTGATGCGAGATGAAACCGCGATGCTGGTGCGCTTCGACTTGCGGGTCGGCCCAGTATGCCGACAACATCGGATCGAGCGAGAACGACACGAACAAGGACACCAGCACCGCGCACGCGATCGTCAACGCGAACGGCTTGAACCACTGTCCCGCCAGCCCGTACATGAACGCGATCGGCACGAACACCGCCACGATCGAAAACGTCGTCGCCGCCACCGCCAACCCGATTTCGTTCGTACCCTCGTGCGACGCCTCGAAATGGTTCTTCCCCATCTCGATGTGCCTGACAATGTTCTCGCGGACCACGATCGCGTCGTCGATCAGAATGCCGATCGCCAGGGACAGGCCTAACAGAGACATCGTGTTCAGTGTGAACCCGAACACCCACACGGCGATGAACGACGCCAGCACGCTCACCGGCAACGCCAACCCCGTGATCACCGTCGATCGCCACGAGTTGAGGAACAGAAACACCACCAGCACCGTGAGCAGCGCGCCCTCGATGAGCGCCTCCTCGACGTTGGCTACCGCGTGCTTCACCCGGTCGCCCGCGTTCTGCACCACTTCCAGGCGTGCACCGGCCGGCAGTGTTTTCTGCAGCCGCGCCACGTGCTCGAGCACCGCCTTGCTCACCGCCGTCGTGCTGTAGCCCTTCGACTTCTTGATGTCGATACCGACGGCGTCGCGCCCGTTGAACACGGCGCTCGTCCGTGCTTCCTCCGTCCCGTCGAACACCGACGCCACTTGGCCTAACCGAATCACCGTCCCGCCGCGTTCGGCCACGACGAGGTTGGCAAAGTCCTGCGCATCGTCCAGCCGGCCCTTGAGGCGGATCGATTGCTCCTCGAGCGCGCCGTTCAATCGCCCTACCGGGGCCGCGAGATTCTGCTGACCGATCGCCTGCACGACGTCCGCAATGCTCACGCCGTTCGCCTGCAGGTCCGACGGATGCACCTGCACCGTCATCTCGCGCTTGATCCCTCCCGCCACGCTCACCTCGCCGACGCCGGGGACCGACCGTAGGTCGCGCACGATGCCCGGATCGGCGATCCGCGTCAGCGTCGCCGGCGGAATCGTCGTCGACGTGAGCGTGAGCGAAATCACCGGCATCTCGCTCGGGTCGAGCCGGCTCAGCACCGGCTCTTTCATTTCTGTGGGCAGGTCCTCGCGCTTCGTCGAAATCGCATCGCGAATGTCCTGCGACGCCTGCTGGATATCCTTGTCGTAGTCGAACACGACGAGGAACTGCGCCAACCCATCGCTCGACGTCGACGTCGTCCGCTGCCAATCGATGCCCGTGATCGACGAGAACGCGTCCTCGATCGGGTCGACCACCTCGCGCTCCACCACGTCCGGCGACGCCCCGGGATACGAGATGCTCACCGCGATCATCGGCTGCTGAATGTCCGGGAACTCGTCCGTCTGCAGTTGGGCGAGCGACGCGACGCCGAACGCGACCAGCGCCAGGATCACCGAGATCGTGACGATCGGCCGCTTGATGGCAAAATCGGAAATGAACATGGTCCCCTCGCCCGCCTAACGCGCTGCCGACGTCGGATCGGACGACACCACGACCTTGACCGGCGTGCCCGGCGTGATCCCCTGCGCCGCACCCACCAGCAGCGTGTCGCCCGCCGACAACCCCGCCGTCACCTCGTACAGCCCCCGCGCATCGTCCCGAATGCCTAACTGGACCGCCACCCGCTCCGTCTTCCCGCCCCGAATCCGGACCACCGCCGGCGTCACGCCGCGCTGATCCACCGCGCTCACCGGCGCCACCAGCGCCGTGCGCGTCTCCGACGCCACGCGCCCCTGCGCGAACAACCCGGCCACCAGGTCGCTGCGGTCGTTCGGAATCGTCACGTCGATCTTGATCTGCCGCGTCACCGGATCCGCCGCCGGACTCACGAACTCGATGTGCCCAACGAACATCCGCCCCGGATATCCCGACACCGAGAATTGGACCGGCGCGTCACGCTTGATCGCCGAGATTTGCTCCGATGGCACCGATGCCTCGAGACGCATGCTCGCCGGATCGATCACCGTCAACAACGCGCTTCCGGGTTGCACGACATCGCCCGCGCTCACCTGCCGGTCGCTCACCTGGCCGTCGAACGGTGCGCGAATGAACGACTTGTCCAACATCTGCTGTGCCTGCGTGAGGCGCGACTGCGCATCGTCGTTCGCCGCGCCCGCCGCCGCCAATTGGCTCTGTGCCGATTCCAGATCGCGTTCGGCAATCGCCCCCGCCTGTTCCAACGCCTTCGACCGATCGAAGTTGCGCTGCGCGTTGTCGAGCGAGAGCTTGGCCGACCGCGCCCCCGACTGCGCCGACAACGCCGCCTGCCGCAGCGATGTGTCATCGATGCGCGCCAGCAGCTGCCCACGCCTAACGGACTGGCCGCGATCCACGTACGTCTGCACCACCGGGCCGGCCACTTCCGCGCGCAGCGTCGCCGTCTGCCGAGCTTCGAGGGTGCCCGATACCGACGGACCGCTCTGCAATTGTTGCGTCGACGCGATGGCGATGTTCTCACGTCCTACGTCGACGGCCGCCGGCGCCGCCGCCACCTTGGACGCACCCTTCCCACCGCACGCCGACGCCGTGATCGCCGCGACCACCCACCCGAGTCCCCCACGCCCGCGCCGCGTCATGGCGTCACCCCCGAGGGATTGATCACCGCGTTCGTCTGTACACCCGGCACCGGTTGGGCCGGCGTCACCGTCATCGACGGGGGCACCGTCAGCGTCTGCGCCGGTTGTTGCGGCGCGCCCTGCATGTTAGGCGCGCCGGGCGCCGCCGTGGTCGAGATGGGCAGATCGTGCAGCAACGCGACGCGCACGCGCGCCACCTGCAAATCGCGAGCGGCCTGCGCTCGATTCGCTTGCGCCTGCTGTAGTGAAATGCGCGAATCGGAGAGCTCCGTTTGCGGCGAAATCCCCTCGCGATATCGCACCTCGGCGATCTGATACGCCTTCACCGCTTGTTCAACGGTGCCTTCACTCGCCGCAAGCTGCGACTCCGCCGCCTGCAGTTGTGATACCGCGTCGTGCGTATCGAGCGCCGCCAATTGACGCGCCTGCCGCTGCCGCGCCTGCGACTCGCGCAGATTCGCCTCGGCGATCACCTCGTCGCCGTGGATCGATCCACCCGTGAAGATCGGCACCTGGATGGCGCCCGTCACCGTCCAATTCGATCGGAACTGGCTCCAATCGGGAAACCCGCTGTTCGGAAATGCCTCGCGTCCGAATTGCGACGAGAGCGTCAGCGTCGGGATGCGTTGCGAGCGCGCGACCGTGACCGCCGCGCGGTCCGCGGTCACCGTCTGCTCCGCCTCGCGCACCGGCGCGCGGCCGCTCGCCGCCGTGTCCGGCGTCGCCGCCATGAGCGCCGCCAACCGCGACGAGGCCGCCGTGCCGGTGTCGCCTAACGAAGTGGTGAGCACCACCTGCTCGTCCAACGGCAAGTCGAGCGCCTGCTTGAGACGCAAGTACGCGAGATCACGGCTCGACCGGCGTTGAATCACCACCGGCACCTGGTTGTCGCGCGTCACCTGCGCGCGCAGCAGGTCGAACTCGGGCTGATTGCCCACGTTCTTCGCGAGCTGCGTTTGCGCGAGCGTCGTGTCCGCTTGCGCGAGCGTCGCCACCGCGATTTCGAGCAACCGGTCGCTCAACGCGGCGTCGTAGTACGCCTGCGTCACCTGCAAGATCAATTGCGCGCGCGCCGTGGTGAGGCCGATCTCCGCCGTCTCGCGCTGCGCACCGGCTTCGCGCACCTGCGCGCTCACGCGCCCACCCGAAAACAGATTCTGCGAGAGCGAAAGCCCCAGCGTGTACTGATTGGCCGACCCGAATCCGACGCTCGAGAAATCGCTGAACAGATTGCCGGACGACGGCGCGCAGCCTAACGCTTGCTCGAGCAGCGCGAGGCGCTGGTCCACCGGCAGCGATGGATTGGGATGGAACGAGCTGCACGACGGCGGGCCGCCGGCCGTATCGGCGGCCCCGAATCCCTGAAAGATCGACTTGAGCGTGCGCGTGTACGACAGCGAGCCGGAAATCTGCGGGAGATAGCCGCTGCGCGCCTTTACTTCCTGCCCATGTGCACGCGACACGCCCGCCTGCGCGATGGCGATGTCCTCGCTCCGCGACTCCGCCAGGTTCAATGCGTCATCGAGCGACATGCGGTGCGCCGAGTCCGCGGTCGCCGCGGCGGCGCGCGCCGAGTCGGCGGTTTGTGCGCCTAACGGAACCGGCGCCGCCGCGAACGCCAGAGCGGCGCCGCACGCGCGCGCAATCCGTGTGATCCGACGCGCGCTCATGGTTCACCTGCCTCGACGGAGCCCGCCTCACAACCGATCGCGCGCAAGAACATCCGCACGTAGCCGTCCAGCGCCTCGTCGATCTCGTACGAGTAGACCTCGGGTATCATGTCCCGCACCATCGCCTCCGAGAAGATCGCGCCGACCAGCATCGCCGCCGCGAGTTTCGGGTGTGTGTCGACGGTCGCCCAACCACGCTCCTGCAGGCGCCGCACGTACTGCTCGAGAAAACTCACCGGATGCCGCGGATAGCTCTTCGCGCAGTCGATGATCTCCGGATGCTCCTCCACTTCGGACATCACCTTTCTGAGCAGCGAGCGAATCCGGAACAGCGTCTCGAAGCGCCCGCGGCTCCACTCGGTGAGCTCGCGCACCGGATCCACCGGCACATCGGGAAGCGCTAACACCGCCGTCCGACTGGCCGCGGTGAGCGCTTCCAGCATCAACGCCTCCTTGGAGCCGAATTGCCGGAACAGCGTGATCTCGCTGACCCCCGCCTCATGCGCGATGCGACGCGTCGTCGCGCCGCGATACCCGGCTTCGGCGTACACCTGGGCGGCTGCGCCCAGCAATCGCTCGTGTATGTCCATGGGCCAAGCCTACCAAGCCCTCGCCGGCAATGCAAGTAACCACTTACATACTCACATCGTGGTGACAATCAACAAAAAAGAGCCCGGCTTTCGCCGGGCTCCGTTTTCGTAGAGCGACCTATCGGTGGTCCTCTTTGGCGCGCGGCGCAGGCGGTCCCTTTCGGGAATCCGGCTCGATGGAGTCCTTGAGGTCATTGAAGTATCCCCACGTCCAACCGATCACCGGAATGGTGAAAAAGAACCACCACGTCATCGCGCCATACAACGGCATTCCCGGGAAATACATCGAGTACGACAGCTTCGTGTTGTCGTACGTGATGAACAAGAACACGAAGAGCGCCGCGGAGAGAACCCAGCACAGCGCGAGCAGCAAACCGTGACGGCGACGGTCGACCATGGTTGTCCTCGACAAAATGTACCCGGCCACGCGACCCGCGACCGTGCGAGCCGGCTGTGAAGATAACGGGCGGTCCCCGGCGATAGCCAGTGCCGCCATTGCCTCACGCTGACGCCGAGGCTGCCGCGACGATACGAGGGGTCCGCGCGGTCGCGTAGCCGACTTCGTTGGGAGGCGTATATTGTCTCGACGACGGCGGAACGCTTCCGAGGCAAACCACCGGAATTAGTCACGCATGGCCACCAATACGATTCGCACCACTCCGACTCGCCCCCGCAAAGATTCGGCTGATCTCTCGGCCGCGCTCGATGCCATCCGCCGGATCGTGCAATCCCTCCGCGTCTCGGCACGCGCGGCGGAACGACGCCTCGGCGTGAGCGGCGCCCAACTGTTCGTACTCCACGCGCTCGCCGAAGCGCCGGCCCACTCGCTCAACGAGCTCGCCGCACGTACGTTCACGCATCAGAGCTCCGTCTCGGTCGTCGTCGACCGGCTCGTGCGACGCCGCCTCGTCTCGCGCACCCGATCCGACGAAGATGGCCGGCGCGTCGTGCTCTCCCTCACGCCATCCGGACGGTCGCTGCTCCGCTCATCGCCCGAGGTCGCGCAAATCCGCCTCATCGGCGCGCTGCGCAACTTGTCCGGCAGCGACTGCCGTGTGCTCGCGCGACACCTGGGCCGCATCGTGCGCGAAATGGGCGCGACCGATGCGCCCATGCTCTTCGAGGACGGCATGAGTCGGCCTAACCGTTCGTCGAGCGCTCGACGGCGATCGGCCGCCGTTCGCTGACCCGGCCAACACCGACATGCGCGCGACGCGGTCGAAGTTCGCCCGGCGCGCGGCTGTCGTCGCGCTGCTCGCCTTCGCACCGCACGGTGCGGCGCAATCCGCGGACACGACCGATACCGCCGACATTCCGCGCCCCGTCCACGGTGACATTGGTCTCGCCGGCTCGGCGTCGCCGGACATCGCGCGCTTCCTCGCCGTGCGCACGGCGAGCGACGCATCGCTGTCACCCGATGGCGAGCAGGTCTCGTTCATCACGGCTACCACCGGCCTGCCGCAAATCTGGGCGGTGAGTCTCGCGAGCGGATACCCGGGCGTTCCCGCTCCCAATCAACTGACCTTCACCGAGAATGGCGTCACCATGCAGGCGTGGTCGCCGGCGGGCGGCTGGATTTTCTACGCCGCCGATCGCGGCGGCGACGAGCGCCAGGGATACTACCTCGTGTCGCCCGATGGACTCGAGGAGCGCGAGCTGCTCCCGCCCGACAGCGCGTATCGTGAATTCGGCGCCTGGTCGCCCGACGGGCGCCGCATCGCCTATTC
>JANWIK010000217.1 GCA_025449955.1 Gemmatimonadaceae bacterium
CGCTGCTTCTGACTCTAACTCGGCGCGCGTCGGCGCGTTGTGCGCCGTATCACGTTGGACTGCCGGCTGCTGCGGAGATGCTGGCGGTTGTTGAGCTGGAAGACTGTGGGCCACAGCTGCCGACGTCGCGATGCAGGCGACGAAGCGGACGAGGCGGTGTGCGTTGTCTTGAAGCTCCCTGCCCAAGTGCGATGGCATAGTCCTCCGGCGACGTTGCACCACTTGTGCTAGCCGTCCTTTTGGGGTCGTAGGTGACCAATCTGTCGGCGCGACTTCCATTTCATGAACTGCGCCGCTCGATCAGGCGGGATGGGTTGGTACATGTTTTGTGGCAGGCGTACAACATAACACGGGCCGCTACTCCACATTCTGATCGCCACCCAACGCACCAACAGTCTCAGCTAACCGGGTGGCGGCGTCAACAAGCATGTGAGCCTAACGCCGGGTCGAGCTCGCTTGGAGCGGTCCTATTGGCCGTCTCACCCTCACATCGCTCTTGTGGCACCCGCGCGGCAAATTTCGCCGCTAAGCAAGGTCTCATGCTTTGGTAACAGTTTGGTATATAGGCAGTTAGCACCGCTGTTTCCGCTCCGCATGAGTTCTGCATGGTCGGGGCACGACTAACACCGCATCCCTCAGGTGCCTCTGCAAACGACCCGCCGGGCAAGACGACGCCCGTATCCGGTGAGTATGTCCGAAAACGAGAAGCCGTCTCGTCCGCCGCTCGTGCTGCTCGCGAACGACCAGGAATGGTCGGCGCGTTCGCTCGAGAGCATCCTGGGGCCCAACGGCTACGCCGTGCTACGGGCGTACACTGGCAAGCAGGTACTCGACCTCGCGCGCAGCGCGCAGCCTGATCTCGTGATCATGGACGTGCGCCTTCCTGATATGGATGGCGCAGACGTGTGCCGGCAGTTGTTGGACGACGTGCGGTTCAACGCCTCTACTCCAATCATCATCACGACGTCAGGTCCGGCGGAGCGAAGCCAGAGGCTCGCTGCATTGCAGTCTGGCGCGTGGGAGTTCGTAAACCAGCCGCTCGACGGCGAAGTACTGCTCCTCAAGCTCGACGCATTCATGCGGAGCAAGCGTGAGGCGGATCGTCTGAGGGCCGAAAGTCTGCTCGATCCAATTACGGGACTCTATAACATGCGCGGACTGGTGCGACGCGCGCGCGAGATCTCGGCGGAAGCGCAGCGACTCAAAACTCCCATCGCGTGCGTCGCTTTTGCGCCCGTCGCCGAGGCGCCGGATCTCGAGGAACGTCCGCTCAACGGCGACACAGAACACGTCATAGAGTATCTCGCGTCGCTCGTGCGGCGCGCGGGCCGCGTGTCGGATGCGATCGGCCGTTTAGGCCCAACAGACTTTGCGATCATCGCACCGGCGACGGCCGGCGAGGGCGCCGTACGGATGATGCAGCGTATCCAAGAAGCCATGGATGCGGAGCCAACCTCCATCGGTCACGCGGCACTCAAGCTCAGAATCCGAGCGGGCTACTGTGCCGTTCCAGATTTTTCTGAGTCCACCGTGGATGCGGTCGAAATGTTGCTGCGCGCGACTACTGCCCTCCGATATCTGCGGACCGAGGAATCCGGATCGCCCATCCGGGCGTTCGAAGAAGTTCCCATTCGGTCTGCTCTGTAACGCGCCTCACGCAACAGATGCACGAACATTGCTATTATTCGTGCTGCGTGCCAACCACGTGGTACTGGGGCGCATCCGTTCTGCGGGTCGAGTCATCGGCGCCGCATCAGCCATTCATCTATGACCCGCCGAACCGCCTCGCATGACGAAGAACGCCACCGAGGAGCGCATGAGTATCGTGATCGTCGGTCACGTCGATCACGGCAAGAGCACGATCATCGGCAGATTGCTCGCCGATAGTCACTCACTTCCCGACGGGAAGCTCGAGCAGGTCAAGGAACTGTGCGCGCGTACGGCCAAACCGTTCGAGTACGCGTTTCTGCTCGACGCGCTGCGCGACGAGCGGGCGCAGGGCATCACGATCGATTCGGCCCGGGTGTTTTTCCGAACATCTCGGCGCGAGTACATCGTGATCGATGCGCCCGGCCACATCGAATTCCTCAAGAACATGATCACCGGAGCATCGCGCGCCGAAGCCGCGTTGCTCGTGATCGATGCGCAGGAAGGCGTCCAGGAAAACTCCCGACGCCACGGCTACATGCTGGCGATGCTCGGCATCAAGCAGGTCGTGGTCCTGATCAACAAGATGGATCTCGTCGCCTTCTCGAAGGTGGAGTACGATCGGTTAGTCACGTCGCTCACGGAGTTTTTGGCGCAGGTGAACATCACGCCGGCGCGATTCATTCCGGTGAGCGGCCGGGACGGCGACAACCTGGCCGACAGGTCGACGCGCATGCCGTGGTACGATGGCCCAACGGTACTGCAGGCGTTGGACACGTTCGAACCGGAAGCACTTCCGGTCGGGCTTCCGTTCCGGCTTCGTGTCCAGGACGTGTACAAGTTCACCGGCCAGGGCGATGACCGCCGCATAGTGGCCGGCACGGTCGACTCGGGTCAGGTGGCAGTGGGTGATCGCATCGTATTTCTGCCATCTGGGAAACGCAGCCGGGTGAAGTCGATCGAGGCATTCAACCGCCCAACGCAAGAGCATGCGTCGGCGGGAGGCGCGGCCGGATTCACGATGACGGAGCAGATCTACGTGTCGCGCGGCGAGCTCGCGGTGCGAGAATCCGATCCGATGCCGCATGTCACGACGCGGTTGCGGGTGAGTCTCTTCTGGCTGGGCCAGCGGCCGCTGGAGATGCGTAAGGAGTACGCGCTCAAGATCGGCACGGCGCGCGTGTCGATGCGGCTCGAGGCGGTGGACCGAGTCATCGACGCCTCCACACTGGCAGCCCGGCCTAACGCAACGCAGGTGGAGCGGCACGACGTCGCCGACTGCGTGCTCAAGATCGGCAAGGCGGTGGCGTTCGATCTGGCGAGCGACCTGCCGGTGACGAGCCGCTTCGTCATCATCGACGAATACGACATCCGCGGCGGCGGCATCGTCCGCGAAGCCTTGCCCGACCAACAGGGATGGGTGCGCGACAAGGTGCGGGTGCGCAACTCGAAATGGGAGCGCGGATCGATCGCCCTCGAGCGGCGCGCCGAGCGATACAACCAGCGCCCCACGCTGCTGCTCGTCACGGGCGACAAGGAGACGGAGCGCAAAGCGCTGGCCAAAGAGTTGGAGGGACGACTCTTCGCCCAGGGGAAAGTGGTCTATTTCCTTGGCATCGGCAGCGTGTTGTACGGCGTCGACGCGGACATCGAGCGCAAGCGCGAGAACCGGCTGGAACACATTCGCCGGTTAGGCGAAGTGGCGAATATCATGCTCGATGCCGGGATGATCCTGATCGTGACCGCGGCGGAGCTCACGGCGGAAGATGTCGAGGTCATTGAGGCGGCGGTCGAGCCGGAGCGCATCGAAACGATCTGGGTGGGCGACCGCATGACGACGGACCTCGAATGCAACGTGTACGTCAGCGACGCAGAGGGTCGTCCGGAAGCACTGGATCGGATCGAGGCCCGGCTCAAGGATCTGGGGATCGTATACCGCGCATGGTAAGCGCCGATCGACTGATCCAAGACATCCGCTTGCTGGCGCGCGACGCGGGACGCGCGATCCTTCGTCACTACGGATCGAGCGAGACACGCCAAGCGGTGGCGTGGAAGGAGAACGCGACCCCGCTCACACAGGCGGATCGCGATGCGCACGCGGTGATTGCGGATGGGTTGGCGAGCGTCGCGCCTGATGTTCCGATGGTGTCCGAGGAAGGCGACATCCCCGAATACGAGGAGCGCCGCGACTGGAATCGATTCTGGTTGGTCGATCCATTGGACGGCACCAAAGAATTCACCAAAGGCATTGGCGAATTCACGGTGAATATCGCGCTGATCGAAGGTGGTGCGCCGACGATGGGTGTGGTGTTTGCACCAGCAATCGACCTCCTATATTGGGCGCGCGCTGGTGCAGGAACCTGGCGTGAGGAAGGCGGCGCCAAGGCCGAGCGCGTGTTCAGTGGTGAGCGGCCTGCATCAGGCGGGCGCATCATCGTGCAGAGTCGTTCGCATCCGTCGGCGGAGCTCGAGGCGTATCTGGCGACCATTCAAGTGGAGCAGCGCATACCACTCGGTAGCTCGCTCAAGTTTTGTTGGGTCGCCGATGGGCGTGCTGACTTGTATCCCCGCTTCGGCCCAACAATGGAGTGGGATGTCGCCGCGGGTGACAGCGTCTATCGCGAGTCGGCACGCAGCGGGCAGCGCCAGACGTCATTCACGTACAACAAGCGGGAGCTGCGGAATGGATCGTTCGTTCTCGGTGAGTGAGGGTATCGCGGTGAACCATGCCATCCGGCACGACCATGCATCGTGACACGAACGTCCGCTCGATCGCAAAGGCATTCTCCTGGCGTTTGTTCGGGACGCTCACGACCGCGATCATCGTCTACGTTTTCACGAAGCGGCTCAACGTCGCGCTGTTCGTGGGGGTCGTGGAGCTCGTCGGCAAGATTCTGCTGTTCTGGCTGCACGAGCGCCTGTGGGAGCGCATTCCGTTAGGCAAGCACGAGCCCACGCCCACGGTGATCTGGTTCACGGGGCTCTCGGGCTCGGGCAAAACCACAATTGCCCAGTGGCTGCACGCCGAGCTGAAGCGCCAGAACATTCACGTCGAGTACCTGGACGGCGATACGATTCGCCATCTCTTTCCGACAACGGGCTACACGCGGAGCGAGCGCGACCAACACATCCGGCGCGTCGGATATCTTGCGAGCAAGCTCGAGGAGAACGGTGTGTTCGTCGTGGCGTCGTTCATCTCGCCGTATGAGGAGTCGCGCGCGTTCGTGCGCGGCCTGTGCCGGAACTTCGTCGAGGTTTACGTGTCCACTCCGTTAGAGGAGTGCGAGCGCCGCGACGTGAAGGGGCTGTACGCGCGCGCGCGCCGCGGAGAGATCCGGAATTTCACCGGCATCGACGATCCGTACGAAGCGCCGACGAACGCAGATGTCGTCATCGACACGCGTATCGGGACCGTCGAGGACTCGGGCGCGCAAGTCATGAATCGGATACGCGGGAATCTGTGATCGCGCATCGGGAGTGAGTGATGGATCACTTGGAGCAACTCGAGAACCGAAGCATTCACATTTTGCGCGAAGCGTACGCGAACTTCCGCCAACTGTGCATGCTTTGGTCGATCGGAAAGGACAGCACGGTGATGCTCTGGCTGGCGCGCAAGGCATTCTTTGGCCACGTGCCGTTTCCGCTCGTGCACATCGACACATCCTTCAAGATTCCCGAGATGATCGCCTACCGCGACCGCCTGGCGGCCGAGTGGCATCTGAATCTCATGTACGGCCAGAACGAGGTCGCGCTGGCCGAGCGTCGCACGTATCCGGATGGAGCGGTGGACCGGCTGACCTGCTGCGGACTGCTCAAGACGGAAGCGCTGCGTCGGACGCTGAGCGGCGAGGGTCCGCGATATCGGTTCAACCACACGACGCGCACCTACGAGCGGGACAAGAACACTGAACCATTCACGGGCGTGATCGTTGGGGCGCGTGCCGACGAGGAGGGAAGCCGCTCGAAGGAGCGCTACTTCTCCGCGCGCACGACGCAGAACGAGTGGGAGGTGCAGGACCAGCCGCCTGAGTTCTGGAACCAGTACAAGACGGAGTTCGCGCCGGGCACGCACGTGCGCATCCATCCGCTGCTCGACTGGACGGAGCTCAACATTTGGGAATACATCGGGCGGGAGCAGATCCCGACTGTCTCGCTGTACTACGATCACGGCGACGGCACCCGTTATCGCTCGTTAGGCTGCGGTCCGTGCACGCAGAAGGTGCAGTCGGATGCGCGCGACGTGAGCGAGATCATCGTGGAGCTGCGCACGGGCAAGTTCTCGCACATCGCCGAGCGGTCGGGTCGAGCCCAGGACAAGGAAGATGGCGGCGGCCTCGAGTCCCTGCGGCGCGACGGATACATGTAAGCGCTCGATACGTTCGGATGAAAAACGGCCGGCCACGACATCGTGGCCGGCCGTCTTGACGTGCAGCGTGGAGCCGCCGATCAGTTCTTGCCGGATAACTCGCTCACCTGCGGCGCCAGCTGCGGCAACTCGTCATCTTCGCTGGTGGTGTATCCGTAGAGGTACGTGTAGTAGCGATACACACCCTGCGCGCGGATGTCGTTGAGCACCGCGCCTAACAGGCGAATGGGAAGGCGCTTGAGCAGCTTGAGCTTCGCGTCGGCCATGCGGCGGTCCGTCGTGCCCGTGCGCAGAACCATGAGCAGATTGCCCGTGGCCGCGCCTAACACGAATGGGTCGACGCCGGCACCGAGCGGCGGACTATCGATCAGAATCACGTCGTAGCGTGCCCGCAGTTCGCCCATGAGCTGGAGCATGGCTTGCGAGTGCAACAACTCCGGTCCGCGATGGCGCCGTGTTCCGCAAGGAATGAGCGCCAGTTTTTCGTGCGTCGTGGTGCGGAGAATGGTCTCGAGCGGCGCGTCGCCACCCAAATAGTCGAGCAACCCGGGACGCCGGTTCGCGCCGAACATCGCGTGTAGCTGGCCGCGTCGGGTATCGCCGTCGACGAGCACGGTACGATATCCTGCTTCGGCGAA
>JANWIK010000218.1 GCA_025449955.1 Gemmatimonadaceae bacterium
CGCTCCAACTGCTCCATCGATTTGGCAACGCGGAGCGGGACGGATGCGTGGCGGGCGGCATCGTCGATGCGCGAGCGGAAGATCAGATCCGATATGACTAACAGAACCGGGCGCATGGCTGGATCGATGGTGGGTGACGGTTCGTGGACGCCCGCGCTAGCCGCGCGCGACCCGCGCCGGTCGCATCTCCACGCGCGAGACCAGCGCGCGCTCTGGTTGGTTGATCGCGTACCACACGCCCTCGGCGACATCGCCGGGCGTGAGCTTCCACGACGCGCCGCCGGCGGTGTGACCCCCGAATTCGGTGTCGACCGAACCGGGCATGATCACAGTCACACGCACGCCGGCGTCGCGCACCTCGAGCATGAGCGATTCGCTGAATCCGATCACCGCGTGCTTGGTGGCCGAGTAGCACGCGCCGCCCACGAACGGATTGCGGCCGGCGAGCGAGCCGATGTTCACGATGTGGCCGCTGCCGCGCGCGATCATTCCGGGGAGCAGGGCCCGCGTGACGTAGAACATCCCGTCGAGGTTCACGGACATCTGCTGGCGCCACTCGTCCACGCCGAGCTCGACTAACGGCTTGATGATCCCGACGCCGGCGTTGTTGACCAACACGTCCACCTCGAGCGACGCGAGCGCCTTGGCGACGGCGGCGTGGTCCGACACGTCGAGCACGATCGTGCGGCAGCGGCCGCCGCTCTTCTCGATGTGCCGCGCGACCTCCTCGAGCGCCTTCGCCGCGCGCGCCACCGCGATGATCTCGTAGCGCTCGGCCAACCGCTCGGCGATGGCGCGGCCGATGCCGCGCGAGGCGCCCGTGACTAACGCAGTGCTCACGACGCCGACACCAGTGCTTCGGTGGCGCGGACGAGCGGGCCGAACGACAGCGCGCGCGAGGCGACGCGCTGGGCGAGCTCATCGGCCAGCTCGCGCTGTCCCTCGGCGAAGAGCTCGGACGTGATCCACGGACCGGCGCTCGGATTGCGGTACCAGTCGGCATCGAACCGCTCGCGGAGCGACTCGGTGATGAGCGCCTGGAGCTGCCACGCCCGGAGGTACCGCGCGGAATAGAAGCGCGGGTCGACGTCGACGAACGCGTCGGCAGTGTCGTACTTGAACGTGGTGCCCCTGCCTAACGTTTCGACGTAGAGATCGGGGAGCGCATCCCACGGCACTTCGCCGCCGTACAGTGCCACTTCGTACAGGAGCTTGGCGCAGTACCGGCGGAGGAACTGCAGCTCCTCGAATCCGGCGGCGCGCAGGAACGCGGCGACGTCGGCTTTGCCGAGCTCGGTGTAGCGGCGGAGCCAGGCGGCGTCGTGCAACAGGTGGTCGCACAACATCGCGTACGACTCGGTCACCGAGTTGTCGCCTAACCAGCGGAACTCGAACGGGTAGTCGGGGCGCGTGTACCCGAAGTGCAGCGCGTGGCCCAGCTCGTGGAGGAACGTGCGGTAGTCGGACTGTCCGCCGTGCGGCCGCAGCACGAGATACACCTCGGCCGGAACCCGCACCGGCGAGCAAAATGCGCGGGCGCGCTTCCCTTCCCGCTCCGCGGCGTCGACGATGACGCGACCGTTGGCGCTCGCGTCGATGCCCATCTCGGCCATCTGGCGCCTCACCACCTGCTCGAGTGCGTTGGCGGGGAAGGCCGCGTCGAATTCGCGCGCACGCAGGAGCGCCAGGGCATCGGCGCGCGTCGCCTCGCGCGGATCGAGTCCGAGCTTGTCGCGCACGGCTTCGCGGAAGATGTCGTCCCACATCGCCTGCGTGTCGCGCAGGAAGCCCTCGCATTGCGCGGCGAGCACGGCCAGATCGATGCCACTCACCTCGGCGAACGTGGCGTTGTAGGTGGGCCCGATGCCTAACGATTCGACCAGGTCGCGCTCGCGCTCGAACCGCTGGCGCCGGAGCGGCGCGAGCTCGGCGTTCACCAGGCGCGCGCGCGCCCGCTCGAGCGCCTGCCGGTCGCGGCGGTCGCTCATGTTGGCGAGGTCGATCGCGATCCGCTGGTAGGGGATGCGCGTGCCGTCGTCCAACTTCGCCATGGCGCTGCCTTCCCACGCAATCTCGCGCTCGTCGGATTCGGCGAGTGCGCGCGACACGCGGGTCTCGGCCACCCAGTCGAGCATGAGGCGCGCCGAGCGACGGTCTTCGGTGCCGGGCGTGGTGCCGCGAAAGGTCTCGCGCGTGAGATCGAGGGCGTCTTCGCTCGAGAGCGCGGCATGTCGCGCGTAAATTTCCTGGAAGTGCGCGTCCGGTTGCAATCCCGCCTGCGCGCGGTAGTACTCGCGCGAGAGCGACTCCATGAACGCTTCACCTTCGCGGCGGAGGCCGTCCAACGTTGGGGTGCTCATCGCGCGAGCCGCTCCTCGAGCACCGCGCGCAATTGATCCGCGTTCACGCGGTCCTGCGCGAGGGTATCGCGATCGCGAATGGTGACCGTGTTGTCGGTCATCGATTGGCCGTCCACCGTGATGCAGAACGGCGTGCCCACTTCATCCTGGCGCCGATAGCGGCGGCCGATCGCGCCCGCTTCGTCGTAGAACACGGGGAAGCGCGGCCGCAGGTCGGCCGCGATGCGGGCCGCCATCTCGGGCATGCCGTCCTTTTTGACTAACGGAAAGATGCCGGCCTTGACCGGCGCCAGCGACGGGTCGAGCGCCAGCACGGTACGTCCCTCCGACTCGCCGGGCACCGTTTCCTCGCGATAGGCGTTCACGAGCACCGCGAGGGTGGTGCGATCGGCGCCGACGGATGTCTCGACCACGTACGGCACGAAGCGGCGATTGTTGGGTTGGTCCACGTACTCCAGCTTCTTGCCCGAGAACTCGGCGTGCCGGACGAGGTCGAAGTCGCCGCGGTTGTGGATGCCCTCGATTTCCTGGAAGCCCAGCGTGCCGCCGAAATCGAATTGGACGTCGAAGGCCGCGCGCGCGTAGTGCGCGAGCTCCTCCGTGGTATGCTGGTGGAACTTGAGGCGCGCCGGATCCAAGCCTAACGACTGGTGCCAGCGCATGCGCTGGTCCTTCCAGTACTCGAACCACGTCATGTCGGTACCGGGCTCGACGAAGAACTGCATTTCCATCTGCTCGAACTCGCGCGTGCGGAAAATGAAATTGCCGGGCGTGATCTCGTTGCGGAATGCTTTGCCGATCTGGGCGATGCCGAACGGGATCTTCTGCCGGGTGGACTGCTGGACGTTGGTGAAGTTGACGTAGATTCCCTGCGCCGTTTCGGGGCGCAGGTAGACGATGGACGCCGTGTCTTCGACCGGGCCCATGAACGTCTTGAACATCAGGTTGAACTGTCGCGGCGCGTTGAGCGTGCCCTTCATGCCGCACGCCGGGCACTGCGCATCGGGCGTGCCCGGCTCGCCCTTGATACGCGGGTCGTCGGCGCGGAAGCGTTTCTTGCAATTGCGGCAATCGACCAGGGGGTCGACGAAGCCGGCGACGTGGCCGCTCGCTTCCCAGACGCGCGGGTGCATGAGGATCGCCGCGTCGAGTCCTTCGATGTCGTCGCGGGCGCGCACCATGGCGTGCCACCAGCGGTCCTTCACGTTCTTCTTGAGCTCCACGCCTAACGGACCGTAGTCCCACACCGAGCCGGTGCCGCCGTAGATCTCGGACGACTGAAAGATGAAGCCGCGCCGCTTGCACAGCGACACGAGACGATCCATGACGTCGGGATGCGTTACGTTAGGCATGACGGTGGGTATGGGATCGGGCGCGGTCACGCGAACCGCCGGGCGGTCGCGGCGAGGTGCCGGGCGATCAGATCGCCGTGAAAGCGGCCGTTCTCGATGAACGTCTTGTTGGCGTCGTTGCCCGACGCGATGACGCCGGCAATGAAGACGCCGGGGACGGCGGTTTCCATGGTGGCCGGATCGTGCGCCGGGATGCCCGTGCGCGCATCGATCGGCACATCGAGCTGCACCAGCACCTCGGCGTTGGGCTGATAGCCCACCATGAGGTACACGTGATCCGCCCGCACGCGGTCGATTCCGTTAGGCGTGAGTAGCTCCACGTGCTCGGGCGTGATCGCCTCGACGCGCGCCCCGAAGCGCGCGCCGATGCTGCCGTCCTTGATGCGATTCACGATGTCGGGCAGCACCCACGGCTTGATGTTCGGGTCCAGCTGCGGGCCGAAGTGCACGACGGTCACGCGGGCGCCCGAGCGATACAGGTCGAGCGCCGCTTCCACGGCCGAGTTGCCGCCGCCGACGACGACGACGTCCTGGCGGAACGCCCAGTGTCCCTCGGTGAACTGGTGCGTGACGTGCGGCAGGTCTTCGCCGGGCACGTGCAGGCGATTGGGATGGCCGAAGTAGCCCGTGGCGACGACCACCGCGCGGGCGCGCGTCTCGCGCAGCGCGCCGTGGCGCGTCCGCGATGCGACGAGGAAGGCATCATCGCAGCGCCTAACGCGCTCGACGTTCTCGTATTGCCGCACGTCGAGATCGAACAGCGTGGTCACGGCGCGATAGTACGCCAGCGCATCGCGGCGCGTCGGTTTCTCCGTGGCGACGATGAACGGCACGTCGCCGATCGACAACCGGTCGGGCGTGGAGAAAAACGTGATGTAGGTGGGATAGCTCGCGACGCCGCTCACGATGCAGGATCGGTCGATCACCACCGCGCGCATGCCGGCGCGCTTGAACGCGATCGCCGCCGCGAGCCCGCAGGGCCCGGCGCCGATGATGACCGCATCGAGCCTAACCGCCACGTCCGCGCCCACCGTCACTCGACGCCGATGATCTGGTCGCGGCGCGTGCCCACGCTCACGTACGCGATCGGCGTGTCCGCGAGCTCGCGGATGCGATCGAGATACCGGCGCGCCGGCGCGGGCAAGTCGTCCACGGTGCGCGCGGCCGCCGTGCTGCTCTGCCAGCCCTCGAACCACTCGTAGCGCGGGCGCACGGAGTCCAACAACACGAGGTCGCCGGGGAACTCGTCGTACACCTCGCCGCCCGACTCGTACGCGGTGCAGAGGCCGATGCGATCGAGCGTGTCGAGCACGTCGAGCTTGGTGACCGCCAGTCCCGTCAGGCCATTGACGCGCGCCGCGTAGCGCACGACCACGGCGTCGAACCACCCGCAGCGGCGGGGGCGTCCGGTGGTGGCGCCGAACTCGTTGCCTAACTTTCGCACCTTGGCGGCCAGCGCCTCGTCGAGCTCGGTGGGCAACGGGCCGTTGCCGACGCGCGTGGTGTACGCCTTGACCACGCCTAACACGGCGTCGATCGACGTGGGCGCCAGGCCGGCGCCGGTCGCCGCGCCGCCCGATGTCGTGCTGCTCGACGTCACGAACGGGTACGTGCCGTGGTCCACGTCGAGGAGCGAGCCCTGCGCGCCCTCGAGCAGCACGGCCGCGCCGGACAATCGCGCACGGTGCACGGCCAGCCCCACGTCCTCTGCCAGCACCAGGAGACGCGGCGCCAAGCGCTCGAGCAGCGCCACCGTGTCCTCGGCGCTCGCGCGCTTGTCGGATCCCGACGCGGCCAACTGCGCGTTCGCGTGCCCGATGCCCGCTGTCACCAGATCACGCAGCCGGTCCAAATGCCGAAGGTCCTGCACGCGAATCCCGCGACGCGCCACTTTGTCTTCGTACGCGGGGCCGATGCCGCGACCCGTGGTGCCGATCGCACGGCTCGCGGCGCTCTCGCAGTCGACCAGCTTGTGATACGGCAACACCAGGTGCGCCCGGTCGCTCACGTAGAGCCGCCCTTCGACGTCCACGCCCTCGCGCACCAGCTCGTCGATTTCGGTGAACAGCGTGTCCGGATCGAGCACCACGCCGTTGCCGATCGCGCATCGCACGCCCGGGTGCAGAATCCCGCTCGGAATCTGGTGCAGCACGAACTGGCGTCCGCCGATCTGGACCGTGTGTCCCGCATTTGCGCCGCCCTGGTACCGCACCACCCAATCCGCTCGCTCGGCGATCACATCGACGAGCTTGCCCTTCCCTTCATCACCCCACTGGGCGCCAACGACACACAACGTTCGAACTTCGGAGTCGAACATGACCTAGGGCTCGAGACAGCGAGACACATTCGGATGGCGAGCTCGGCAGTGCACGAGATCGCGACGACGATGAGCCGCGGAATACGCCACGCGGCCACTCCAGCAAAGTTCCTTCGATCGAGGGTCCGCGTCAACTCGGGCGGAGCACGATCGACAGCACGACCCATGCGAGCACCGCGCATCCGACGCCGATCTTCATCGCGGCGGCGGCGATGCGGCCGAGGAGCGCGCCGGTGGCCACGCGTGCGGCGGGCGCCAGTTGGGAACGCTGCGAGAGCTCGGCCACCAGCGCACCGATGAACGCGCCGGCGAACGCGCCGATCATCGAGCCCACGATCGGCACCGGCACACCGGCGAATGCACCGATGATCGAACCGGCCATCGCTCCCCATCCGGCACGGCGCGAGCCGCCGTATCGCCGCGCAAATCTGCCGGCGAGCGCAATCTCCACCACTTCCGCCAGACCCGCTACCACCGTGAGCACGATGCCCAACCTGAGGCTGACCACGTGCGACGGCACGACGGCCGCGTCGAGGAGCACCGCGCCGGCCATCACCCAGAGACCCGGCAGACCGAACGGCAGCATGACGAGGCCGGCCACCAGTACGAGGACCAGCAGCGCGATTTGCATGTCAGGTCTCCACGGCGTGAGCGTGGGCGACGACGTGGGCGAGCCAGCGCGCGACGCTTTCGACGCCTTCGCCCTTAAGCGCCGCGAGGTTGTCGTTGGGGGTGTGGATCCGCGCGACGGTGCGCCAGGTGCCCTTGCTCACCGTCACGGCGCGCCATCCTCCGTCGGTGAGGGCGACGGCGTCGGCGAGAATGCCCGGAAAAAGCCGCGACACGCGAATCGGCTCGTGGCCATCGGCGCCGGCGAGCGCAGCGAGGAGCGCGGCGGGGCGGCGTCCGGTGTATGTGAGGGTAATCGGACCCGCGTCATCGACGCCGTCCACGTTGATCGCGCTCGCGGGGGGCCGCCGCCGGCTCCGGACCCACGCCCGGGCACCGGCGAGGCCGAGCTCCTCGGCGCTCGTGAGCACAATGCCTAACGGAATATCCGGCGCGGCGAGCTCGGCGGCGCGCAGCACGGTCGACGCGCCCGAGGCGTCGTCCAGCGCACCGGGCGATTGCGCCCCGACGACGCTCGCCATCACCGGCAGACCGGCGACGACGGCCAGCGCGGCGAGCCACGGCCAGACGGCCGGCGATCCGCCTAACGCAGCCTGCGCGGCGGCCACGGCGAGGGAGACCAGCCAGACGAGGAGGAGCCCGGTGATGCCCGCCGCGCGCACGAGAATGGGCACCGGCTGGCTCTTCGAGTCGAGGTGTGCGACGAGCCACAGCGCGGGCGACGGGTCGTGCCCGCGGGTGGCGACGAGGTTGATGCCGTCCATGCGACCCCACGGGAGCCGGGTGACGGCCACGCGCGCCAGCCACGCCCCGCCCGTCGCGGCGCACGCGCCGACGGCCGCCAACACGATCGCCGCCGCGCCCGCACGTCCGGCCCAGGCCAGGCGCGCGGCGGCGCATACCGCAACGATGCCCACCATGCCTAACGCTGGCGTCGCCCACCGCCCCGGCAGGGCCGAGTAGGCGAACGGCTCGGCCGCCACGGCGAATCCGCACGCGGCGAGCGTCTGGCGGCACCACTCGCGCGCGTCGCGCTCGGCCGGCGACCCCGCGGGACGCGGAGCGGCCGCGAGCCGCTCCAGGTGCTCGCGGGCGCCGGGCATGCTATTCCGTTAGGCGGCTCGCGCCGCGCCCGCCGCTTCGAGGAGGGCGGCGATGCGCTGGCGCTGCGCCGGACGCGCCGGCACCAGCGGCGGCCGCGGCGCGCCGCCCGTTAGGCCGCCGCCCACCTGGTCCATGGCCGCCTTGACGCCGGGCACGCCCATCCCGCCCACGATCTCGTTCGACAACGGCGTGAGGCGCTCCTGGAGCGCCGCCGCGCACGACCGGTCGCCGGCCTGGAACGCGCGCCACACGGCCAGCGACAGCTCGCCCGCGAGGAGCGACACGGCGAGAATCCCGCCGGCCGCGCCCAGCTCCAACGCCGCGTAGAACGTCCCGCCGCTTCCGGTGAGCACGGCGAACGCATCGCCGCGCGACGCGAGATACCCGCGCAGCAAATCGAGATCGCCCGAGCTGTCCTTGATGCCGACGATGTTGCCGTGTGCCGACAACTCCCTCACCAGCCCAAAGTCCAACGGAAAGTGCATGTACTTGGGGATGTTGTAGAGCAACACCGGCACCGGGCTGGCATCGGCCACGGCGCGATAGTGAATGCCTAACGCTTCGGGCGTCATCGCGTTGCCGTAGTAGTGCGGCGCGACGACGAGCACCGCGTCCGCGCCGCGCTCCGCGGCGCGCTTGGCCCGCGCGACGGTCTGGCGCGTCGACTCGCCGCCCACGCCGGCCAGCAACCACTGGTCGCTCGACACGAGCGGTCGCGCCCACTCGACGAGCGTATCGCGCTCGCGCTCGTCGAGCAGCGCCGCCTCGCCGGTGGAGCCGCACAACAACACGCCCGATGCGCCGCCGCCCAAGTGCCCGCGGATGTTGCCGCGAAACGCGTCGGACGCGAGATCGCCGGTTGCCGCATCGAACGGTGTGACGACGGGCGCAATGACGCCCGAGAATGTTTTCCGCTGCCGTGTATCCATTGTCCTGTCAGTAGCCGAGTGAACGGTCCACCACGTTGCGCATGGGTTGGCCGGCGGCGAACCGGCGCCAGTTGTCGATCAAGAGATCGAGCTCGCGGCGCCAGAAGCCGCGGGGCGACACTGCCGAAACATGCGGGGTCATGACGACCGACGACAGTCCCCAGAGCGGGCTCGATGCGTCGAGCGGCTCGTGCGCGAACACGTCGAGGACCGCGCCGCGCAGGCGGCCGGCGGCGATGCGCTCGGCGAGCGCCGCTTCGTCGACGAGGGAGCCGCGCGCCACGTTGGCGACGATCGCGCGGCGCGGCAGGCGGTCGAGCAGCGCGGCGGTCACCAGGCCGCGCGTCTCGTCGGTGGCCGGCGCGGACACGACGAGGATGTCGGTCTCGCCTAACGAGCCGGCCCACTCGTCCGGACCCACCACGGCGGCGAATCCGTCAGGCGCGCCGCGAGCCGGATGGCGCCGGACACCGCGGCACCGTGCGCCTAACGCAGTAAATCGCTGCGCGATGGCGCTGCCGATCCCGCCGGCGCCGATCACGAGCACGCGGCAGTCGCCCACCTCGCGCACCGGCGTCGCGCGGCCGACGAAGGCGGGCCGATCCCACACCCGGGCGCGCTGTCGCTCGCGCGCCAAGTCCAACCCGCGCAGCAGGAACAGCACGCCGGCCAACACATGCTCGGCGATCGGCGTCGCATGGACACCCGCTGAGTTGGTGATGATCACGTCGCTCGCGCGCAGCTCGGGGAACAGGAGCGCGCCCACGCCCGCGGCCGCCGAGTGGATCCAACGCAGCCGACGCGACTCGGCGAAGAGCGC
>JANWIK010000219.1 GCA_025449955.1 Gemmatimonadaceae bacterium
ACCGATGCCGGTCGCGGGTGCTTGGCTACGAAGCCGATGTGCTGGGCCTTGTCGATGATGTCGCCGGTCGACACCGGGTGCAGGAAGTCGGGCGCCAGGATCTGTTCGAGCGTCGCACTGTCGTCCATGCTCAACCATTGGTTCTCGAGCGCGACCACCGCCGCGCTGTCGGCGTGCCCGGCGTCCTGCGCCGCGAGACGGCCGGCGCCGCCGGCGCCCGCGGCCATCAGGGCGCACGCGAGCACGATACGCATTCCGTTAGGCATGTCTCTTCGCTCCTCCTCGCGATCCGGCCGCCAGTCCACCAGCGGCGGCACTCTCCGCACGCAACGCGCGGGCACACGATCGCGACAGCCCCCGCCTCCCGGTTCTGACCGATTCTTGACGTCGAGTCCTGCTTGCGCCGGCGCTACGAATCTCCATTGTGTCCGCAACAGATATTCAGCTGCGGACCTATGACCCGCTCGGCGCGCGAGGGACGGACGTCATGCGCACGGTGTTAGTGGCAGGGCGGCTCATTCGAAGCCAGCTGTTTGGCGTGTCGGCCGCCGATCCGGTGATCGCGCTCCGCGCGGAGTGACGGCGCCCCGAGCCGGCGCGTCATCGCGTTTCAGTGGGGGAGGTGTGCGCAGAGCACAACGCGCTTACATTTGAGGCGCGAGAAGTACAGGCAGGGGAGGCGCCTCATGTGGCGATGTTGCCACGCAAGTTGGTCACCGCCGCGCTCGGCGGTGCTGTTGTCGGTCGCATTGTGCGTATCGGTTTCTGCTCCGAGCTGGTCCCAGGGTAGCATCAACGGTGTAGTCCGCGCGGCAGGTACGAGCTCGGCACTCCCGGATGCCATAGTCAGCGTGTCAGGTTCGCCGGAGACGGCGCGATCACGGCGCGACGGGCGGTTCATCCTTGGGGCAGTTTCCGGCGGACAGCACGAAGTCATCGTGCGCCGCATCGGCTTTCGTCCCGACACACTCGAGAAGGTAGTTGTCTCGTCGGCGTCTACGACGTCCGTCGAGGCGCAGCTCGTTCGGTTGACGACCAATCTCGACACGGTGGCCGTACGCTCCGTGTCGGCGAAGATGGCCGTGACCGGCGCCATGCCGTCCATCCATCTCTCGCGCGACGACATCGCGCGCACGCCGCAAATTGCCGACGACGCATTCCGCGCGGTGACGCGTGTGCCGGGTGTTTCGGCGAGCGACTTGTCGGCGGGATTTCGCGTGCGCGGCGGCGCCAATCGCGAGGTGTTGCTGTCGCTCGACGGGATGGAGCTCTACGAGCCGTTCCATCTCAAGGACCTGGACGGCGCGATCTCGATCATCGATCCCGACATCGTCGGCGATGCGAGTATCAGTACCGGCGGCTTCGGTGCGCGCTACGGCGATCACCTGACCGGCGTGTTCGCGCTCCGTTCGCGCGATGACGAGATCACATCGGCTCACGGCAGTCTCACGGCGAGCTTGAGCGGCTTGGGCGCCGAAGTCTCGGCACCGGTCGACGGTGCGCACGCCGACGTCATGGTGTCGGCGCGCAAGGGGCTTCTTGCGACGGCGCTCGACATGGCCGGCGATGGCGGGACGCTCGCGCCGCGATACGACGACAGTTACGCGCGGGTGCGCGTGCGGCCTAACGCAAACAACGAGATCACGGTGAGCGCGCTCCGGGCCAACGACGGGCTCTTCGTGTATGCGCCGAATGCGCCCTCGCTCGCCAGCGAATACGGCAGCTCGTACGTGTGGGCATCGTGGACCAGCATGCCGGCATCGTGGCTCACGACGCGGACGCTGGTCTCGGACGCCAACCTCGACTGGAACCGGACCGGCGGCGAGACGTCCACCACCGGGACGGCGCTGCAGGTCGACGATCGGCGCGCGTTCCAAGCGCGGAGTATCGAGCAGTCGGCGACGGTAGACGAATCGCCGCGATGGCGCACGGAGCTGGGCGCGCAGTACCGCTCGCTCGACGCGCACTATGACTACTCGCGTCAGCAGGTGCAGCCCGTGATCGAATCCGGCGAGTGGGTGGCGGCGTCCAACGACCTCGGCACGCAATTCGGCGTCACCGGCTCGACGACCGGCGCGTACCTTACCCAGTTCGCGCAGCTCACCGACGCGTTAGGCGTGGAAGCGGGACTCCGGTACGACCGGCACAGCTACACCGGCGAGCACATGACGAGCCCGCGCATCGCCGCATCGTATGCGCTAGGCAGGAACACCACCGTGCACGCCGCGTGGGGGCTCTACGCCCAACCGCAGGCGCTCTACGAGCTGCAGGTGGAAGACGGCGTGACGCGCTTCTCGCGCGCCGAGCGCGATGAGCAGCGCGTGGTGGGCATCGAACACCGCGTCGATGGCGTGAAGGTGAGCGCCGAAGCGTACGACAGGAAACTGGATCGGTTGGATCCCCAGTACGTGAACCTCGAGAGCTCCTACGACGTGTTCCCCGAAGCGAGCAACGATCGCGTGCTCATTGCGCCGGTGACCGGATACGCGAGAGGTCTGGAGCTCTCGGCATCATCTACCAGCGGGCCTGTGCGGTGGCTGGCGAGCTATTCGCTCGCGTCGGCGCGCGATTTCGTGGACGGCCAGTGGGTGGCCTCACCGTACGACCAGCGGCATTCGATCCACGTCGACGCGAGCACCTCGCCACATCCGGGCTGGCGCGTGAGCGCGGCGTGGGAGTTCCATTCGGGATGGCCGGCCACGCCGATCACGTTCGGGCTCGACACGCTCATCGACGGCTCGCATCACGTGCGTGCCGAGTACGGCATCTTCAACTCGACGCGAATCGGTCCGTACCATCGATTGGATTTCCGCGTGTCCAACGATCGGCGGCTCGGGCCGGGCAAGCTCTCCATTTACCTGGATGTGTTCAACGTCTACGGGCGCAACAATCCGCGCGGACTCGGCTACACCGTGGCCGACTGGAACGCCGCCGAGGTCGTCGTGAGCCAGCGGTCCAAGCTGCAGCTGCCGCGCATTCCGACGCTCGGCATCCAGTGGACGTTCTAACGCAACCCAGTCCGCTACTCGACGTGCAGCGCCTGCGCCGGGTCGGCGCGGCTGGCCTGCGCCGCCGGCAGCCACGACGCAACGATCGCGCTGAGCGCCAGTGCTAACGGAACCGCAACGAAGGTGAGCGGGTCCGACGGCGCGACGTGGTAGAGCACCGAGCGCAGCGCCTGCGTTGCCAGCAGCGCGCCGGCAATGCCGATCACGAGGCCGGGCACGACGATCGAGAGCGCGTGGCGCACGATGAGCCAGCGCACGGCCCTCGTGGTCGCGCCGAGTGCGAGGCGGATGCCCATCTCGCGCGTGCGGCGTTGGGCGAGCTGCGCCATCACGCCGTACACGCCGACGACGGCCAGCGTGAGGCCGACCACGGCGAACACGAGCAGCAGCGTCGTCAGGAATCGCTCGCGCGCCATCGACGTCGCGACGACGTCGTCCAGGGTTTGCGTGGAGACGACGGCTTGCTCGGGATCGATGTCGTGCAACACGGCGCGAATCTGGGGCGTGAGCGCCGCGGGGTCGCGCTGCGCGCGGACGAGCAGGAAGATGTTGCCTGAGGGCTCCTGCGCCTGAGGCGTGAAGATCTCGATCTTCGGCTCCGCGGCGAGCGAGATCTGATGCTCGCTGCCCACGACGCCGACGATCGTTCGCCAAGTGGATGCCGAATCGGGGGTCCTGTCGAACGTTAGGCGTTGGCCGACCGGGTTCTGGCCGGGGAAGAATCGCTGCGCGAGCACATCGTTGATCACGACGGTGCGGGCCGATCCGTCGCGATCGGCGGCCGTGAAGGTGCGTCCGGCGCGCAACGGCTCGCGCATGGCCGCGAAGTACTCGGGTCCCACTTCACGGTGGGCGACCTCGGCGCCGAACTCGTCGGGGCGCCGGCCGGCGATGCTGAAGTCGCTGGTCCACTCGGTGCCGGTGAGCGGCAAGTGCGAGCCGATCGCGACATCGGTGACACCGCCAATGGATCGCACGCGGCTCATCAGCGCGTCGTCGAACGCGTTGATCTTGGGCGTCGTGTCATATCGGACCTGCGGGAGCTCGAGCCCGACGGCGAGGACGCCGTGCGGGTCGAATCCCGGCGGCACGTGCTGCAATCTCCACAGGCTGCGCACGAGGAGCCCCGCGCCGGACGTGAGCATGAGCGCGAGGGCGATCTCCGCGACGGCGAGCACTTCGCCCCAGCGGCGCATCCGGCGCCCCTCGTGCGGACCGCGACCGCCCTCCTTGAGCGCATCGCCCGGTGCACGCCGCGCGCTCCAGAGCGCCGGCGCCATGCCGAACGCGATACCGCAGGCCGTGGTGATGGCGAGCGTGTAGAGGAGGACACTCCAATCGAGGTGGACCCCGGTGTCGGGGAGCGTGCCGGCCGGGGCGAGCAGGGCGATGGTCCGCGTGCCCAGCCACGCGAGCGCGAACCCGGCCACGCCGCCTAACGAAGACAGCACCAGGCTTTCCGTGAGCACCTGGCGCGTGAGCCGCCACGGGCCCGCGCCTAACGCGAGGCGCAGCGCCACCTCCGGTGCGCGGCCGTTGGCGTGTACGAGCATGAGGTTGCCGACGTTGGCGCACGCGATGAGCAACAGCAGACTGGACGCGGCGAGCAGCACGAGCAGCGCCGTGCGCGTGTCGCCCACGAGGTACGTGTGCAGCGGCACCATCCCGGCGCCCATGATGCGATTGGTGACCGGGTACTGGAGCTGGAGACGCCGCACGACCACCTGGAACTGCGCGTTCGCCTCATCCAGGCTCACACCGGGACGGAGGCGCGCGACGGCGCGCAGCCAGTGTGCGCGGCGGAACCACACTTGGGTGCGGGACGCGCGATCCCATCCCTGCGACGCCCACACGTCCACCGACGCCGACGGATAGGTGAAATCCGGCGCCATCACGCCGATCACTTGTGTGAGGCGTCCGTTCAGATGAATCGTGCGGCCCACGATGTGCGGATCGGCGCCCAGGTGCGTACGCCAGGCGCGGTCGCTCAGCACGATGCTCGCGCGCGTCGTATCCCACGTTTCATCGTCCACGAAGCCGCGGCCCAGCTCCACGCGTCCGCCTAACAACGTGAAAAAGTTGCCCGTCACGCCCGCGACCGTGAGCAGCTGCGGCTCGCCGACGCCGGTGAGCGTGGCGTGTCCGCCATCGGCGTACGCGGCGACGCCCTGAAACGCGCCAACCTGCTCCTTCCAGTCGAGGTAGTTGGCGCCGGCGACCGTCTCCATGTGCCAATTCTTCTCCGGGTTGTTCTCGCCCAGCATCACGAGGCGATCCGGCGCGGGGAAGGGCAGCGGCCGGAGAATCGCGGCGTCGACGGCGGAAAAGATCGCGGTGTTGGCGCCGATGCCTAACGCGAGCGTGATCACGGCCGCGCCGGCGAGGGCCGGCCGGCGGGCCAGGGTGCGGAGCGCGAAGCGCACATCGCCGCCGGCATCGGACAACCACGGGACGGCCCGCACCTCGCGATGCGCTTCCCGCACCTGCTGGACGCCGCCGAACGCGACGAACGCGCGCCGCCACGCATCCGAGTCCGTCATGCCGGCGCCGACGTTCTTCTCGTGCTCGCGCTCGAGGTGGAAGCGGATCTCGTCGTCGAGCTCGCGGTCGGCGGCGCGGCGGCGCAGCGCGGCGCGGATGCGGAGGACGATTCGGTCGAAGGGCATCATGGGTCGCTCGTGGCGCCGGGCGGCGCCGGAAGGTCACGCGGTACCGAGGATCAACTCGACGGTCGACACATAGCGGCGCCAGTTCGCCGTCTCTTCGCCTAACGCTCGGCGCCCGTGGGCGGTGAGGCGATAGTATTTCGCCCGCCGGTTGTTGGTCGTCGTGCGCCAGTCGCTCCCGATCCAACCGCGCTGCTCGAGTCGTTGCAGGGCGGGATACAGCGATCCCTGATTGACCTCGAGGACGCCCTTGGACACGTGCTGGATGCGCTGGCTCAAGCCCCAGCCGTGCATGGGTTCGAGACCCAACGTCTTGAGAATGAGGAGGTCGAGCGTCCCGCGGAGGACGTCGGCGGACGGCGAGGGCGGCATGGCTCCGTTCTGTCGGATTTCGACAGAAGATGGCGCGACTCCTGTCGGAACGCAAGAGGAGCGCCGCCGCCCGGCGGCGGGACCGACGGAGACTTAGTGCGCGGCGGCGGGCGCCGTCGGCACGCCGGCGTGCGACGACGCGAGCAGCGCCGTGAACGCGTCGGGCGGCTGCGGCTTGGCGAACAGGTACCCCTGGCCCAGCTCACACCCCAGCTCGCGCAGCGCGCGGAATTGCTGCGAGTCCTCGATGCCCTCGGCCACCGTGCGGAGGGACAGCATGTCGCCCAGGGCGATGATCGTGCGCGCGAGCGCCGCGTCGTTGCCGCCTAACGTGATGCCGTCCACGAAGGCCTTGTCGATCTTGAGCACGTCGATCGGGAATCGCCGCAGGCTGCCGAGAGAAGAATAGCCCGTGCCGAAGTCGTCGATGGCCAGGCGCACGCCCAACGCCTTGAGCTCGAGCAGGCGCGCCATGGTCGCGTCGACGTCGCGCATGATCACCGTCTCGGTGATCTCGAGAATGAGTCGGTTGGGGTCGAGCGCCGATTCGGCGAGCGCGGCCGCCACGTCGCGCACGAGCTCGGCGTGCTGGAACTGGCGCCCCGACAGGTTGACCGTGACCGTCGGGCGCTCGTCGAGCGCGTTGGGCGCGCGCCAGGTGGCCGCCAGGCGGCAGGCCTCGCGCAGCACCCAGCGGCCTAACGGTACGATGAGGCCCGTCTCCTCGGCCATCGGGATGAACACGTTCGGCGCGAGCAGCCCGCGCGTGGGGTGTTCCCACCGCACCAGCGCTTCCGCCGCCGCGAGACGTCCCGTGGACAAGTCGACGATCGGCTGGAACATGAGCCGCAGCTCCTGGCGCGCGATGCCCTCGCGGAGATCCGCCTCGAGCGCCATCCGGTCCACGAGGGACTTGTGCATCTCGGGCGCGAAGATCGCGTAGCGACCCTTGCCTGCGCTCTTGGCCGTGTACATCGCGACGTCGGCGTTGCGGAGCAGCTCGTCGGCGCCGTCGGCGTCGCCCGCGCGGGCGATGCCCATGCTCGCGGTCACGGGCACCGATTTCTCGTCGAGCAGAATCGGCGCGCGGAGGCTGGTCGCGATGCGGTCGGCCACCGTGATGACGTCGGAATCCGAGTGCACGCTCTCGAGGAGCACCGCGAACTCGTCGCCGCCTAACCGGGCCACGGTGTCGCAGCCGCGCGTCGCGTTGAGGAAGCGCGTCGCGACCGCGGCCAACAGCCGGTCGCCCTCGGTGTGGCCGAGGCTGTCGTTCACCGTCTTGAAATCATCGAGATCGAGGAACAGCACCGCCAGGCGGCCGCCCACCCGCTCCATCCCCTTGAGCGCGTGCTCGACGCGATCGTGGAACAGCGCGCGATTGGCGAGACCGGTGAGCGGATCGTGCAAGGCCTGGTAGGCCAGCTGCGACTCGAGCTGCTTGCGCGTCGTGATGTCGCGCGTCACCCAAACGACGGAACTCGCGTCCATCGGCGACACGGTGCCCGCGAACCACGCCGTGGTGCCATCGATGTCGAGGCTGTACTCGACGTCCACGGCGCGGCGCGTCTCGAGCGCGCGCGCGACGCAGGCTTGCACCGTGTCGGCTGGCCCCGCGGGCAACACTTCGCCCACCGTGTGGCCCAACCATTCGACCGGTGCGCGATGCCGCGCATCGGCCGCGCTCGCGGCGATCTTGATGTAGCG
>JANWIK010000220.1 GCA_025449955.1 Gemmatimonadaceae bacterium
CTCCATGGACGTCATCACGACGCCGCTGATGCCGCACGGCACCATGAGATCGAAGTACGTGAGGTCGACCGACACGTTGAGCGCGAAGCCGTGCCAGGTGACCCAGTCGCGGGCGTGGACGCCGATCGACGCGATCTTGCGGCCGCCGGACCAGACTCCCGTTAGGCCCTTATTGCGCTCGGCGGGAATGCGCCATTGGCCGAGCGCGCGGATGAGCGATTCCTCGAGCTGGCGCAGATACCAGTGCAGGTCTTTCTTGTGGCCGGCGAGGTCAATGATCGGATAGCCTACCAACTGGCCGGGGCCGTGGAACGTGACATCGCCGCCGCGCTCGACCTCGAAGCGCTCGACGCCGCGCGCGGCGAGCAGCTCGGGCGAGGCGACGAGATTGGCCGCCTTCGCCGTGCGGCCGAGCGTGACCACCGGGTGATGCTCGACGAGCAGCAGCACATCGTGCTCGAGGTCGCGCGCGATCCGGGCGCGCGCCACGGCGCGCTGCAGCTCCAGGATCTCCGCGTACGGGCGAAGCCCGAGCCTGACGACATCGAGTGGGCGCACGCCGGTGTGCCTAACGCTAGGCGTGGATCACGCGGCCCATCGCGTCCAACGTCGCCTCGGCGATCGCCTCGGACAACGTGGGGTGCGCGTGGATGGCCAGATCCACTTCCTCGATCGTGAGCTCGTTTTCGCGGGCCACGACCAGCTCGTGGATGAGCTCCGTGGCGTGCGCGCCAATGATGTGGGCGCCTAGAATCTCGCCGTACTTGGGGTCGGCGAGGATCTTCACGAAGCCCTCGGTCTCGCCCGACGTGCGCGCGCGGCCGTTGGCCGAAAAGTTGAACTTGCCCACCTTGTAGGCGACGTTCTTGTCCTTGAGCTGCTGTTCGGTGGCGCCGACCGAGGCGACCTCGGGATGGCAATACGTTGCGTTAGGCACATTGCCGTAGTTCATCGACTGGACGTGCGCCACGCCGGCCAGCGTCTCGGCGAACACGATGCCCTCGCGCGAGCCCTTGTGTGCCAACATCGGCGGTCCGGCGACGTCGCCGACGGCGTAGATCCCGTCGGCGGTGGTCGCCATGCGCGCGTCGATCTTGATGAAGCCGCGCTCCGTGAGCTGCACGCCGGCTTCCTTGAGCCCGATGTTGTCGACGTTAGGCGCACGGCCGGCGGCGACGAGCACCTTCTCCACCGTGAGCGTCTTGCTCTCGCCCTTCACGTCGACGGTGAGCGTCACGGAATCCTTCCCCACCTTGGCGGAGCCGATCTTGGCGCCGGTGATCACGTCGATCTTCCGCTTCTTGAAGCTGCGCAGGAGCTCCGCAGACACTTCGGCGTCTTCCAACGGCAGGAGCGTGGGCAGCACCTCGATCAGCGTCACCTGCGTGCCGAACGCCGAGAAGACGTCGGCGAACTCGCAGCCCACGGCGCCGGCGCCGATCACCGCCATTGTTTTAGGCGCGCGCTCGAGCACCAGCACCTCGTCGGACGACAGCACCGTCGTCTTGTTCAGCTCGAGCCCGACTTGCGGCAGGCCGCGTACGCGCGAGCCGGTGGAGATGACGACGGCTTTCTTCGCCTCGTGCGTCTCTTCTTTTCCGTCCGCGTTTTTCACGGCGACGTTCTTCTTCCCGGCCAGACGCCCGGTGCCTTTGATCCACGTGATCTTGTGCTTCTTGAAGAGAAACTCCACACCCTTGGAGTTCTGCTGGCTCACGGCGCGCGAGCGCTTCATCGCGACGCCATAGTCGAGCTTCACATCACCCGCGGTCACACCGAATGCCTCGCCGTGCTGGACGTGCACCGCGAGCGCCGCGCTCTCGAGCAGCGCCTTGGCGGGAATGCATCCCCACAGCACGCACGTTCCGCCCAAGCCTTCGCGCTCGACCAGGGCGGTGGAAAGCCCAAGTTGGGCGCATCGGATTGCGCCCACGTATCCGGCGGGACCACCGCCGATGAAAATCACGTCGTACGAAGCCATGAGTAGTCGAAGGTCGAGGGTTGTGCGAAAAGTATGGGGTTGCTCAGTACACGATCATGAGCGGGTTCTCGAGCATGCGCCTGAGGTCCTGCAGGAAGCGCGCGCCGGTCGCGCCGTCGATGACACGATGATCGCAGCTCATCGTGAAACGAGCGCGTTTGCGGACGACGACCTGGCCATCGGCCACCACCGCTTTCTCCTCGACCGCGCCGACGGCAATGATGCCGGCCTCCGGCGGATTGATGATGGCGGTGAACTGGTCGATGCCGAACATGCCGAGGTTGGAGACCGAGAACGTCGACCCGGTGTACTGCTCGGGCGTGAGCTTGCGGTCGCGCGCCTTGGCGGCGAGGTCGCGCACTTCGTGCGACATCTGCCCGAGTCCCTTGCGATCCGCGTCGAAGACGACGGGGGTGATGAGGCCATCGGGGATGGCGACGGCCACGCCCAAGTGGACGCGATTGAATTGGCGGACGCGGTCGCCTAACCAGTGGGCGTTCACCTCGGGGTGCCGGGCGAGCGCGGTGGCCACCGCTGTGAGGATGATGTCGTTGAACGACACCTTGAACTCGCTGCCCGCGTCGAGCATGGCCTCACGGAGCTCGGCGGTGCGGGTGAGATCGGCTTCCATCGTGAGGTAGAAGGTCGGGATGGGGCCGATCGATTCCGTTAGGCGGCGGGCGATGGTCTTGCGGATCTGCGTGAGCGGGACATCGGTGTAGTCGCCGGCGGCGGCGGCGGCGGCGCGCGGACGCACGGCGGCCGAAGAGGCGGCAGGGCCGGCGGCGATGGCCGCTTCGATGTCGCGCTTGATGATGCGGCCGCCGGGTCCAGAGCCCTGCACGTGATCGAGGTCGAGACCGCGGTCGGACGCGAGGCGGCGTGCGAGCGGCGAGGAGCGCGGGCGCTCGCCATTCTCGTGCGGGGCCGCCGGCGCTTGCGGCGCCGGAGCGTGAGGCGGCGTGTGAGGTGGTCCGCCGGCAGGCGCGCCGAGTGCGGGCGACGCGGGCGGCTCTGGTGCGGCCGGTGCCTGCGCCGGCGCCTGTGCGGCGGGAGCGGGTGCCGCCGGCGCAGACGTCGCGGCGCCACCGCTCGCGGCCGGCGCGGCCGCCGGCGCGCTCGCCAGGATGGCTCCGATGTCTTCGTCCGCGGTTCCGATCACGCCCACGAGCTGCCCAACGGGAGCGGTCTGGCCTTCGTCGAGCACGCGCTTGCGCAGCACGCCCGCGCCGCGCGCGACCAGCTCCATCACGGCCTTGTCCGTCTCCACTTCGGCCAACACCTCGCCCTTGGCGACTTTGTCGCCTTCGTGCTTGAGCCATTTCACCAAGCGCCCTTCTTCCATCGTGGGCGAGAGCGCTTCCATCACGACCTTCGTTGCCATGTCACACCTGCGCTTGAGTCCAAGACCTCATCATCACTGCTCGAGGTACATCACTTTCTTCACGGCCGCGATCGTTTTCGGCAGGTCGGGCTTGGCCGCGCGCTCCAGGTTCTTGGCGTAGGGCATCGGCACGTCCATCTGATGCACGCGAATGACCGGCGCGTCGAGGTCGTCGAAGCATTCGCGCTGAATGTAATCGACCACTTGGGCGCCGATGCCGGCCACCTCCCAACCTTCCTCGAGGACCACGGCGCGATTCGTTTTCCGGACCGTCGTCGCGATCGCTTCGACATCCATCGGGCGAATGCTCAGGAGGTCGAGCACGTCGACGCGGATGCCGTCCTTGGCCAGCTGTTCGGCCGCCTGCAAGGCGACCAGGATCATCTTGCCGTGCGTGATGATCGAGCAGTGGTCGCCCTCGTGCTTGAGCGCGGCCTTGCCTAACGGAATGAGGTACTCTTCCGTGGGCACCTCGCCCTTGGTGTTGTAGAGCATCTCGCCTTCGAGCACGATCACCGGATTCTCGTCGCGCACGGCGCTCTTGAGGAGACCCTTGGCGTCGTAGGGCGTGCCGGGCGCCACCACCTTGAGGCCGGGGATGTGGGCCAGCCACGACTCCCACGCCTGCGAGTGCTGCGCCGACAACTGCAGCGCCGCTCCGTTAGGCCCACGGAACACGATCGGAATGTTGTACTGCCCGCCCGACATGTAGAGCATCTTGGCGGCCGAGTTGACGACTTGATCGAGGGCGAGGAGCGCGAAGTTCCACGTCATGAACTCGATGATCGGGCGCAGCCCCACCATCGCCGCGCCGACGCCGACGCCGGCGAATCCGAGCTCGGTGATGGGCGTGTCGACCACGCGCATCTCGCCGAACTCCTGCAGCAGCCCCTTGGACACCTTGTACGCGCCCTGATAGACGCCCACCTCTTCGCCCATGATGAAGACGCGGTCGTCGCGCTGCATCTCCTCGCGCAGCGCCTGATTCAATGCGTCGCGATACGTGATCACCGGCATCGGCTAGAACTCACCATTGGCGTACACATCTTCCGTGAGCGACTCGAGCGCCGGCTCCGGGCTCGCGTCGGCGAAATTCCACGCGTCTTCGACGATGCCCTTGATCTCGTCGTCGAGCGCGGCCATGTCCTGGTCGGACCACTCGCCGTGCTGTTCCATGTCGGAGCGGAGCACGGTGATCGGGTCGCGCTTCATGTGCTCCTCGAGCTCTTCTTTCGTGCGATACGTGCCGCTCACGGCATCGGACATCGAGTGGCCCATGAAGCGATACGTGCGCACCTCGACCAAGGTCGGCGTATGCTCGGCCCGCGCGCGGTGGGCGGCGCGCCGCACGGCGTCGCGGACGGCGAACACGTCCTGCCCGTCGACCACTTCGTTAGGCATGTCGTACGAGCAGGCGCGCTCGGCGATGTCGTTGATGGCCGAGGCGCGCTCGAGCGCGGTGCCCATGCCGTAACGGTTGTTCTCGATGAGGTAGACCACCGGCAGCTTCCACAGCGCGGCCATGTTGAGCGCTTCGTGGAACGCGCCGCCGTTCACCGCGGCCTCGCCGAAGAAGCAGAGGCACACCTGGTCGCCGCCCCGATACTTGATGGCGAACGCGACGCCGGTGGCGAGCGGAATGTGGCCGCCCACGATGCCGTGTCCGCCCAGGAAATTGACGTTGCGGTCGAACAAGTGCATCGACCCGCCCTTGCCCTTGGAGCATCCGTCGGCGCGCCCGAAGAGCTCGGCCATGATCGCGCGCGGCGGCACCCCGCGCGCGAGCGCCTGGCCGTGGTCGCGGTAGCTCGCGATCACGTAGTCGTCGTCGCGCAAGGCGGAGATGGCGCCGACGCCGACGGCTTCCTGTCCGATATAGAGGTGGCAGAATCCGCCGATCTTGCCGAGGGCGTACGCTTCGGCGCAGCGCTCCTCGAAGCGCCGGATGAGCAGCATCTCGCGGAGCATGTCCTTGCGGCTGGGCGCCGGCGTGTCTTCCGTTAGGCGGGCGCCGGACGGCGGCGGGGCGGTTTTCACGGACGAGTCGGACTTCTTCTTGGGCATCGAGGCGGCGGCGTATGGCGTTGGAACGGCGTGGCGGTCCGGTTTGGCGGCGCGGGCGAGACGGCCGCGCGACTACGCCGTGAGACTCTGGACCTGCTCCCACGCGTGATAGCTGGACCGGACTAACGGACCCGACTCGACGTGCCGGTACCCCATCGCGAGCCCCGCCTCGCGCAGCGCGCGGAACTCCTCGGGCGTGTAGTACCGGTCGAGCGGAATGTGTTGGGCCGACGGACGCAGGTACTGGCCGAGCGTGAGGATGTCCACGTCTACCGTTCGCAGCTCGCGCATCGTGTGCTCGACTTCGGGAATCGTCTCGCCCATACCGAGGATGATCCCTGTCTTGGTCGGGATATCGGGGGCGACAGACTTGACGAACTGGAAAATCCGCAGCACGCGCTCGTAGCGGCCGCCGGGCCGGCAGCGCTTGTAGAGTCGCGGCACCGTCTCGGTGTTGTGGTTGTAGATGTCGGGGCGCGCGTCGAGCACCGTGCGGATCGCGTCTTCGTTGCCCTGAAAATCGGGCACCAACACTTCCACGGAACAATCGGGCAGCCGCTGCTTGATCTGTCTGATGGTCTCGGAGAAAATTCCGGCGCCGTAGTCGGGCAAGTCGTCGCGATCGACCGACGTGATCACGACGTGCCGCAGGTTCATCTGCTCCACGGCCGACGCAACGCGCGCCGGCTCCTCGATGTCGTACACCGGAGGGCGACCGTGCGCGACGGCGCAGTACGCGCAATTGCGCGTGCATACATCGCCCAGAATCATGAACGTCGCGGTGCCGTGCTCCCAACACTCGCCCACGTTGGGGCAGTGCGCTTCCTCGCACACCGTGTGAAGCCCGAGCTCGCGCATGAGCGCTCCGAGCCGCTGATAGTTCTCGCCGCCCGGCGCACGCACCTTGAGCCACGGTGGCTTGCGGTCGGGGAGCGGGGCAGCGGAATGGCGGCCCATGATCTGGTACAGCGTGTCCGTCATACGATTTGGTATGCAGTTTCGTGTCTGGCCGGCCGTCTTCCAACCCCATTCGGGGCCACTAGATAGGCCGACCTGGACTCGGCAACCTAGCCGTTTGGGCAGGTGCGGGGAAGTGTTGCAACCGTCTAAATATTTATTTGACGGTTACTCGGGAGCCCGCAAACCGCTCGACAGAGAAAGGACTCAAGTCCAGTGCCGGCGTTTCACCCGACGCGAGCGCTGCCACGCACTCTCCCGTCAACGGACCAAGAAGAATTCCGTTCCGCGAGTGGCCGCAGGCATAGAGCAGCATCGGGTAGTCGGGATCCGGCCCCATGATCGGAAGGAGGTCCGGTGTCACGGGTCGCAAGCCGCTCCATTTTTCGAGTGGGCGGGCGCTTGCGAGGGCGGGCGCGATGCGCTCCGCCGTTTCGCTGAGCGTTCGCAAACCTTCCGGCGTGGTGCCGGGAGCGAATCCCACGTGCTCCATGGTAGATCCGACCACGCAATGCGCGCTGCTGCGTGGGACCACGTAGCCGTCGCCGGCGTAGGTCACGTGATGAATCGGGGCGGATCCGAGCGACATCATCTGTCCGCGCACCGGCTCGATCGGGATTGGACGCGGCAGTCCTTCGATGGCCGGCGACCAGGCGCCGGCGGCGATCACGAGCTTGGTGCCGATCATCGTGCGACCCGACTCGAGCACCACCCATGGGCGCTCGTTCTCGAGGTCGATCGACATGACGCGATCGTGGATGATGGAAACCGTCGAGCTGGCTTCGACCATTTCGCGCAGGACACGCAGGAGCGCCACGTTGTCGACCGCGCCGTCGTCGGGGAAATGGAATGCGCCAACTGCGCTGGGCGAGATGGCGGGCTCGAGCGACTTGAGCTCGCTGGCGGAGAGCCACCGTCCGCCCAACGCAAACACGTCGGCGCGGGTTGCGTCGGCCCGGCGTTCATCGAACACCAGTTCAAGGATTCCATCGCGATTGAGCGGCACGACGATCCCGGTGACCTCGGCCAGCGCTTCGACGTAGCTCGGATAGAGGTCGCGCGCGGCAACGGCAAACGTGTGGGCCGGTCCATCGGATCGTTCGACGCTCGGTGCAAGCATGCCGGCGGCGGCGCGGGACGCCTCGCCGGCGTTGTGATCGGCGACAATGGTGACTTCGGCGCCGCGGGCGGAGAGGGCCGCGCCCGTGGCGAGGCCGACCAGGCCGCCGCCGACGATGATCACATCGCCGCCCCGGAGGAGGGCGGGATGGCCCTCGGTTGGATACGTCATTTCGTGTGTGTCAGGAGCGCCTGAAGCTGAAACCCCGGTAGAGTGCCAGTCGTAATGTGCGCAGAGACCGAGCCATCGGTCGAACTCTTGGAGATTCCGATCATGCTGCGAACCATCTTTTCCATTGGCGCGTTGGCGATAGTTGGGATCATCGCCCTCAAGTTCATCTTCGGCATCTTTGGCGGCCTGGTGGGGATCTTGTTCGTGCTGCTGTTGAAGATCGCGATCATCGGTGCGCTGATTTACCTGGTGGTCCGCATCGTCAGTCCGGACACCGCGCGCCGGCTGCGCGAAAAATTCAACGGCTGATTGGCCGTTAGTCGCCGCCGGGTTCCTGGCGCGCAAGGCGCACGGGGACCCGGCCGCTGAATGTCAGGGCGCTTGTCGGCGCTCGAGCCCTTCCACAACGCCCCACACCAACAATGGCACCATGAGCTCGTGGTGCCCCGTGATCTCGAAGCCCTGACCGCCCTCGAGGGTCGGTCGTTGGACGACGTTCACGCGCGGCCGGTAGTGTCGCGCCATGTCGAGATCGCAGGTGGTGAAGTTCGTTGGACGGCCCGAGTCCAGGTTCCGCGCGATCGTGAGTGCCTTGAGGAACACCTCGGGCATGACCACGGCGCTGCCGATATTGAGTACGACACCGCCATCATGGAGCGTGGACACCGATGCCGCCAGGCGGCGGAAGTCGCGGTGGCTGGTGTCGCCGATGGCGGCGCCGCTCGCGGCCGGGTGCTGATGGACGATCTCGGCGCCTAACGCTGCGTGGACGGTGAGGGGGACGCCGAGTTGGTGGGCGCCGAGGAGGAGGGAGAGCTCGGGGTGGGCGAGGGCGGGCTCGCCGGCGAGGGCGCGGCCCAGGGCTTCGCCCATGCCCCAGCCCTTCTGCATGCCTAACGCAAAGGCGTCGTTCATGCCGCGGCCCGTCTCCTCGGCCATGCCGAACGTGCCGTCGCGGAGTCCGGCGGCGACGTCCTCCGATGTGCCGCCCCAGCGCGCGATCTCGTAGTCGTGGATGGCGGCCGACCCGTTCATCGCCAGGTGCGTGATCACGCGGCGGCGCATGAGGTCGAGGAGCAGCGGCGCGAGCCCAGTCTTCACCACGTGGCCGCCGGTCATCACGATCACGCCGCGTTGGCCCGCGGCGGCGACGATGGCGTCGATCAGCCGACGAAAGTCGCGCGCGACGAGGACATCGGGAAGAGAGTCGAGAAAGCTCGCGAACGCGCGCTCGCCCGCGCGCGCGTCCGGCGGCGCCGCGAACTCCTCGGCGCGCACTTTGTTAGGCCGGCGTGCGATCGGAACCGTGCGGACGGCCGAGAGGTCGGCCTCACGCGTCACCGGTCCTCCGCGGTCTCCGTGATCGGCGGCTGGTACGATTGCAGGTAGAGATCGAGGGTCTTGAGCACTGGCACCTTGGCTTTCATCTGCACAACAATGTGCCGCGGATCGTCGGTGAGCCATATCTGGGCTTCGCCGCCCTCGGAGAACAACCCTTGGGACTTGATCACCGGCTGAATGACGATGGCGTCGAACGTCCCTGCCGGCACCGTGACCTTCTCCTTCCGCAGCACTTTGACGATGACCGGATTGCGATCGGGGCGGAAGTAGCGGTTGAAGGTGTACGTCTTGCCGACCTCGAGTGGGACCGTGCGCACGAAGTAGAGGAATGAGCCGTCGTCCAACGGATTCGGAACGCTTGCCATCTCCGGGTACCCGTGCTGCTGCATCTTGGCCTTCTCGGGCCAGATGTCGTAGTCGCGCTCTTTCTCGTAGTTCACTTCGTGAATTTTCTGTACGAAGCGGCGCGACGAGAGCGTGCTGGTATCGAACCAGCTCTCGAGCACGTCGTGCACCTTGAACATGAGGAAGCCGCCATCGACGGTGAACAGCGAGTGAAACGTGGGATGTCCCTGCACGGTGTCGACGCCCACGATTTTCATTTCGCCGCTGCCCACCTTGGCGCCGCCGACGGCGACGTCATAGGTGAGCTTCTCGCCCACGCCGAACGGATACGTCGCCGAATCGGTGCGCGCCGGCGCGGCCGCTTCCGACGCTTCTTGCGCGAGCGCGGCATGCGGCGTCGCGAGCGGGATCGAGGCGAGGGCGCACGCGCCCAACGCGGCGCCGATTGTCGCGCTCCGGCGCCAGAATGCGAAGGCGTGGCGGGTCACGCCGAGGGGCTCGTGAGGCGACGGCGTCGGCTTGCCCAACCGAAGCGATAGAGATCGAGGGCCGCCGCGAGGGGTCGCACGCGCGACGCGCGCGGACGCAGGTCGTAGCGTGCGTCGAGCGTAACTGTTTCGACGCGACGTGCGAGGCGCGTCGTTTTCACCAACAGCTCGACGTTTGCTGCCCAACCGCTCCATTGCACGATCGGCGCGTCGCCGGCGTCGCGAATGACGTCGCGCAGCACCGAGATGCGAAAGAGACGAAACGTGCCGAAGGGATCGGTGACGCCCGCGACTTTGAGGAACGGACGGACGACCCACGGCGCGAGCAGCCGCAGCCGGCGCACTGCGACCGGCACGCGCGGCGATGGCGTTTGCTCGGCGATCACGACGTCCGCGCCGCCCTCGAAGCGTTTGACGAGCTCCGGCAAGTGCTCGGGCTGGTCGGTGAAGTCGCCCTGCATGAGGATCGCGGCATCACGACGTGGATAGCGCGTCCGCTTCGCGGCGGTGCGGGCTAACGTATCGATTGCGCTCGCGTAGCCGCGGCACTGGTCGTTGCGCAAGATCGTGAGCGGCAACACGTCGGCGTACGGTTTGAGCGTGTCGGCGGTGGCATCGGTGCTGCCATCGTCGAGCACGATCAACTCGTACTCGCGCGGATGCTCCTCCAGCACCTTCCTGATGCGCCAGAGCAGCAATCCAATGGTGGGCGCTTCGTCGAACGCCGGGATGCAGATGTAGAGCATGGTCTCTATGAATCATACCGCGAAGCGGTCCGTGCGGTTCCCACACGGCGTGTGCCGCGCATGCCAAAGTCCGCGATGAAGGCCGCAAGATGACCGCGCTCCTCAGCAAACGCAAAGGACCAGACGATCGTGCCAACGCCTAGGGCGCCTGCGCTGGCACTCGGGCGTCGGGAGTGCCGACGCCTGCATCGGAGCGGCGAATTGCCCGAGTCGCGGTAGGTCGTCACACAAGTAAGGCGCCGCGGCCCGCGCCGTGCGAACAGGTGTATGACACACACGAGACCATCGGAGAGTGGAGATGCTTCTCGGCAACGTTCGTGCTTCACTCACGCGCGATGATGCGCAGCTGGCGATGCAGCTCATCGGACGGGCGTCGCGCCTCGCGCTCGAGGAGGCAGAGGATGCCTTACGGGAGCGCGGTGTGGACGCGTTGTTGGACGACCCGCGATTGCTGGAAGGATTGCTGGACGCACCGTCCCGCCTGGGGATGCGCGCGTCGTGGCCGTTGTTCTGCTACGTGATCGTGCGGCAGGCGCTGACGCGCGCGGGCGAAGGCGATCGCGCGTTGGCGGACTACGTGGCCGCGATCGTCCTGCACTTCGGCGCGCGCGGGCGCGCGACGCGTATCGCCGACCACGACGACCAGGACTACGACACGCTCGCCGCCCTGCTCGAGGCTGTGGACGATCACGACGGCCGGCGCAGCTTTTTCGTTAGGCAGCACCTGGGCAACTACGCGTTGTGGCTGAGCGGCCTGTTTCCGGACCGCATCGAGCAGCGCCGCTGGCGGCGTGGCGGTCCAGATCTCGAGTACTACGAGGAAATGGGGCGTCGCGGCTTTCAGTTAGCCGCCGATCACCGCTTGGCGCAGGAGCACGGCCTGGATGTATTGTTCCGTGAGGCCGCGGCGCGGTTCGCCGTGCTGCGCATTGCACTCAACGAGATGAGCGACAGCGTGTTCTTTCCGACCTTGCACACGCCCGAGCGACTGATGCGTCAGGTGAAAGACGAGTGGCGCTGGCGTCTGAGTTGACCCTTAGCTGCGCGCCGCGAACGCGGCCGCGCGACGCACGAACTCGGCGAACAGACTCGTGTCGGGCGCGGGCTCCGGTCCGATCACCAGCTCCTCCGGATGCCATTGCACGGCGAGGGCCCACCAATCGGTGGGCCCTTTCCATTCGAGGCCCTCGATGATCCCGTCCGGCGCCCACGCGGTGGCGCGCAGTCCTTCGGCGACGCGATCGGCGGACTGATGGTGGAACGAGTTGACGCGAAGGCGGGTAGACCCAAGCGTGCGTGCCAATGTAGAGCCGGCTTCGATCTCCACCTCGTGAACGCGCGCCCATCGCGGACCGGCGGGATCGTGGTCGAGGGCATCGGGCCGCTGGCTCGGGACGTCCTGCACCAGTGAGCCGCCGAGCGCGACGTTGAGGAGCTGAAGGCCACGGCAGATGGCGAACGTTGGGCAGGCGCGGGCGCGGGCGGCTTCGACCAACGCGATCTCGGTCGCGTCGCGCTCGAGATTCGTTTCTTCGACGGTCGCATCGCGCGCGGCGTCGTAGCGTTCGGGGTCGATGTCTTCGCCGCCGGTGAGCACGAGTCCGTCGCATGCGTCGACGATGGCCGCCGCATAGTTGACGCCGGCGAGCGGCGGCACGACCAACGGCAGCGCGCCGGCGCGTTCGATGGCTTCGACGTACGCGGCATTGAGGCGGACGCGGCGTCGATGATCATCGGTGCGCATGGTGGCGGAGATCGCGATGCGCGGTGGTCGGGTGGCAGCCGTATCGTGGCGTGACATTGCGTGGAAATAAGATGATGCCGTGTGGGTTGCGCGCGCGGCCAAGCGATTCGTATCGTAACTGGATAGCCAGCATTTTCGCGAGGGTGCCGTATGCCGACCTACGAATATGAATGTCATGCCTGCCACGCGACGTTCGCGGTACGCGAGGCCATCTCGCAGCACGGGCGCGGCGAGGTGACGTGTCCCAAGTGCCGGTCGCGGGATGTGGAGCGTCGGATGAGTGAGTTTTACGCCAAGACGCCGCGCAAATCGTGATGCCAATGCACCTGTTTCGGCGTCGAGGACGGGCGCCGCGCTCGAGAGTATGAAGCAATCCTGGCGCGACGCGATGAGCCGCGCGTCCTCTCCAGCGGGGGGACGCGCGGTTCTTGCGATGATGCGCGATGCGCTCGTCGAGGCGAAGGTGGGCGTGTCGCAAGTGCGTGCCGCGCTCGACAAGACGCGGGCGCAGCTCGAGCACGAGCGAGCGGACGTGGAGACGGCGCTCCGTCGCGGGCGAATGGCGGCGGACATTCACGACGACGAGACGGCCCGCGTCGCCGAGCGGTACGCTGCCAAGCACACGGAGCGGGTGGGGATGTTGGAGCGAAAGTTGGAGGCGCAGACGTCGGAGCTGGCATTGGCGGAGCAGGAATTGGCGGAGATGACGGACCAATTTCACGCGATGGCGGGCGGGGGCAGTTCGAGTGCGGGGGCGGGGTCTGCGCCGGCGGCGGCGGCGAGCGGGCCGGACTCACCGGACGCCGCACTGGAATCGGATCTTGCCGGACTCGAGCGGGCAGCCGACCGATCGGCGCGCGAGGCGGACGCGGAGCGGCGGCTCGAGGAGCTCAAGCGCCGCATGGGCCGCTGAGCGCGCGCGCCGTCCGCCCGGTTTCGGCGCGCCGCCTTGCGTTAGGCGTGGGTGCCGCGGCGGTGGCGTTTGGCATCGCGGCCCGTCCGGCGCCGGCGCAGGTGGCGGGCCGTGCGGTGGCGTGCGCCGGCCAGCGCATCTCGGAGATCGAGGTGCAGACGCGGCCGCCGTACTATCCGCGCAACGGCAAGTGGTGGACGACGCCGCTCGGCATCCTGTCGTCGATCCATTCGAACACCAAGCCCGAGGTGGTGCAGCGATTCATGCTGCTGCAGCCCGGCATGGCGTGCGACTCGGCCGACGTGGCCGAATCGGAGCGCATCCTCCGCGCGCAGCCGTTCATCGCGCAGGCGACCATCACGCCGTACGACGACGGCGCGGGCGGCGTGATCCTGCTGGCCGAGACGACGGACGAATTCACGCCCATCCTTGCGTTAGGCACGGCGAGCCATAGCCCGTATCTGACGTCGTTCCGGATCGGCGAGGGCAATTTCCTGGGCGGCGGCCGGTCGGTGCAGGTGGAGTGGGCCGACAATCAGTTTCGCGATACGTACGGCGTGCGCTTCACCGACTACCAGTTCGCGGGCCGGCCGTGGCATTTCAACGTGGCGGCGGAGCGCTTCGATCTGGGGCAGAGCAACCTGCTCGCCGACTTGAGCCATCCATTCATCACCGATCGGCAGCGCATCGCGTGGCGCGTGATCGGCGAGGATCGGAGCGACGTGTTCGGGTTCGACCGGAGCGATCTGGCGCCGGTGGCGGTCGCGATCGACCGCAAGTTCGGCGACATCGGCGGCGTGGTGCGCATCGGCGGACCGCGGCAGCTCAGTTTGTTGGGCTTTTCGGTGTCGCACGAGGAAGACCACGTGGGGCTCCCGCCGGACCCGGACTCCGCCGTGAGCTTCGATTCGCTGGTGGCGCGATACCCGGTGCGCCACAATACGCGCTTCAACGTGCTGTGGGGCCTGCGGAACCTCAGCTTCCTGCCGGTGCAGCACTTCGACGCGCTCGAGGCGACGCAGGACGTCCGCCTGGGCTTTCAGTTAGGCACGCTCCTCGGGCGCGGCGTGCGGATCCTGGACGGGCACGACGACGATCTCTTCCTGGCGAGCGACGTGTACGTGGGCGTCGGCACGCCGCGCACCTTCGGCTATCTCACCGCCACCGCCGAAGGGCGCGAGGACTATCGGTCGCACGGGTGGGACGGGATCCTGGGCAGCGCGCGCATCGTCGCCTACCGGCGCATCGCCACGGATCACACGCTGGTCGGAACGCTGGATTGGGGCAGCGGATGGGACCAGCGCGTGCCGTTCCAGCTTGCGTTAGGCGAAGTGGACGGCGGCGTGCGCGGCTACATCGACTCGCAGGACGCGGGGGCGATGCGCGGGGTGGCGCGGATCGAGGATCGGTGGGTGATCGGGCGCGTGCGCGACCAGGCGGCGGTGGGTCTCGCGTTCTTCGCCGACGCCGGCCGCGTGTGGGCGGGCGACGCGCCGTTCGGCATCACGACGCCGGTCAAGACGGGCGTGGGTGTGGGACTACTCGGCGCGTTTCCGCCGGGGTCGCAGCAGACGTGGCGTCTGGATTTCGCGCTGCCGGTGAATCACGACGCGCATGCGAAGTGGGAAGTGCGGTTGAGCGTGCTGAATGCCAGCCACTTGTTCACGCGCGAGCCGCGGGACGTGCGGTTCAGCAGGGAGTTGGTGTCGCCGTCGAGCGTATTTAGTTGGCCGTGAGAAACGGGGAAGAGGGACAAAGACAAGGGACAAGGGTCAAGGGAAAAGTGTGAGGCGGGCGTGGGGCGTAGCGGCGTAGGGGCGTAGGGGCGTAGGGGCTTACCGTTAGGCCTCAGCCTAACGCATCGGGGATGATGCGTTCGGGTTGCATCGTACCGCCGGCGGATTGCTGCTCGGGCCACGACACGGTCGTCGGCGTCTGCTTGATGCAGGCGACGAGGTGGCCGGGCTCCTTCTCTTCGAGCGGAGGGACGAGGCGCGTGCATGCGTCATCCTTGCGCGGGTGGGGGCAGCGCGGGTGGAACGGGCAGCCCGACGGGGGATTGGCGGGCGAGGGGACATCGCCGCTCAAGATGATGCGGTGGCGTTGGCGCGTGGGGTCGGGGACCGGGACAGCGGAGAGAAGCGCTTGCGTGTACGGCATGATCGGGCGCCGGTACAGCTCGTCGGCGTCGGCCAGCTCGACGATGTGCCCCAAGTACATCACGGCGACGCGATCGGCGATGTGCTCGACGACCGACAGGTCGTGCGCGATGAACAGATAGGCGAGGCCGTGCTCGCGCTGCAGGTCCTCGAGCAGGTTGATCACCTGCGCTTGCACGGACACGTCGAGCGCGCTCACCGGCTCGTCGCACACGATGAAGCGCGGCTCGACGGCGAGCGCGCGGGCGATGCCGATGCGTTGACGCTGGCCGCCGGAGAATTCGTGCGGGTAGCGTGAGGCGACGTCGGCGCGGAGGCCGACTTCGTCCAACAGCTCGCGCACGCGCGCGTCGGCGGCCTCGCCCTCGGCCAGTTTGTGAATCGTGAGACCTTCGCGCACGATCGCGCCCACCGTCATGCGCGGGTTGAGCGACGAGAACGGATCCTGGAAGATGATCTGCATCTGGCGGCGCAGCCGGCGCAGGGCGTCGCCGCCTAACGCACGGACGTCGGCGCCGTCGAAGCGGATCTCGCCGGCCGACGGCTCGATGAGGCGCAGGATCGCGCGGCCGGTGGTCGTCTTCCCGCAGCCCGATTCGCCGACCAGCGCGAGCGTTTCGCCCGGGAAGACGTCGAGCGAGACGCCGTCGACGGCGCGGACCGCGCCCACGCGGCGGCGGAACACGCCGCGCGTGATCGGGAAGTGCTTGACCAGGTCGCGCACCGCGAGCAACGGCGCGATGCCGTTAGGCGGCGCCGAGCGGGCGGACGCCGCGTTAGGCGCGGTCACGAGGCGGGCGCCGCGGCGGCGAAGGCTGGCGCGCGCCGCCGCGCCGGCTCGGCGGCCAGGTGGCAGCGCGAGACGTGGCCGGCGCCGATTTGATAGAGCGGCGGCGCGTCGGTGCGGCAGCGATCCCACGCGTACGCGCACCGGTCGTGGAAGCGGCAGCCGGCCGGCCACTGCGTGGGCGACGGCACCGTGCCGGGAATTACCGTGAGGCGCTCGCGCCTGTCGCCTAACCGTGGCATCGCGCTCAACAGGCCTTCGGTGTACGGGTGGTGCGCCGCGTCGAACAGGGTGCGCACCGGCGCCTCCTCGACGATCTGGCCGGCATACATCACCAGCACGCGCGTGGCCGACTCGGCGATGACGCCGAGGTCGTGGGTGATGAGCAGGATCGACATTCCCACACGCGTCTGCAGCTCGGCCAGGAGCTCGAGAATCTGCGCCTGGATCGTCACGTCGAGCGCGGTGGTCGGCTCGTCGGCGATCAGCAGGGCCGGATGCATCATGAGCGCCATCGCGATCATCGCGCGTTGGCGCAATCCGCCCGACAATTGGTGCGGATATTCGCGCGCGCGATCGGCGGGCGCGGGGACGCCGACCTGCTGGAGCATGTCCACCGCGCGCTCCCATGCCTCACGACGCGAGGCGGTGCTGTGCACGCGCGCGACCTCGGCGATCTGGTCGCCCACGGTGAACACGGGATTGAGCGACGTCATCGGCTCTTGGAAGATCATCGAGATCCGATTGCCGCGAATCGCGCGAATCGCGCGGTCGTCGAGCGACAACAGATCGCGTCCCTCGAAGTCGATGCGGCTGCCGGGCTCGATTCGTCCGGGCCGCTCGATGAGCCTGAGGATCGACAACGACGTCACCGACTTGCCGCATCCCGACTCGCCGACCAGCCCGACGGTTTCGTGCGGCATCACATCGAACGACACGCCGTCGACGGCGCGGGCCACACTGCGTCCGCCGGTGTGAAACCAGGTGGACAGATCACGGATGGAAAGGAGGGGCGCGGACGCGGCGGGGGTGCTCGTCATCACCCGTCAACCTGACGAGGGTCGAGCGCGTCGCGCAAGCCGTCGCCAAGAAGATTGAATGCCATCACGGTCACGACGATCGCCAATCCCGGAAACGTGGAGATCCACCACAGCGACGCGATTTCGTCGGCGCCATCCAAGATCATGTTGCCCCAGCTCGCCGACGGCGGCCGCACGCCGACGCCCAGGTACGACAGGCCCGCTTCCACGATCAACACGTTGGCGATGCCGAGCGTGATGGAGACGATGACCGGGGACAGGACGTTGGGCAGGATGTGGCGCCACAGGATTTCACGATCGCTCGCGCCCAACGCGCGCGCGGCCACCACCATGTCGCGCTCGCGGAGCGACAGCACCTGCGCGCGGACGACGCGGCTCACGCCGAACCATCCGGTGAGGCCTAACAGAAGCACCAGGACGGGCAGCGGCACCGGCGCCCAGAGAGCGAGCACGGCGATCAACAGCAGAATGCGCGGCACGGACAAGCCGGCATCGATGAGGCGCATCATGAGGGTGTCGATGCGTCCGCCCACGTATCCGGCGATGGCGCCGTACGCCGTGCCGACCGACGCGGATACCACGATGGCCAGGAGCGCGACGCTGAGCGACACGCGCGCGCCGTACAACGCGCGGCTGAACACGTCGCGGCTCGCGAAGTCGGTGCCGAAGGGGTGTGCTAACGACGGCGGCAGATTCTTGAGCCGGACGATGTCGGGCTGCGCGATGGGCGAATACGGCGCGAGCCACGGTGCGAGCGCGGCGACGATCAACAGTGCGACGATCACGCACAGCGCGGCGAACGCGGCGTGGTTGTCGCGCAGTCGCGTGAGCGCGATCCGCCACGGCGAGCCGCTGTCGCCGTCGCCGGCGCGTGCGATGGCGCCGCAGGCGAGCGTGGTGAGCACAGCGGCGGCAATCCAGACGAGGGGGTGCACGTCACTCGAGCCGGACGCGGGGGTCGACCACGGCGTAGAGGGCGTCGGCCACGAAGCTGCCGCCGATCACGAGCACGCTGGCGATGACGACGGCCGCGCAGAGGAGCGGATAGTCGCGCGTGCCGATCGCTTCGACGGTGAGCAAACCCATCCCGGGCCACGAAAACACCTTTTCGACGAATACCGATCCGCCTAACAACACGGGCAGCGCGAGGCCGAACAGCGTGATCACCGGCAAGAGCGCGTTGCGCAGCACGTGGTGCAGCCACACGCCGCGCTCGCTCACGCCTTTGGCCCTCGCGGTGAGCACGAAGTCTTCGCCGGCGACGTCGAGCAGCGCGGCGCGTTGAAAGCGCGCGATGGCGGCGGCGCTCAAGAGCGCGAGCGTGCACGCGGGCAGCACGAGATGCCACAGGCGGTCGCCCACGCGCTGCCAGAACCCGTAGTACGGATACATGACCGGGTCGAACATGCCGGTCACGGGGAACACGTGCCAGACGAACGCGAACAGGAACAACAACATGAGCGCGAGCCAGAAGTCGGGCATCGAATAGAAGAACAGCGATCCGAGACCCAAGCCCCAGTCGAGCGGGCGTCCGCGGTGCCGAGCCTGGATCAGTCCTAACGCAATCCCCGCCACGAACGACAGCAGCAATGCGACGCCCATGAGCAACAACGTGTTGGGCAGCGCCGAGGCGATGACGCTGCTCACCGGGCGGCGGTGGGGAAACGAGAAGCCGAAGTCGCCGTGCGCCATCATGACCAACCATCGTCCGTACTGGACCGACAGCGGCTGGTCGAGGCCGTACTCGTGCCGGTAGTGCGTGCGGACGACCGGCGGCGTGAGCGGACTGTCGAGCGACGCGGCGATGGGGTCGCCGGGTGCGAGGTGGAGCAGAAAGAACGTCGCGGTCGCGACCAGCCAGATGATCAGCGCCCCGTGGATGGCGCGGCGCAGGAGCAGTCGGGCCACGTCAGCGTTGGGCGCGCACGGCGCGCCGCGGGGGCGGGACGCGACTCATCGCGTACCACGACGGGCTAACGTTGGACCTCGGCGAGCCGGATCTGGTCGCGGGCGATGCGCTCGTCGGATGGGATGTACCATTGCGAGATGTTAGCGAACCACTCGTCGGCGCGCATGTCCACCGGGTGAATGCGCTTCTGCACCGCGGCCACGGTCAAGGGTTCCCAGAGCCAGATCGCGGGGGCGTCCTCGTTCAACATGCCGTACGCCCGGAAATAGTACGCGCGCGCGCGCTTCGGGTCGAACTGGGCCACGGCGGTGTCGACCAACGCGTCGAAGCGCGGATTCTCGTACGAGCCGGCGTTGCCGCCATCCTTGGCCTTGGCGGCATCGATGCCCCAGCTCTGCAAGATCGAGCTCGGGTTGCCATCCGACTGCATGGCTTCGATCACCGTCTCGAACTGGCGTCCCTCGTTGCGCTGCCGGACCGTCCCGATGTCCGCCGACTCGACGTCGGCCTGCACGCCCACGTCATGGAACATCGCCTGGAGCAGGACGGCGGTCTGCATACGGACGGCGCTCGAGGTGGGAACGAGCATGCTGAATCGCAGCGCCCGGCCGTTCTTGCTGCGGATGCCGTCCGCGCCCACGTGCCAGCCTAACGAATCGAGCAGGCGGCGGGCGCTGTCGGGACTGAACGGCAATTCGGCGACGGTGCTGTCGAAGTACGGGAGCGTGTGGGTGTAGGGCCCATAGGCTACCGCGCCTAACGAATCGAACACGCTCCTGGTGACGCGGCGGCGGTCGATCGCCATCGTGAGCGCGCGACGGAGCGTCCGGTCGCTGAACAGCGCGTTGGGCTTGGACGGATCATTGGGGTCGCGCTCGTTGAACAACAGGTAGCCGTACGCCATCGACGGGTAGGGCACGAGCTTCACGTTAGGCGCATGGCCGACGCGCGGGATGTCCGGGGGGTTGACGAACTCGAGGAAATCGGCGTCGCCGGACATGAGGCGCACCACGCTGGCATTGTACTCGGGAGCGACGCTCCAGATGAGCCGCTGGATGCGCGCGCGTCCGCGATGATACGACGAGTCGGCCGCGAGCTCGATCGACTGGCGCGGCATCCAGCTCACGAACCGGTACGGCCCGCTGCCAATCGGATGCCGTGAGAACGGCGACGACTGCAGCTGCGCGGGATCGGTGCCGGCCAAAACGTGGCGCGGCAGAATCCGCATCTGATACGCCGCGTCGTAGAACTGGCCCGGATACCGCTTCTTGAACCAGAACACCGCAGTCGATGAATCAGGCGTGCTCACGGAATCGATGTTGGCGAGGAGCGGTGCGACGAACGATGCCGTCTTGGGATTCTTGTACAACTGGAGCGTGAATTTGACGTCGCTCGCGCGAACCGGGATGCCGTCGTGCCAGCGGGCGGTGGTGTCGACGTGAAAGGCGATCGTGAGCGAGTCCTTGCCCCACGTCCACGAATCAGCCAGCTCGCCCGTCCAGCCCTGATCGCCGATGGGATCGAGGGTGGCGCCGGGGCGCGCCAGATTCTCGAAGACGAGTCCATCCACCTCGAAGCTGGTCGAGTTCACGGTGATCGGAGGGACCAGCGCATCGGCGTCGCCGCTGACGGCGATCACCATGGTGCCGCCGTATTGGTCGCCGGCCGTTCGCGCGTGATCGCCAGGCTGGCAGGCGATCGCGGCGAGCAGTGGGAGCAATGACGACGCAACGAGTGGGGTTCGCATGAGCACGAATCGCGAAAAGGGGAGGTGCCTCATAGGCGACGCCGTGCTGGCTGCCGCACCGTGAAGACGATCAAGTCACGGGAGATGGTTCGCTTCGTCCTCCTTTCGCTGCGTGTGCATCTGCCGCGGCGGCCCCAACCGTAAGCTTGGGCGACCGTGATCGGGGCAAGGATGGGTGCAGGACGCTCGCGAGGCAAGGAACAGAGGGGTCACGAGGTGGCGTCGTGCCATCGTGCGGGTCACGGGCGGTTGGGGGCGACGATGGAATTTCGTCAGCCCGGATGGCAGATTTCGGTGCTGCGAGGCGGGTCGGCGACCCGCACCACGGTGTTCGCTCACCGACACGACCGCGCGCCCTTGGCGCCGAGGCTTTCATGACGACCACGATTGCACCGGTATCGCTGACTGATGCCGACAGTTTCATTCCGCGCCACGTCGGTCCGAGCGACGAAGACGTGCGAGCCATGCTCGAGGCCCTGGGCTACGACACGCTCGACGATCTCATGGATGCGACGGTGCCGGACGCGATCCGGCTCCGGCGTCCGTTAGCGTTAGGCGACGGGAAGAGCGAGACGGCGGCGCTGCGCGGCTTCCGCAAGGTGGCGTCGCGCAATCAGGTCTTCCGGTCGTTCATCGGACTGGGCTACTACAGCTGCCTCGTGCCGCCGGTGATCCAGCGGAACATCCTCGAGAATCCGGCGTGGTACACGGCGTACACGCCGTATCAGGCGGAAGTGGCGCAGGGCCGTCTCGAGGCGCTGCTCAACTTTCAGACGATGATCATCGACCTCACCGGCCTGCCGATCGCCAACGCGTCGCTGCTCGACGAGGCGACGGCGGCGGCCGAGGCGATGATGATGTCGCACGCGGTGAAGGGAGGCGGCGGCAAGAACACGTACTTCGTGTCGCAGGACTGCTTCCCGCAGACGATCGACGTGGTGCGCACGCGTGCCCGGGCGCGCGGCATCACGGTGATCGTCGGCGACCACAAGACGGCGACGTTAGGCACGGACGTCTGCGGGGCGCTGGTGCAATATCCGACGGCCGACGGCGCGGTGGCCGACTACCACGCCTTCGCCGAGCGCGTGCACGCCGCGGGCGGTCTGCTCACGGTGGCGGCGGACCCGCTCGCGCTCACCCTGCTGATTCCGCCCGGGGAATGGGGCGCGGACGTGGCGGTGGGGTGCACGCAGCGGTTCGGCGTTCCGTTAGGCTTCGGCGGGCCGCACGCGGCGTATTTCGCCACGCGCGACGAGTTCAAGCGCCAGATTCCGGGCCGCATCATCGGCGTGTCGCGCGACGCCGAAGGCCGGCCGGCGCTCCGCATGGCGCTGCAGACGCGCGAGCAGCACATCCGCCGCGAGAAGGCGACGAGCAACGTGTGCACGGCGCAGGTGCTGCTGGCGGTGATGGCGAGCATGTACGCGGTGTGGCACGGCCCGGGGGGACTCGATCGGATCGCCGCGCGCGCCCACCGGTTCGCCGAGACGGTGGCCGAGGGGCTGCGCCGTCTGGGCTACGGCATCCGGCACGACGTGTTCTTCGACACGGTGTGCGTCGAGTTAGGCGAACGCCGTCTCCCCGACGTGCTGCGGGACGCGCGCGCCAAGCAGCTCAACATGCGGGTGATCGACGAGCACACGGTGGGCATCGCGATCGGCGAGAGTACGCTGTTGGAGGACGTGGACGACCTGTTCCACGTGTTCAACCGCGGCGCGCATCCGGACTTTACCGCCGCCCACGTGGCCGAGAGCGTCGACGACCGGTTCGACGAGCGCTTCGCGCGCACGAGCGCGTATCTCACGCATCCGGTGTTCAACAAGTACCACTCCGAGACCGAGATGCTGCGCTACATGCGCAAGCTCGAGTCGCGCGACCTGTCGCTCACGCACTCGATGATTCCGTTAGGCTCGTGCACCATGAAGCTCAACGCCACGGCCGAGATGCTGCCCATCTCGTGGCGCGAGATCAACCGGCTGCACCCCTTCGCGCCGCGCGAGCAGACCGACGGCTATTCCGTGTTGTTCGAGCGGCTCGAGGGCGCGCTGGCGGAGATCACCGGCTTCCCGGCTGTGTCGCTCCAGCCTAACGCTGGATCGCAAGGAGAATACGCGGGCCTCCTCGTCATTCGCGCGTACCACGAGTCGCGCGGCGACGGCCACCGCGACGTGTGCCTCATCCCGCAGTCGGCGCACGGAACCAACCCGGCGAGTGCGGTGATGGCGGGCATGTCGGTGGTGGTCGTGCGCACCGACGAGCGCGGCAACATCGATCTCGGCGACCTGCGCGAGAAAGCCGCGGCCAACGCGTCGCGCCTGGCGGCGCTCATGGTGACGTATCCGTCCACGCACGGCGTCTTCGAGGAAGGCATCCGCGACCTGTGCCAGATCGTGCACGCCAACGGCGGGCAGGTCTACATGGACGGCGCGAACATGAACGCGATGGTGGGCCTCTGCCGCCCCGCCGACATCGGCGCCGACGTGTGCCACCTGAACCTGCACAAGACGTTCTGCATTCCGCACGGCGGCGGCGGCCCGGGCATGGGCCCGATCGCGTGCGCGGCGCACCTGGCGCCGTTTTTGCCCGGCCATCCGTTAGTCCACGTGGGCGGCACGGAAGCGATCGGCCCGGTGTCGGCGGCGCCGTGGGGCAGCGCGAGCATCCTGCCCATCTCGTACATGTACATCGAGCTCATGGGCGGCGAAGGCCTAACGCGCGCGTCCAAGGTCGCGATCCTGAACGCGAACTACATGGCCAAGCGCCTCGACGCGCACTACCCGGTGCTCTATCGCGGCGTGCACGGCACCGTGGCACACGAGTGCATCATCGACCCGCGCGCGCTCAAGCAGAGCGCGGGCGTCGAGGTGGAAGACATCGCCAAGCGTCTCATGGACTATGGCTTCCATGCGCCCACGGTGTCCTTCCCCGTCGCCGGCACGCTCATGATCGAGCCCACGGAGAGCGAATCGAAAGAAGAGCTGGACCGCTTCTGCGACGCGCTCATCTCGATTCGCGAGGAGATCCGCGACATCGAAGAGGGCCGCGCCGACAAGGTGGACAATCCGCTCAAGCACGCGCCGCACACGCTCGAGCGCGTGCTCTCGTCCGATTGGTCGCGGCCGTACACGCGCGAGCAGGCCGCGTTTCCGGCGCCGTGGACGCGCGAGTGGAAGTTCTGGCCGGCCGTTGGGCGCGTGGAGAGCGCGTTCGGAGACAGAAATTTGGTTTGCGCGTGCCCGCCGATCGAAGAATATGAGGAGCAGGGAAGCGCGCGCTGACGCGCGCTTCCCTCAGCGCAGCGCTTCTCCGTTCCTCATCGGGATTCTCACTCGCCGATGTGCTTCCGGTATTCGTCCGGGCCCAGCAACTGGTCCTGCTCGCCCGCGTCCTTCACGCGAAGGCGAATCATCCAGCCCTCGCCGTACGGATCCGTGTTCACCAGCGCCGGTTCCTTGTCGAGCCGCGGATTCACCGCTTCCACCGTGCCCGCGAGCGGCGAGAACAATTCCGACACCGCTTTCACCGCCTCGATAGTGCCGAAAACGTCCATGCGGCCGAACGATTCGCCGACCTTGGGCAATTCGACGTACACCACGTCGCCCAATTCACCTTGCGCATAATCGGTGATCCCGATTTGCACGACGTCGGCTTCGACACGTTTTACGAATTCGTGCTCTTCGGTGTAGAGCAGGTCGCTTGGAATGTTCGACACGGCTGGCGCTACGCTGCGCGGGTGAGGTCGCGCGAAGTCTACCGGCGAGGCGAGAGGGCGTCAAGCAAACGCGCTACTCGGTAGTGGGTCAGTCTTGACCCACTACCCGCTACTCGTCACGCCGATGCAGATGCCGTCGCGTTCGCGTCGCGCGCGATCGCCTCCCACACCTCTCGCACACGCTCGGTGAGCTGCTCCAACGTGCCGGCGTTCTCGATCACGATGTCGGCGCGCGCCCGCTTGAGCTCGGCCGGCATCTGTGCGGCGATCATTTGCACAGCCTCTTCCTGTGACAATCCGCGATCGCGCATGAGACGCTCGAGGCGCATCGGACGCGGGGCGTCGACGAGCACGATGCGCGTGAACGTGTCGGCCAGACGACGCTCGAACAGCAGAGGAATGTCGCACACGACCACGCGATCGCCGCGCGCGGCGGCGGCGTCGATTTCCTCATCGCGCAGACGCCCAACTTCGGGATGCACGATGGCGTTGAGCGCTTCGAGCTCGTCGGGGCGGTCGAACACGACGTGGCGCAGCGCGGCGCGATCGAGCGAGCCGTCGGGCGAAAGCACGCCCGTGCCCCATCGCGACACGATCGCTCTGAGCGCAGGCGTGGCGGGTTCCACCGCACGCCGCGCGAGCACGTCGGCATCGATGATCGTGGCGCCGCGCGCCGCGAACATTTTCGCAACCGAAGACTTGCCGCTCGCGATGTTCCCCGTAAGGCCGACGAGCATCATCGGCGCACCCGTACCCTGCGCGCGCGTCGCGATGCCTGGATCCGATTGCCGAGCGGTACTGGGAGACACGAGGCAGTCGGTACGGTACAGCGCACGCCGGCGCCGGGGTTTCCGCCGGCGTCGACGGGCACCGCAATCACCGTCGACGTCGTGAACGGCGTGGGCCGCTTGCACGCGAACCGGTTAGTCGTGAGAGCCGGCGGCGCCGCCCCACCGCATGTGAACAGCAGAGATGCATTCCCCGTCGAGTTGTCGAGGAACACGAGCTCCAAGCTGTCGATGGCCGGCGTCACGTTCACGATCACCGAGTCCGCCGTGGTATCGATACTCAAGCTGTCGATCACAATGTCGCCAATAGTTGGCAACGCCGGGATCGTGTCCAACGGGCTCGAGTTGAATTTGGAATCGGACAAGAACACCTCGATCGAATTCGCGCCGACAAAGTCAGTTTGCAGCGCGTAGAAGATTCCGTTGATCGTCTTGAGCGGCGGAAAGAACGAATACGGCGTCTCGATGTCCAAGTTCCCGTTCACGATGTCGATGGCCTGTAGCGACGTAATGTCGCCATCCGGATCGTTGCCTGTGAGTGTGTATCGAATGAGACCGGGCTCGACGACGCGTGCCGTATCGAGCGTCGTGATCACGGGCGGATTGTTGCCGGCCGTGAGGACGACGGGCTGCGACTGCACGACCTGACCGGGCCTCACGATCATAGTACCCGTGAACTGCTGGTCTTGGACCACGCCATTGTTCAGCAGCGAAATCGTGGCTTCGATCATACAGTACGGCCCCTGCGCATCGGGCGTGAAGCGGCCGAGGCACGAGGTGAGATCGAACTGGACCGTGAGGTCCTGCGTTCCAGTCGTGACGGGGAACGTGCCGTTGAACAGCGAATCGACCACGCCCTCGGTGTCCGGGACAAACGACGCGATCGCGACCTGGATCTGTTCGCCCGGCGTCCCGTTCTGAAAATGGATGCGCAGCGACACACTGCCGTCGTGCGGCCCAACGGGCGAGTCCTTCATGCATGCCGACCCGAGCAGGGCGGCGGCGATCAAGAGCGCGGATCGAACGATGCGATTCATGTCGAGCGTGAGTTGGACATGGGGCCGTTGACGGCGGCCAAGGTAGGGTGCGCTGCCGCGCGCTGTCAACCAGCCACGACAGTGGCGCGTCCGATGCGTGTCGGTTAGTACCGCAGCTATAGCAGCGGCACCTGATCTTCGTCGCGCAGCGGCACCTGATGACAATGACGACACCGCGCTTCGTACGATTCGCGGCCACCAACCATGATGGTGGGCGAATCGTAGCGCGCCGGTTTACCGCCGAGCAGACGCTGGTTCCGGCTTGCCGGACCGCCGCAGATCACGCAGATCGCGTGGAGCTTGTCGACCATCTCGGCTACGGCCATGAGCTGCGGCATCGCGCCGAACGGCTCGCCCCGGAAGTCCGTGTCGGTGCCGGCGACGATGACGCGAATGCCTTGGTTGGCCAGCGATGTGGCGAGGTCGACAATGCCCGCGTCGAGAAACTGCGCTTCGTCGATGGCAACGACGTCGGCGAGCGGATTGATCTGCTGAGCGATCTGCAGCGATGAATCGACGGGCGCCGCTTCCACAGTGCGTCCGTCGTGGCTGGCGATCGACAAGACGCCCTGATAGCGGTCATCCAGGTGCGACTTGAACACCTGCACTTTTTTCTTCGCGATGATCGAGCGGCGCACGCGACGAATGAGCTCTTCGCTCTTGCCGCTGAACATCACGCCGGCGATGACCTCGATCCAACCGGTGCGCGTGGGTCCGCCGAACGCGCTCTGGTCGCTCACTCGTCGCGCGGGCGAGACGGTCCGCGATCGCGCGCGGGCGGCCGCCGGCCAACCGGGCCGCGTCCCGGTCCGGCGCGGCCGGTGCTGCCGCGGCCACCTCGCGCGCCTGCGTCGCGCGATCCGCCGCGTTCACGTGGACCGCGGTCTCTCGATCCGCGATCCCTCGGCGCGCCGCGGTCGCGCGAACCGCCGCGGTCCCGCGAACCACCGCGATCTACGTCGAGGCGCGCGTTCACGCGGCGTCCGCGGATGTTGGCGCCCGACAATGCCGCAATGGCGCGCTCGGCGTCGGCGGACTCGAGCTCGACGACGGAATGGTTCTCCCGTATTTCGACGCGCCCGATGCGTGATCCCGCGATGCCGGCTTCGTTCGCGATCGCGCCGACCAAATCGCGGGCAGATGCGCCGTCGCGCTCCCCGATGTTCACGAATACACGCACGGTGCCGGATTGCGGCGCGGCGCGCGGCGCGCGCGCATCCTGAGGTGTTGACGGCGCCGAGGCGGCAGTCGGTTGCGCGCTGGTTGCGTTAGGCACAGGCCGCTCCCGTGCGTCGGTGAGGAGACGCAGCGAGGCTGCGGCGACCGATGCGGCGTCGAAATCAACGAGGAGCGGCTCGATGGTGAGCAGCTCGCGAACCGGCAACCCCCGCTCGAGCACGGCGCGGATTTCATCGCGCATGCGCTCTTCGCTCGTACGCGCAGCGGCCACCGCACTGTCGAACGACAGGGGCACGAGACGATCGCTGCCCGCGAGCGCGGCGAGTGCCGGCAACTGACGCGGCTGGACGATCGCGACCACCTGATTCGGCGCGGCGGCGGCGACCTGCTCCAACTCGGCGCGAGACGACGGATGGTCGTACAGCACCATGAGCGCCGCGGGTGTCGACCCATCGCGCACGACGCGCACGATGTCTTCGGTCGTGTAGCCGAGTGTGCGCAGCGTGTCCGCTGCCTCACGGGCAGATTCATCGGAGCGGGCGTACACTGCGGCACCGGGCGGGTCGAGCGCGTCGAGAATGTTGCGCAGGGCCACAGGCCGCGTTTCACTCGCCGAGATCACGTAACGCATGGCGATGGATTCTGCCGGCGCGTCGGGAGCAGCGTCTACGCGTCGCGGGCGTCGGGCGTATCGCTCGACGACTGCTTCTACCTCGGGCGTGTTTCGCGCTGCAACCACGGTGCGCGGTGCGTCCTTCGGCATTTCGCTCATGAGCGCCTCGAGCGACGCCATGGCGCCGGCGTCGATCACCAGATCCGCCCACGCGATGACCACGGCGCGCACGTTGTCGAGCTTGAGCGCGGCGCGACGCACCATGTCCAGCAGCTGATCCGCCGGTCCCACTATCACCGGTGCCGACCGCGCCGCGAGCAGCCGGGATGCGCGGCGAGCACCGGTGGCCGCGATGACGCGAGACGTGTTGGGCGTGGACTCACTCGCCGGCGCCGACGCGACGAATCGCGCGATGGCCATCGCGCTCGGAGCGTCCGGTGTTACGACGACGGCGCGCGGGCCGACTACGTCGCTCGCGTCCGGTGCGTCCAGCTGCTCGAGCACCGGACCCATGAACTGCGCGATCGCTGCCGCATCGTGCGGAAGCACGTACATGACGTTCTGATTGCGCGACACATTTGCTTTGTCGCGCGCGGTTTCACCGTTCCCGTGCTCCAAGACGACGCTCCTCGGTTTTCAATGGCGTCACGAACGCGACGCGACTAAAATATAGCAGACGAGCCATCGGCCCTCCAAACTCAAGGAGTCGCAGTGACTGAGATGACCGTTCGCCGTGCGTTCGTGCCGTCGCCGAACATCGCCCAACTCAAGGAGTCCGCGACCATCGCCGTGTCCGCGCGCGCCAAGGCGCTTCGCGCAGCCGGACGACGCGTAATCGACCTCGGGGCCGGTGAACCGGACTTCGACACGCCGGAGTTCATTCGGCGCGCGGCGCAACGCGCGATCGACGCCGGCGCCACACGGTACACGGCCACGGAGGGCATACTGCCGTTGCGCGAAGCGATCGCGACGCTCGCGAACGCCGACTATCGCGGTGACGATCGTGTGACGCCCGGCGATATCGTCGTTTCGACTGGTTCGAAGCAGTCCTTGTTCAATGCGTGCTTCGTGCTCTTCGGTCCCGGCGACGAGGTGCTGATTCCGACGCCAAGTTGGACGAGCTACTACGAAATGGTGGCGCTGGCGCGCGCGGAGCCGGTGCCTGTGCTGGGCGATCCCGCGAACGGGCTCAAGGTGACCGCGGCTGCGTTGGCTGCCGCGGCGACGCCGGCGACCAAGGGTGTGATGCTCAACTCGCCCTGCAACCCGACTGGAGCCGTGTACGATCGCGCGGAGTTGGAGTCGATTCTCGCGTTGGCCGAAGAGCGCGGATGGTGGGTGATCAGCGACGAGATCTATCGGCGCATCGCGTACGCGGGTGTTGCAACGTCGATCCTCGAGGTCGCGTCATCGCGCGATCGAGTGATTCTGGTGGATGGTGTCGCGAAAGCGTACGCGATGACGGGCTGGCGCATCGGGTGGGCAATCGCGCCGCGCGCGGTGGCGCAGGCGATGGGCGCGCTACAGTCGCACAGCACGTCTAACGCAGCAGCCGTATCGCAACACGCGGCGGTGGCGGCGCTCACCGATCGCGGTGCGGCGGAGCCGTCCATCGCGCACATGGTGGGCGAGTTCGAGCGGCGTCGCGATGCGGCGTTGGCGATGTTGGCGGGCGAACCGGGCATCGGTGTGATTCCGCCCGATGGAGCGTTTTACTTGTTCCTCGACGTGAGTGGCACGCGCGGCAACTCGCGCAACGGCGCCGGCGCCGCGTTCGCGCAGCACTTGCTCGAGCGGCACGACGTCGCGGTTGTACCGGGCGCGGCGTTCTACACGCCGGATTGGGTGCGACTATCGTACGCGGCACCGCTGGATCAAGTCGTGACGGGCGTGCAACGCACTGTCGCCGCGTTTCGCGAGATGAAGTCGTGACGAGTTGTGCACCGCCGGTCCTCTGGTGACGGCGCGAGGAGGCGATATCTTAGCGCTGGAGACGCGCCCGATCGCAGCAGTTCGGCGGAGCGTGAGTGCGGGCCGTCGCTAACGCCTGCGTAGGAGGACCGAGTGAACGTCACCGTGCAGATCGAACCAGCCACCGACATTCCCTCGGCTGTCGAGTACAGGTGGGATACTGACACCGCAATTCTCACCGCGAGTCTCGCCGACATGTCGTTCGCGGATGGCGCCTCGGGATCAGTCGAGCTCGCCGGTTCCGATGGGTCGTGGGTGATTCTCGATGTGCGCGGCGGTCGCATTCACGGCGTCGAAGTGGCCGTATGGCCGGACGTGAAGAAACTCTCGTTGCTGCGCGTGCCCACGGACACCGCGCGCGGCCGATTGGTCGTTCCGTCCGCCGGATCCGAGGGAGGCGTCGCCATGATGCAGATGGACACGACGCTCATTGCCGAATCCGATCAATCGGAGCAGACGATCCATTTTCGTCTGGGCGCCGGCCGTCACGCGCGCACGGTATGCATCGCGCGCGACATTCTGGTCGACCTGGACGACAGCGATACCATCCGCGGGATCTGGCTCCTCAACGTTCCACCGTTTCCCGGGGACGAATGATCACCACGATCGTGCTCATCAAGTGCGATCCGAAAGCGATTCCGCACTGCGCGACGCGCCTCGCCGGCATTGATGGCGTGTCGGAGGTCTACTCGGTGTCGGGCGAATGGGACTTGGTCGCGATCGTTCGCGTCCCCGAGTACGAGCGCATCGCGCAAGTGGTGACGGAAGAATTCGCGAAAGTCCCCGGCATCGATCGCACGCAGACGCTGACCGCGTTCCGGGCGTACTCGAAGAGAGACGTGGAGAGTGCGTTTGGTGAGTGAGGCTTGGGAAGCGCTGACGCTTGGGAAAACGGGTAGCGGCGGCTTCGCCGCCTTGGCGGCGGAAGAACATCAATGGTTGTGGACAGACGTTCCTATCCGCGAGCCCCGCGCCTAACGCTGCAACTCGGAATTCGCCCCGTTCCCCTTTCCCCAAGCGTCAGCGCTTCCCTCAGCGCGCGCCAGCGCACGCTTCCCTCAATCCAAGCACCACTTCGTCCGCGTCCTATACGATTCTTCCCACTTCCCGTCCTTCCACGACAGCACCGACAAGTACGTGTCGCTGCCGAATTGCCAGCCTTCCAAAAAGATTTCGTCCACGCCATCGCCGTTCACGTCGAGGTGATCGAAGAAGCGGCGGAAGCTGGACGAGGCGAGCGGACCCTGGACGCGGTGCGTGTAAGTGGGATGGTATTCCGTCGCGGTGGAGTCGCGGTCGGCGATCAGGATGAGATGGGTCGTGGTCTCCTGCGTCGACGCCGGATTCTCGGCCGCGGGGTCGATGAAACCGGCGACGATCGTCGGCCACGGACCGTTGCCGCTCGGGAAGGCGACTGCGTGGAAGTCGAGCGAGTCGAGCGCCGCTTGTGAAATGCCGACCGTCTTCGCCACTTGCGAGCCAATCGCGCGCGCGATGCGCTCGACGTCGGCGCTCGGCATCGGCTTGACGTCACGCTGGTGACCCAGCGTCGCCGTCGACGCGAGATACTCCACCGTGAACGTGGGGCGCTTGTCCTGGTTCTGGAGGCGGACGGCGGCCATGGGCGTCAGGAGTTGGCAGCCGGGAAGTGTGTAGAGCGGGTCGTCGCCCTCCCACATCCCACGGCGAACTTGCGCTGTGCCGGCCGCGCGACCACCCTCGAAGATGTCGTAGGTCTTCGAGCTGCGCAGATACGACGCGTCCAACTGGCGCCAACCAGTGGTGTCGAGTGAGATCTGTTGGAGCTCGCCGTGCTCGATCGCCGCGATCGGAATCATGCGCGGATCACTGGGATCTCCGAACACCTCGAACAACAGGTCCGGATGCGAACGCAAGTCGAGCTGCGGACCGGACGAAGCGGAGTGAGACGCGGCGCCCGAACGTCCGGACGCGTGCGCCTTGTTACAGGCGGCAGCGACGACCACTACGGTCGCGATCCAAGCCAATCGGGTCGTCACACGCACCAAGTTGATTGTCACTCGGGGGAGCCGCGGGTTGGACTCGCGGGTCTCGGTTGTGCAGACTAACTGCGGGTATACGGGCGTCGAGGCGTGAGGTGCCTGCCTTCGGCCATCAGGAGATGGACGCGGAGCGCCGTCCCGGTGCAACGCGCCGCGTCTTGGCTCTCCTCCGGGGGCGCGTTAGGGGAGCAACGGTCCGTGGACGGTGTAGGAATCCGCTGTCATCAACCCGGTCTTTACATGTCCTTTGCGGGGCGCGGCTGGCCGCGTGTTCCATCGGTTGGGCAGCAGGGCGCCGCAGTACGCGTGCGGTTCGTCGTGCTCGGCTTGGCGTGTCTTTTTGCGCCGGGTGCCGCGCACGCGCAGACGTCGAACATCGTGCTCCGCATCAGACCCAAAGTGGGCGATACGCTGTACACCCGCTTCGAGCAGGACGTGTCGATGAAGGGCACCGTGCACGTGCACGGGAGCGACACGACGATGACGATGCACACGTCGCTGCTCTTGTTATCGCGCGTGCTGGTGCAGGGAAGTGACGAGACCGGGACGACGATCACGACGATTACGGATTCTGTGTCGCTCATCTCCGATGGGGAGCCCTCGGAGCCGGAAGACGTGCGTCGCGCGATGGAAGGACAACGGGTCCAACTGCACATCGCGCCCGACGGATCGGCGGCGGTGCTCGCGCTTCCGCCGCAACTCTCGGCCGACATTCGCGCGGTGGTATCGGGCATGCCGGCCACGCTGCCAGACAAGCCGGTGAGCGTGTCGCAGAGTTGGCAGCGGGTCACGATGCTCCCGTTGGTGGGCGCGTCGGGCAAAGGCGTCGCGGCAACGTTGCGCGCCACGTATCGGCTCGACTCGCTCTCGAGCGACGGGATGCTCGCCTTCGTTTCCATGCACGGCACGATCACCCGCGATCCCGGCACACGCCCGCTCGCGAACGGGTTGCGTGTGAGCTCGTCGGGAAAGGTCACCGGCATGTTGTGCGTGGACCGCAAGCGCGGATGGTGGATCGACGCGCGGGCCACGATCGCGCTCGTGTCGACGCTCGTGCCGGTGGCCGGTGCGTCGGCGACGCCGGTCCGGATGCAGACCGATATCACGCAGCACATGCACACGGCGAGCGTGCGCTGATCGCGTCGATTTGGCTGGTCGCCTCTCGGTTGCAGCGGTAACTTTGAGTGTGCGCCTTGTTCATTTAGCCGACTTACACCTCGGCTTCCGGCAGTACCATCGCCTCACGCCCGACGGCATCAACCAGCGCGAGGCGGACGTCGCGCTGGTGTTCCGCCGTGCGATCGACAAGGTGGTCGCGTTGCGCCCGGAGGTGGTGCTCATCGCGGGCGACGTGTTCCACACGGTGCGTCCGATGAACGCGGCGATCATCGAGGCGTTCACGCAGTTGCAGCGCCTCAAGCTCGAGCTGCCGCGGAGCGCGATCGTGATGGTCGCCGGCAACCACGACCGGCCGCGCGCCACCGAGACCGGCTGCATCCTCGACCTGTTCGCGCGCATCGGCGTCGAGGTGGCGGCCAACGGGTTGAGGCAAATCCGGTTGGGGACGCATGACATGTCGGTGCTCGCGGTGCCCGACCTTCCGGCCGGCGCGCCGCCCTTGACGCGGGAACAGCTCGAGCCTGACCCCAGCGCGCGATACAACGTGCTGGTGATGCACGCCGACGTCGAGGGCATGCTGCCGCCTAACCTGGTGTATCCGGATCGTCCATCGTCGCCGGTGCCGGTGTCGGCGATCGGGCCGGAGCGCTGGACGTACGTTGCGTTAGGCCACTATCACGTGCATAAGAAGATGGCGCCCAACATGTACTACTGCGGCTCGCTCGAGTATCTGCCGCCCAACATGTGGAGCGAGATGCACGAGGAGCGCGCGACCGGCGTGCCGGGCAAGGGCTTCATCGAATACGATCTCGACGCCGGCACGCACCGCTTTCATCCGATCGCCGGCGCCCGGCGGTTGGCCGACCTCGCGCCGATCGCGGCGCGCGGGCTGGCGGCGGCGGATGTGGATGCGGCGATTCGCGAGCGGGTGGACGCGTGCGACGGCGGCATCGACGATCGGGTGGCGCGGCTCGTGGTGCGCGACGTGCCGCGGCACGTGGTGCGCGAGCTGGATCACCGGGCCTTGCGCGAGTACAAGCGCCGCGCGCTGCACTTCCACCTGGACGCGCGCAAGCCGGACACCGTTCGCCTAACGCTGATCCCGGCCGGCGGCCGGCGCGCCACGCTGCGCGAGATCGTCGAGACGTACCTCTCGCGCCGCCCGCTGGACGCCGATCTCGACCGCGCCGCCCTGGTGTCGTTAGGCCTCGAATATCTCGACGCCGCCGACGTGGCGTCGGAGCAGGCGTGGGCGGCCGCCGCCGCCGGACCCGTCGCCGACGGCCCGCGCTAGTGCGTCTCAATCGCATCACCCTCGCCAACTTCCGCCAGCACGCGGACACCCGGGTCGACTTCGACGCCGGGCTGACGGGGATCATCGGGCCTAACGGATCGGGCAAGACCACGATCCTCGAAGCGCTGGCGTGGGCGATCTACGGCACGCCCGCGGCGCGCGGGACGCGCGAGTCGATTCGCTTCACGCGCGCGGCGCCGCGGGCCACGGTGCGCGTCGAGCTCGATTTCGAGCTTGCGGGCCACCGCTACCGCGTCGTCCGCGGCCTCACGAACGCCGAGCTCTATCTGGACGGCGCGGCGACGCCGATCGCCAACTCGATCAGCGGCGTCACCGACATCCTCACGCGCAAAATCGGCATGACGCGCGAGGAATTCTTCAACACGTACTTCACGGGACAGAAGGACCTCAGCGTGATGGCGGCCATGAAGCCGGCCGAGCGCGCGCAGTTCCTGTCCCACGTGCTGGGCTACGAGCGGTTGCGCGATGCGCAGCGAATCGCCCGCACGCATCTCACCGAGCTCCGCTCCCAAATCCTCGGCATCCAGCAGGGGATGCCGGACGCCGAGGTCGTTGGGCGGCAGCTCGACGACGCGCGGCGCAGGCTCGCGTCGACGGGCCAAGCGGCGCGGGCGGCGCGCGATGCGCGCGAGCGCGCGCAGGCGGCCATGGAGCGCGTGCGTCCGCGGTGGGAATTGGTGCAGCGCGAGCGGGAGGCCTTGCAGGCCCTGGTGGCGGAGCTGCGCGGCGCGGAAGGCGAGGAAGCGGGCCTGGCGCGCGACGCCGAGCGCCTGGCCCGCGAGTTAGGCGGGATCGCCCAAGCGAAAGCCGAGCGTGACGCGCTTGCGGTCGAGCTCCTGCCGTACGCGGCCCTGCACGCCGAGTTCCAGCACCTCGAGGTGCTGGCGCGCGACGATGGCCGCCGCCAATCGCTCACGGCGTCGCGCGCGCTGCTCGACGATGAGTTAGGCAAGCTGCTCGAGCGCCGGGCGAAAATCGAAACGGCGCCGCGCCTCGAGGAAGAGGCGACGCTCGCGTTGCGCGAGAAGCGGTCGACGCTCGACGAGGTGGATGGCCGCGTCGAAGCGCGCCGCACCGAATGGGTGCGCGATCGCCAGGAAGCCGAGACCAAGCGCCAGGCGCTGCGCGACCAATACGCGGAGCTCAAGCAGCAGCGCGATCGCCTGGCCGCCGCCGGCGAGGACGGCGCGTGCCCGACGTGCGCGCGTCCGCTCAAAGGCACGCTGCGCACGGTGCTCGAGCTGCTGGACAGCCAGCTGGAAACCGTGTTGGTCGACGGCAACTACTTCAAGGGCCGGATGGAGCAGCTGCTCGAAATGCCGGCCGACCTGCGCGAGATGGATGAGGCGCGGCGCGAGCTCACGGACGAGGTGAAGGCGCTCGAGCGGCGCGTGTTCAAGGTGCAACACGCCGTGCAGGAGCTGGCTCAGTTAGGCGGCGAGATCGCGGCCAAGGGCGATCGCATCGCGTCGCTGGCCAGCGAGCTCGAAACGATACCGGCCGGATACGACGGCGCGCGCCACGATCGCGTCCGCCGCGAGCTCGACCGCCTCCTGCCGCTCGATGCCAAGGCGACGCGGCTGAGCGCGCAGATCGAGCGCGAGCCGGCGCTGCTCCGCGAGCGCGCCCAACTGCACGACGCCGACGCCGCGCTCCGTGCGCGCGTGAGCGATTTGCGCACGCGCCACGCCGCGCTCTCGGTGTCGGAGCAGCATTTCGCCGCGATGCGCGACGAACACGCGCGCGCGGCCGACGAGCTCCGCGCCGCCGAGCTCACGGCGGCGACGACGGAGAGCGAGCTCGCATCCGCCGAGATGGCCGACGCGCAGGCGCGCCTCGCGGCCGCCGAGCTCGAGGAGCGCCAGCGTCTGTTAGGCCAACTCGCGGTCCGCAAGCACGTGCACGAGGAGCTCGATCGCGCCTACAACGATCTGCGCAATGACCTCAATTTCCAGCTGCGGCCCGAGCTGTCGGAGCTGGCGAGCGGGTTCCTCAACGATCTCACCGCCGGCCGCTACACCGAGCTCGAGCTCGACGACAACTACAACGTGGTCGTGCTCGAGGACGCGGTGCCCAAGCCGGTGATATCGGGCGGCGAAGAAGACCTGGCCAATCTCGTGCTGCGTCTCGCGATCTCGCAGATGATCGCCGAGCGGTCGGGGCAGCCGTTCTCGCTCCTCGTGCTCGACGAGATCTTCGGCTCTCTCGATGACGCGCACCGCGCCAGCGTCCTCGAGCTGCTGCGCGGGCTGCACGACCGGTTCGAGCAGGTGATTCTCATCACGCACGTCGAGTCGGTGCGCGACATGCTCGACCAGGTGGTCACGGTGCGGTACGACGCCTCGACCGGCGCGTCTGTCGTTAGGCGGGACGACCGGCCGGCGCTCGACGGCGACGACCTCAAAGCGCCGGAGCTCGCGGCGGCGGGAGCGGCGGGCTGATGGCCGTGGCGCGGTCGTGGCGCACGGGGCACCACCCCGATGGCCCGCAGCGGGCGCGCGTGGAAGACATCCCCGCGCTCAACCAGGTGTTCAGCGACAGCTTCACCGAGCGCTATCGCCGCGACGGCATGGTGGGCGTGCGCGTGCCGTACCTCAATCCGCTCATCTGGCGCTACGCGATCGAGGATGCCGGCGCGGGCGCGCTCTTGTGGCGCGACGAGCGCGGCGAGATCGTGGCCTTCAACGTCGTGCACTGCTCGGGCAGCGAAGGATGGATGGGCCCGTTAGCCGTGAGGCCGGAGAGCCAGGCCGGCGGTGTGGGGAAGGAAATCGTGCGGGCGGGGATCGCGAGCCTGGAGCGCGCGCGGGCGTCGACGATCGGCCTCGAAACCATGCCGCGCACCATGGACAACATCGGCTTCTACTCGTCGCTCGGCTTCGTGCCCGGCCGGCTCACGATCACGATCACGCTCGACGGCGCGCACGCCGAGCACGCGCCGGTTCTGTTAGGCAGGTTGAGCACGGGCGACCAGCACGATGCGTTAGGCGAATGCCGAGAGCTGGTGGACGGCCTGCTGCCGGGCTACGACTTCACGCGCGAGCTGGTGCTCACCGAGGAGCTGGGCCTGGGCGACACGGTGTTGTTCCGCGCCGGCGGACGGTTGGGCGGATTCGCCCTGTGTCACACCGCGCCGTTGGTCGAAGGCCGCTCGCGCGAGGAGACGCGCGTGCTCAAGCTCGTGCTCGGGCCGGGCGCCGATCTGGGCGCGGCGGCGATCGCGCTGGCCGATTACGCGCGGCGCAGCGGCACGCGCCGCGTGGCCTTCCGCTCGCAGACCGACTATCTCCGCGCCTACCGCGCGCTGATCGCGTTAGGCGGACGCGTGCGGTGGACCGATCTCCGCATGACCCTCGCCGAGCATCCCGAGCCCGTCGCCGCCGAGGGCGTGGTGTGGAGCAACTGGGAGATCTAAGCGCCTAACTGACGAGCCGCAGCCGCCACGCCGGTCCCGAATTTCTGTGGCGGACTCGTCGGCAGCGGCCGCCGCATCGCGGGTTGCGCAAGCGTTTGCTGAGAGAGACGGCGCTCGCCCTGCGTCACACAGGTGCAAGGCCGAGTCGCCGACACACCCCGCCCACGCTCTCTCATCGAGGAACCGGGCAATGCGAACCAAAGGAATCAGTCGTCTCTCTCTCCCGATCGGATCCGCCGCACTGGCGACGCTCGCCGTGCTCGCTGCGTGCGGCGGACTCGACAGCCCAACCGCGCCGCGCGTCATCACGCCGGCACTCACCGCACCGGTCGCGCTCGCCGGTGGTTCCTTGACCGTCTCCTACTGTGCGTCTCAAGCGCCAATCTGGGCGGCGTCGCAAGATGGCGCGGGCGCGTGGAAGCGCGTCCTTCCCACGAGCGCGAACACATTCGTCTTCACCTTCGCGACCGGCAAAGGCGGGGTAGCCACCGTCGCCAAGTCCGGAACCGGTTTCCGCCTCGACGTCGTGTTCGCGACGCTCGCGGACTTCGGAGGCCAGACGAGAGCAACCAACCTCGGCTGCTCCGGCACGAAGGTGGTGAAGGGCTCCGTTGCGCACGTCGCCGCCGGGCAAATCGCGACCATCGACCTCGGCACGGCCGCGGCGCTCGTGTTCGGAGGCGGTCCCACAGCGTTCACATTGAACAGCGTTCAGGCCGGGCCGCGGGATCTGATCGCCACGCGCGGCAGCACGACGCTAGCGATCAACAGCATCATCATCCGCCGTTCGCTCAATCCGACAACCGGATCGACGCTGCCCGTTCTCGACTTCAGCTCGTCGGCAGCATTTGCGCCGGCTTCCGCGCACGCGACCGTGACGGGCGTTCCGAGTGGCGCCAGGGCCGCTCTCGCCGTGCTCTTCTTCAGTCCGCGCGGCACCGGAGCCGCTCTCTTCGGCGCAAACTCCTTTACCGGCGGGTCGCAACCCTACGTCGCGATCCCAACCGCCAAGTTGTTGACCGGCGAGTTGCAGCTGCTGTCGGCAACCACGGCACCGACCGCGACCACCAGCAGGAACACGGGCGTGTGGATCAAGACCATCACCAACCGCGCGCTCGCCTTTGGTCCGGCGCTGTCACCGGGCGTGGTCTCCTCGGCCGCCAGCACGCCGTACTACCGTCCGCGTATCAAAGTTCTGTCGCAGACCCAGTACAACAAAGGCATCTCGGTGAGCTTCAATCAGGCGTCGGTCAATCGCACCGCGTCGATCTTCGCCACGGCCGCGTACTTTGGAACCGCGCCGGCAACGTGGGACGTGTCGCTCCCGGACTTGCACGCGGTCACCGGGTTCCTCACCACGTGGGCGCTGAAGACCAGTCAACTGACCAAGTGGAATCTCCAGGGTTTCGGCGGCACGCTGCCGTTCTTCTCCGCCAGTCCGGCGGATGGCAGCACCTTCCTGAGCGCATTCAACTCGGGCTCGCTCACTTCGCATTGATTCCGCAGGCAGACGCCGGCCTCCCGCAACATCGGGAGGCCGGCGTTGCCATCCGTGTGGCCCCAGCCAGCAGGCCTCCGTTAGGCGCCAGTGCGCATCACCACATCGCGTTCCACGCGTCGCGCGCCGTGATGTTCCGCAAGTACGTCAGCTCTTCCGGCGCGAACGGCACCGGCACCAGGCCGAACGTGGCCCACACGCTCGAGTCGCCCACCGTGTTGTCGATGGCGAGCAGGTCGAGGAGGCTGGTCGTCACCGGCGGCCGCGGCAGCACGTGCTGCGCCGCGGCGATCACCGGGCGGAGCAGGAACACCGGCGCGGGAATCAGCACGCGTCGCGTGTGCATGGCCAGCAGCACGCGCTCGATCATCTGGCGGAGCGTCAGCGCCGCCGGGCCGCCCATCTGATACGTCTGCCTAACACTGTTAGGCCGGTCGAGCGCCAGGGCGATCACGCGCGCCACGTCGTCCACGAACACGGGCTGGAACCGCGCCGTGCCGCCGCCCGGGAGCGGATACACCAGCGGCGACAATCGCACCAGCCGCGCGAGCACGGTCACGAATTCGTCTTCCGGTCCGAAGATCACCGAGGGGCGGAGCACCGTCCACGCGAGGTCACTCGCCATCACCGCATCCTGTGCCGCGCCCTTGCTGCGCAGAAACCGATACGGCGATGCGCTCGACGAGCCGTTCTGCGACATGTGCACGAACCGCCGCACGCCTTCCGCACGCGCCGCCTCGACCAACGCAATCGTCGCTCCGGTGTTCACATCCTCGTACGTCTCGTCGCGCCGCTCGATCGCGATCGCCGCGAGGTGCACGATCGCATCCACGCCGCGCACCGCGGCGCGCACAGTGTCGGAGCTCCGCAGATCGCCCAACACGATTTGCAACGGGATGCCGGCGAGCCGCTGTTCGGCTTTCGTCGGGCTGCGCACGATGGCGCGAATCGTCCACCCTCGGCGCGCCAGCTCGCGGCAGGTGTGGCTGCCGACGAGACCCGCGGCTCCCGTCACGAGCACGACGCGGCGCCGAACGGCGGTCGCGGCAGCAGGAGCGGGTTGCTCCTCGGCTTGCACGGCGGTTTGTTCCACCTGCGGCGATTGGGGCACCACGCCAACTTCAGTTCGAACGTCCTTCATCGGCCCACCTCCCTCGCACCGTGACAAGCGTTCGCCTGGCGATCTTCGTGGTGACGTACGTGCTCATCGCTGCACAGCAAGTCCCGGGCGTGCGATTGAACAGACCGGCGGCTTCGCTGCTCGGCGCTGTGGCGATGGTCGTCTTGGGCGGCCTCCCGACGCGCGACGCCTATGCAGCAATCGACATCGACGTGATCGTGTTCCTGCTCGGCGTGCTGCTGTTGGTGGCGTACCTCGACCTCGGCGGGTTCTTCGACTTGGCCGCGGTGTGGATCGCGAGACGATTCCGTTCGCCCCGCGCGCTGTTGGCCGGCGTGATCGCGGCCAGCGGTTTGTTGTCGGCCATTTTTCTCAACGATACCGTGTGTCTGGTGTTCGTCCCGCTGGTGCTGGCCGCGCTGGAACCGCTCGGCGTGCGACCGCTCCCGTATCTGCTGGGGATCGCGTTCGCGGCGAACGTCGGCAGCGCGATGACGTTCACCGGCAATCCGCAGAACATGTTGATCGGGATCTCGAGCGGGATCGCCTACCGCGACTTCTGGGCGTTGCTGGCAGTGCCGTCGTTAGGCGGGCTCGCGATCGTGTACGGCGTGCTGGCGTTCGCGTTCCGGCGCGACCTCGCGCAACCGTTCAGCACTCGCACCGTGTCGCCGAGCGACGCGCGTCTTATCGACCGCGGACTCGTGGCGCGTGCGCTGGTGTTGTTCGGCGGCGCGCTCGTCGCGTGGCTCGCCGGCCTGTCGTTGCCCGTGGTGGCGATCGCGGCCGGCGCGCTCATGATCGTGATCGGGAATCGCGATCCCGCCGCCGCATTCGCCAAGGTGGAATGGTCGCTGCTGCTCTTCTTCGGGTCGCTGTTCGTGGTCGTGCGCGGCGTCGAGTCGGCGCCGGTGTTCGTGGATCTCACGGCGCGCGCGGCGTCGACGCTGCACGGCGCGCCGTGGCACGACGCGGTGGTCACGAGCGCCGCGATGACGGCGCTCTCGAATCTCGTGTCCAACGTGCCGGCCGTGATTCTGTGGCGGCCGGTGGTGCCGCACCTGCCTAACGCACGGTTCATCTGGCTGGTGATGGCGATGAGCTCGACCTTCGCCGGGAACCTGACGTTGCTCGGCTCGATGGCGACGTTGATCGTCGCCGAGCGCGCGGCGGCGCACGGGGTGCATCTGCGGTTCGGCGACGTGCTGCGCGCCGGCGTCCCGGTCACGCTCCTAACGCTGGTGTGGGGCGTCGCGTCGCTGGTGTGGATCGCGCGCTGAGCGCCGCCGGTGGCGTTACTTCGACTTCTGTCCGCTGTCCCGCTTCGCGACGTATCGCGACCACGCATCCCACGTGCCGCCGGCCACGATGCGCCAGATCAAGATGAACAGGCCGAGCGACAGGAAGAGATGCACCCAACCCGGTCCGGAAAATGCGAACGTCATCACCGCCCAGAACACGAGCATGATGATCGCAATCGGATATGCGGCGACGTACACGAATCCTTTCTTCCCGGCGGTCGTCATCTGAATTGACTCGCTCCAGAGTGAACGCTACATTGCGAGCGGCAATGGGACGAAGAGCTCACTTTTTGAGCCAACAAGTCTCTCGGGTGGGTTCGATAAACTTGTTTGACGTCATGCCCCAGTGCGGGGAAGGCGAAAGGCAGGGTGAGGACCTCATACATTCGACGGGGCTTCAAAAATCCTCTTCGTTCCAACTACTCGAGCCCCGCCCAACCAGCGGGGCTCGTCGCATCTCGAATAGTAGCGCGGCGCGTCGCGCGGCGCGCGGTCTGCCTTACGAGGCCGGCGATGGCGGTGCGCCGCCCACGTGCCGCTGTCCGCGCATCAACTCCCAGAAGATGCGCGGCGCCGCGGGGCGCTTCCAGAACCACGACACCATGAGCGCGAGCGCCCAGAGTGCGTACACCACCGCGATCTCCTCGCGCCATTCCGCCACCAGGAACTGCACCAGCCACA
>JANWIK010000221.1 GCA_025449955.1 Gemmatimonadaceae bacterium
AGCGCCTCGACGGGATCCAGACGCGCTGCCCGATTCGCGGGCAAGAGGCCGAACACGACGCCGATGCCCACCGACACGACGACCGCGACGAGCGTATAGAGCACCGGGGTGGTCGCCTGAATGCTCATGGCCGCCGTCGCCAGCCGGCCGAAGCCTAACCCGATCAGGATGCCGATCAGGCCGCCGATGCCGGTGAGCGTGGCCGCTTCGACGAGGAATTGGAGCAAGATGTCCAGGCGTGTGGCGCCCAATGCTTTGCGCACGCCGATCTCGCGCGTCCGGTCGGTGACCGACACCATCATGATCGCCATCACGCCGATGCCGCCCACGAGTAACGCCACGGCCGACAACACGATCATCACGAGAAAGAAGACGCCGGTGAGTTTGTTGAACGTGTCGAGAATCTGGTCCTGGGTGAGCAAGTCGAACGAGTTGGGCTGCGATGGACGCAGGTGCCGCAGGCGCCGGAGCGTCACCATCACCGATTCTTCGGCATCCGCCACCGTCACGTTCGCCCGTGGCTTGACGACGATGAACAACGCGTTGGTGCGGTCGAACGGCAGCTGATGGTCCAGCATCAGGTAGGGCACGATCGCGCCCGTTGATTGTCCCGGCGGATTGAAGATGTTGCCGGGCGGCACGTACACGCCGATCACGCGCGCGGCGCGTCCGCCGATGCCCACGATCTTGCCCACCGGGTCGACGCGGCCGAAGAGCGTCTGCGCGACGTCTTGATCGATGACGGCGACGGCGCTGCCGCTCACGAGCTCGGGCCGGGTGAACCAGCGGCCCTCCGACAGGTCGCCGCCCTGGATTTCCGTGAACCGGTTGTCGGCGCCAATGATCGCAACCTGCTGCGTTCGTGTGCCCTGATAGTCCATGCGTGCCTGGGCCTGGCCCCACATGCCGGCGTACGCGATGTCGGGGAGTGCGCGCACGCGATCGGCTTCGTCGGGCTTGATCTCCGGTCGGTCGCGGATTTCCGGCGGCGGATTGTTCGGATTGACGGGCGTCGCCGAGCGTGCCACGTAGAACGTGGTCGGTCCCGCGATCTCGATGGTGTGGACGATTTGCTGGCGCACGCCTTCGACGATGGCGGCCATGGCCATGACGGTGGCGACTCCGATGACGACGCCGAGGATGGTGAGCGCGCTCCGCAGCTTGCTCACGCGCAGCGCATCGAGCGCGATGCCGATGTTCTCGCTGATCCGCTCGGCGGCTCTCATTCGGCCCGCAGGGCGTTGATGGGGTCGAGGCGCGCCGCGCGGCTCGCGGGGTACACGCCGAACAGCACGCCGATCCCTGCGCCTAACGCAATGGCGACGCCGACCGACCACGCGGTGACGCGCGCCGGCAGCGGCGAGGCCGCCGAGATGACGAGGGCCAGTCCCCATCCCGAGGCGACGCCCAGGAGTCCGCCTAACGTAGCCAGGGCGACCGCTTCGGCGAGGAATTGCCGGCGGATGTCGCGCTGGCGCGCGCCGACCGACTTGCGGATGCCGATCTCGTGGGTGCGCTCGTTCACCGCCATCAGCATGATGTTCATGATCACGATGCCGCCCACGATGATGCCGATCGCGACCACGGCCGGGATGACACTGAACAGCACGCGCGTGAGGTTCTTCCAGAAGTCGACCAGGGCGTCGGCCGTCTCGACGGTGAAGTCGTCGGCCTGCGCCGGCCGCAGGCGGTGCGCGATGCGCATCGCCTCCTCGGCGGCGGCCATCCCCGCCGGGATGGATTCCGCGTTAGGCATCTTGACCGAGATCGTCGTCGTGGCGCGGCGCCCGTAGAGCAGCTCGAAGGTCGTGATCGGCATGATCACGAACGAGTCGAACGATTGGCCCAGGATGCGCCCCTTGGGCGCGATCACGCCGAGGATGGTGAAGCGCGCACCCATGATGCGGATGCTGTGGCCCAACGGCTCGGCCGGCCCGAAGAGTTTGTCGGCGACATCGGCGCCGATGACGATCACCTGGCGACGCTCACGGACGTCGACATCGGTGATCGGACTGCCGCTCCGGAACCGGTAGTCCTGCACCACCTGATACGGCGCCGTGACGCCGAACACGGCGACGGCCTCGAGCGTGCGGTCATGCCACTGCAACTGCGCGCTCGGCGTCGGGAACCCGCTCTGCAGCGCGACCGCCTCGGCTCCGGGCACGGCGCCAGTCACCGCCTGCGCATCGGCCGGACTGATTTTGGGACGCTTCTGGATCGCGCGGAGCTCGTCGTCCGTGAAGAGCCCGATCTTGATCGGGATCCGGCGCACCTGGAACGTGTTCACACCGACGATCGCGTCGGCCACGTTCTCTTTCACGTACGCGTTCATGCCCTGGATGATCGCGACCACGGCCACGAGAAAGCCGACGGACACGATAATGCCTAACAGGGTGAAGAACGACCGCAGCTTGTTCGCCCGGATTTGCCCGAGCGCGGTGCGCAGGACGTCGGCGAGATTCACCGATCCAAGTTAACGTCTTCCTATTTCGTTTTCACTTCGATCACGCCGTCCGGGAAGCCCGTTCCGTGGCGCAACGACGCCTCACTCGCGCTATAGAAGTGGATTTCGTCCACGTCCTTGGCCGCAATGCGGTCCAGGGACTGGATCGTCCCGAACTGCGTCCCGTTGACGAACACCATGATCCCGGGATCCGACTGGTTGAACGAGCTCACGCCGTGTGTGATGAGCATGTTGGGTCGGAGGGTCCTGACGACGTCGTAGGCGGTCGCTTCGTGCGAGGCCTCGATCTCGTCGGCCGTGATGGCATTGGGGTCGTGACCCGAGCCGTGGGACGCGCCGCCGGTCGCGCACGCCGACAGGGCGAAAGCAAGGCAGCAAACCGCAAGACGAGCGCGCATGGAACCCTCCATAAGGTGACCGTCGTCGTCGACGCCCAACCGGGTTAGTCGGAACTGGCGCCCAATCATAGTGCGGCGCGCGGGGAAGCGAAACAGGCTGCGGCCGCGCTCGGCGGCCGCGCTCGGCGGCCGCGCGCCAAGCGAGCGAGGCGCCCGTTCGGCGTTCAAACCATCCTCACGAACTGGGTGTCAAAGTGCTATAGTCGTTTTGCCTATATCGGGGATGCCGATGCCGCCGGTGCCGAAAGCCGCCTGGCCGGAGCCGGAGACGCTCCTGCCGCTCAAGTCTGTCGATACGCTCATCCTGACGATGCTCGCCGCCGGCGATCGGCACGGTTACGGGATTCGCCAGGACATCCTGGCGCACAGCAACGGCGCCATCGAGCTGGAAGCCGGCAACCTCTACCGGCACATGCGCCGTCTCGAGTCGAAGGGGTTGATCGAGCCGGCGGCGCCGCGTCGCGAATCCGGCGACGATGAGCGCCGCATCTATCATCGGCTGACGCCGTTCGGCCACCGCGTGCTCGCCGCCGAGATGCTGCGCTTGCGCGCGTTGGTGCGGTTGGCCGTGTCGCGGCAGATCATCGCGCCGGGGCGCGCGTGACGAGCCGCCGGTGCGCACAGGATCCGGTCCGCGTGCCGCTGTTCTGGCGCGCTCTGGTGCGCTGCATGCCGCGCGACTTTCGCGTGCGGTACGGCGAATCGATCGCGCTCTTCCATCGCGACCGGTTGGCTGAAGCCCTCCAGTCAGGCGAACCCGCGTCGCGCGTGTGGCGCCGCGCGGTGGCCGATCTGCTCGCGTGCGCGGCGGTCGAATGGTGGTACGCCCTGGCGCGTCGCACGCCGAGTCGGTCCGTCGTTCCATTTCCACCCCGGCTGTCCGCGGAGGATCGGATGTCGATCATCATGCAGGAGACGGCACAGGCCGTCCGCTCTCTCCGCCGCAGCGTGGCGTTCACGGCGGCGGCCATCGTGACCTTGGCGTTAGGCATCGGGTCCACCACCGCCATCTTCAGCGTGGTGCGCACGGTGCTGCTGCAGCCGTTGCCGTTTCCCGACGCCGATCGCGTGGTCGAGCCGCAATCCAGGAAGATCGCGACGGGAGAAACCTGGTCGGTGACGTACGCCGACTTCATGGATTGGCGCGACCAGCACGTGTTCTCGCACGTCGCGGTGTACCAGCCGACGCAAATGGACCTCACCGGGCCGAGCGATCCCGTGCGCGTCCAGGCCGCGGCCGTGTCGCCGCAGTTCTTCGGCGCGTTAGGCGCCGCGCCCGGTGCGGGCCGCGTGCTGCAGCAGTCCGACTATTCGCTGGACGCCGGCTACGCGGTCGTCATCTCCGATCGCCTGTGGCGCACGCAATTCGGCGCGCGGCCCGACATCGTCGGACACGCGGTCGAGATCAACGCGATCAAACGGACGATCGTCGGCGTCATGGCGCCCGCGGTGCGGTGGCCGATCGACGTCGATCTCTGGGTGCCGATGCGAATCACCAACGAGCTCGATCCGGACCTGCAGCGCCGCGACAATTTCATCTTTGACGGCGTCGCGCGGCTCAAGCCCGGCGCGACGCTCCAGAGTACGGCCGCGACGATGGCGACGTTGGCCGCGCGCGTTGTGACCGACCATCCCGACGTTCGCGGCGGCGTGACCACGGTGCCGACCCCGGTGATCCAGGCGATGCTCGGCCAGGCCACGCCGCGCGCGCTGTGGATTCTGTTAGGCGCGGTGGGATTGCTCCTGGCGATCGGCTGCGTGAACGTGGCCAATCTGCAACTGGCCCGCGCGAGCGCGCGGCGGCGCGAGCTCGCGGTGCGCGTGGCGCTCGGCGCGAGCCGCTGGCGTCTCGTGCGGCAGAGCCTGGTGGAGAGCGGCGCGCTGGGGCTCGCCGGCGGTGCGTTAGGCGTCTTGATGGCGATCGGGATGATCAAAGTGATCGTCGCCATCGCGCCGCCAGACGTGCCGCGGATCGAGCTGGCGTCGCTCGACCAGTGGGCGCTCGCGTTCGCGCTCGTGATCTCGATCGGCGTGTCGGTGTTGTTCGGGCTCGCCCCCGCGCTGCACGCGGTGCGGCAGCGCGACCATCTCGCCATGGGCGAAGGCGGTGCGCGCACCAGCGTTGGTCGCGGCGGTGCGCGGACGCGCCGCGCGCTGGTCGCGGTGGAGCTCGCGCTGTCGGTGGTGCTGCTGGTGGGCGCCGGTCTCGCCGTGCAGAGCATTTCGCGCCTTCGCCACGTGGACACGGGGTTCGACCGGCGCAACGTGCTCACCGCGTCGATTTCGCTTCCCGGCATTCGCTACGACAGCAAGGCGAAGGTGGTCGGATTCATCTATCACCTGCGCGACCGACTGGCCGCCGCACCGGGCGTCAAGGCCGCAGGCATCGCGAGCGCGAGTCCGCTCGGCGCGGGCGGGTTCTATTTGGGGCGCGAGATGGTGGCCGATGGCGTTGCGCCGACACCGGCGAACGAGGTGTCGATCAACTGGAACGTCGCCACGCCCGGCTACTTCGCCGCGCTCGGCGTGCCGCTGGTGAGCGGCCGCGACTTCCGCCTAACGGACGACTCGGCCGGCACGCCGGTGATGATCGTGAACGAAACGTTCGCGCGGCGGATGTTCGGCCGCCAGAATCCGCTCGGCCGGCGCGCGATGTCGTCGCGCGACGAGAAAGTGGAGCGCGAGATCATCGGCGTCGTGCGCGACGTGAAATACTACGGCGCCTCGGACTCGAGCCGGTCCTTGGTGTACGTGCCCTACGCGCAGAACAACGCGTGGCATCAAGGGATCATCACGGTGCGTGCCCGCGCCGGTGCGCTCGACGCGCTCCCGGTGGTGCGGCGCGAGCTGCACGCCCTCGATCCCAACATCGCGTTGGCCAACGTGATCACGATGGACGAGGCCCTCGAGCAATCGATGGCCGGCGACCGCTTGGTGGCGATTCTGCTGGCGACGTTCGCGACGCTGGCGATGGGCCTCGCCGCCATCGGCGTGTTCGGCGTGCTGTCGTACGCGGTGGAGCAGCGGACGCGCGAGATGGGAATCCGCCTTGCTCTCGGCGCGCGTCCGTCCGACGTACGGCGATTGGTGGCCGGCGAGACCGCGCCCATGGTCTGTGCCGGGGTCGCAGTCGGGCTGCTCGCGGCGTTCGGGTTGGCGCGACTCGCCCGGTCGATGCTGTACGAGATCGGGCCTAACGACCCGGCGACGTTTTTCGGCGTCGCGATCACGCTTGGCCTCGTGGCCGTGGTGGCCGCGCTGGTGCCGGCGCGCCGTGCCGCCCGCGTCGACCCGGTCATCGCGATCAGAAACGAATAGCGCCAGGGTCGCGGTATGCGCAGGTAACGCCGGACAAACGCCGGAGTGACGGATTGGCGCGAGACTTGGGTCCGAGCTCGCGTCCATCACTCCTGGAGGGGGGCGTATGACCGCACGGGGTATTCGGATGGTTGTCGTGGCCGCCACACTCTCGATGGTCGGCGCGGTGGTGACGGCGCTCCCCGCACAAGCGCGCAACCAGCCCAACAAGACCGGCCTGCCGCTCTACGCGCACTCGATCATGGGCACGCAGTACGACGCGTTTCAGGATCCGAGCGACGGCCATTGGTACACTTCGTACACGGCGGTCGTGTCGAGCGACTCGCTCGAAGCGGTGGAAGCGTGGTACCGGCACGCGTTGCCGAAAGCGACGGAGACGCCGTACGTCGTCGGCGGTAAGCATGGCATCGTGCTGAACAACGGCAAGGACCGCGTGCGAGTCTACCAGATGGGCCGGAACCCGGGCGCCGTGATCGAGTTGTACCAATACGTGCGCGGTTGACGCCCGCGCGCGGCAATGCCTAACGAACGGCGGCGCGGGTTTCGCGCGGCGTTACTCGCCCCGCAGCGCGTGCAGCACGTCGAGCCGGGCGGCGCGGACGGCCGGCGGGCACCCAAGCGCGGCGCCCGCGAGCAGCGTCAGGCCAATGGTGGTGAGCGCGGCGGCGCCGCTCACGGACGCGGGAATGGGTGTCGCGCCGGCGAGCAGCATGGCGATCACGCGTCCGGCGGCGAGCCCCACCGCGCCCCCGAGTGTCGCGAGCGTAGCCGACTCGACCACGAATTGCAGGAGAATCGCGGCCCGCGTGGCGCCGAGCACTTTGCGCAACCCGATCTCGCGCACGCGATCGCGGACGCTCAGCATCATGGCGGCGAACATCGCAATGCCGGCCCCCGTTAGGCCAAGAGCGGCGAGCGACGCCGTGGTGAGCCGCGCGGCCACCGGCACGAACCGCGTGCCGTCGCGCAGACGCTCGGCGCCGGCCACGAGAAATGTGCCGGGCGCAGTCGCGCCGCGCTCGCCGGTCAGGCGCGCGCGCGCGGCCTGCATCGCATCCTCGATGCGGGCGCCATCGCGCGTGCGCACCACGACATCGGTCCAGCGTGGCGCGACGCCGAGCACGCCGCGCGCCGTGGCGAGCGGCACGATGGCGCGCGGGTCCGGGCCGCCGTCGTGATAGATGCCCACGATGCGGAACGGTTGATGGGCGATCTCGATCTCCGCGCCTAACGCTCGCGACGCCGGGGCGAGCCGCGCCGCGAGGCGGTCGTCGATCACCACGACCGGCGCCGCGCGCGACTGCTCTCCGGCGGTGAACCAGCGGCCGCGCAGCAGATCGGCGTCGTCGAACACGGGCGAGGCGCCGTCATAGGCATCGAGGGCCACGTCCGGCACGAGGTGGTCCGCGGCGCTCACCGGCACGACGACCGCCTGGTGCGCCGCCGCGCCCGCGACCTGGGGCAACGACGCGATCGCCCGCGCGTCGGCGCTGCCTAACGGACGGCCGCGGCGGCCGGCGGCCGGCCACGGATACACCACGAATCCCCGGGCGCCGTCGGCCGCGGCGTCGCGCTCGAGGCGCGCCGAGATGCCGCGTGACGCCGCGCCGGCGACGAGGATCGCGCATACACTCGCGGCGACGGCCGCCACGGCGAAACCCGTGCGCCGCGTGCTCGCTTGGAGCGCGTCGGCGGCGCTCGCTGCGCCTTCGGCCAACAGAGCGAGGAACGGGAAGGGACGAGGGCGCATGGGCACTCACCGGCCGCGCGGACCACGCCGCGCGGGACGCCTGACTATTCGTAGCGCAGCGCTTCGACGGGGTCGAGCTTGGAGGCGCGGATCGCCGGCAGCAAGCCGAACAGGATGCCGGTACCCGCCGCACCCAACAGAGCGGCGAGGATCGCCCATGGCGGCATCGACGCCTGAATCGACGTCTTGCTCCGGATCAGCATCGTAATGCCGCCGCCCACGCTCAGACCGGCGATGGCGCCGATCATCGTCAGCGTCGCCGCCTCGACCAGGAACTGCCAGAGAATCGTCAGGCGTGTCGCGCCCAACGCCTTACGGACGCCGATTTCGCGCGTGCGCTCGGTGACGCTGATCATCATGATCGCGATCACGCCGACGCCGCCGACCATGAGGCCGATGGCGGACAGGCCGATCATGAACACGAAAAACTTGCCGACGATGTCGTTGTACAGCTCCATCACCTTCTCGGGCGTGCTAACGAAGAAGGTGTTGTCCTGCGCCGGCTTGAGCTGGCGGCGAATGCGCAACGCGGAGATCGCCTGATCCATGGCGACGTCCTGCGACACGCCGTCGCGCGGCTTCACGGTAAGGTCCAGCCACCGGATGCCGAAATTCAGCTTGCGGTAGGCGCTTTCGAACGGCACCGTCGCCTTGGGCGTGTCGGCGTCGTCGAAGAGGCTGCCGGTCTGATCCCAAATGCCGATGATCCGGAAGGGATTGGCACCGATCAAGATCTCCTTGCCGATCGCCTGCTCGTTCTGCAGGTCGGGGAAGAGTTGCTTACGGAGCGCGACGTTGACGACGGCGACCGATGACGCATCCGTGTTTTCGCCTTCCGTGAAGTTGCGGCCCGCGACCATGTTGCCGCCGCTGACTTCGGTCCAGTCGGCCGTGTAGGCATCCACGCTCGCCGACGACAGACTGTTCCCGCGGTATTTCACCTGCGCCGAGGAGCCGACGTGCACGATGACGCCATGAATGCCGGGCTGCCGCAGGATCACGTGCGCGTCATCGAGCGTGAGCGGCGCGTTGTGTCGCCAGGGACAACTATCGGACGACCCGTTGCACGAGTTGATCGCGACGGGCCACCGGGTCACGAAGAACGTCGTTGGGCCGGCGGCGGCGAGGCTCGCCGACACGCCGGAGTTGATGCCCTGCACGGTGGCCGACATGCCGGTGACCACGAATACGCCGACCGCGATCCCCAGGATCGTGAGGCTGGCGCGCACCTTGTTGGCGCGAATCGAGTCGAAGGCGATCGTGACGCCTTCGGACAGCATCTTGAGCCGATCGAGCGTTTTCATCTGGTCACTCCGCGCGCAGCGCGATGATCGGATCGAGTTTCGACGCGCGACTGGCAGGATAGATGCCCGCCCCGATGCCCACGCCCGCGCCTAACCCAATAGCCAGGGCGATCGACCACGGCGCGACGCCTGACGGCAGGCCGAACGCCGACGACAACAGCTTGGACAGGCCGAAGCCGAGCGCGATGCCGATCAACGCGCCGAGAATGCTGAGCGTGGTCGCCTCCGCCAGGAACTGGGCCATCACGTCTCGGCGGCGCGCGCCTAACGACTTGCGAACGCCGATCTCGTGCGTGCGCTCCGCGACGGCCACGAGCATGATGTTCATGATCACGATGCCGCCCACGACGAGACCGATGGCCGGCAAGAAGATGCCGCCTGCCACGAGGTAGCCCTTGATCGTGTCCCACGAGCTCAATGCCGATGCCGAGGTCTCCACGACGAAGTCGTTCTCCTGCGCCGGATGCAGCCGGTGCCGCTTCCGCATGACTTCGTCGACCGTTTCCTGGACTTCATCCATCGCCGCGGGCGACGGCGCCTGGACGAGCACGCCGGCGAGGTTCTCGCGCGCTCCCGTAAACCGCTGCATCGGCGATTGGAACGGGGCATAGATCACGCGGTCGAGCGGCTGCCCGAACACCGTGCCCTGCTTCTCGAGGACGCCAACGACACGGAACGGCAGGCCGCCGACTTTGATGTCGCGCCCGATCGGGTCCACGTTGGGGAAGAAGTATTGCTTCGTCTCGATCCCGATCACCGCGACGGGTAGGCCTAACTGCTCCTCCTCGTCGTTGTAGACGCGACCTTCCGTGATGTTGAGGTTCTTGATCTTGAAGAGTTGCGGCGTGGCGGCGTGAGCGAGCAACTGTGGTCCGCCATTGGTGTACTTGCTCGTCGCGTTGACCCATTTCACGTCGTCGATCGCCCAGCCCGCGTCCGGCGGCAACGCGTCGCGAACGGCGTACGCGTCGGCGATGGTGATCGGTGGACGCTGCATCCAGAGGCGCCACTGCGCCTCGGTCACGTTGCCGTTCTGGAAATTCGGGAACCGGCGCAGCGTGGCCGTGTTGACGCCCAGGAACTTGCCCGCCACGGCGCTGGTGACGTAGTTCGACATGCCCTGCACGATCGACACGACGGCGATGAGGAACGTGACGCCGATGGTCACGCCTAACAGAGTGAAGAAGCTCTTGAGCTTCTGCACCCGGATCTGCGCCAGGGCGAGCCGAATCGCTTCGTACAGCGGCACGCGCTACTTCTCCG
>JANWIK010000222.1 GCA_025449955.1 Gemmatimonadaceae bacterium
ACCGGAAGGTGCGCTTCGAGGGACAGTCGGTGGCGTCGCTCAAGTCGTTGGATACCGACGGCACCGCGGTCATTCAGTTAGGAACCTTCTCCAAATTGCTGGCGCCGGGCCTGCGCGTCGGCTGGGCGGCGGGTGCGCCGGACCTCCTGGCCCGCATGGCGCAGCTCAAGACCGACGCCGGGTCATGCCCGCTCACGCAGCGCGTGATCCTCGAGTTCTGCGCCGCCGGCCGTCTCGACACGCACACCACGCGCGTCCAGGAGACCTATCGCGCCCACCGCGATCGGATGGCCAAGGCCGTGGCGCGCGCGCTGCCCGAGGTGACGTTCCAGGTGCCTAACGGTGGCTACTACCTGTGGCTCGCCCTGCCGCCCGGCATCGATGGCGACGAGCTCACGCGCCGCGCCGGCGATGCCGGCGTCATCGTGATCGCGGGCAGCAAGTTCTTCGCCGTCCCGGGCAACGAGCAGCGCGGTCGGTTCATCCGCGCCGCGTTCAGCCACGCCGGCCTCGACGAGATCGACGAGGGCGTCCGCCGCCTGGCGGCCGCGTACCATTCGTTAGGCACGGGCGCCGCGGCCGGCGCCGCCGCGAGTTGACCGGCGCCATGCGCGCACCGTTCTGCATTCGCGACATCGTCGCGGCGCCGGGCGAGAAGACGCGCGGCTGGCTCACCATCGGTGAAACCCCCGGCGGCCCGATCCAGGTGCCGCTCGTGCTCATCAACGGGCGCGCCGATGGTCCGGTGATCTGCTTCACCGCCGGCGTGCACGCGACGGAATACGCACCCATCGACGCGGTGATGCGCCTCCTGCAGGCGATCCAACCCGATGCCCTGCGCGGAGTCGTGATCGGCGTGCCCGTGTGCAACATGCGCATGTTCGAGCATCGCGCCGGTTTCGTCTCACCGCTGGATGGGCTCAATCTGAACAAGGTCGCCCCGGGGCGCCGAGATGGCTCGATCTCCGAAATCCTCGCCGACGTGCTCCTGCGCGAAGTCATCGGCGCCGCGCAATACCACATCGATTTTCACGCCGGTGACCTGGGCGAGATGCTGTTTCCGTTCGCCGGCTATGCACTCACCGGCAAACGCGCGTTGGACGCAGAGGGCGAGGCGTTGGCGCGAGCCTTCACGCCTCGCTTAATTTCATTGTCCACCGACGGCAGTACGATCCCGCCCTTTCCAGGCTCGCTCAACCACTCGGCATCACGCAACGGCGTCGTGTCCATCCTCGCCGAGTGCGGTGGGAACGGGACGCTGGACGAGGCCGACGTTCGCACGCACATGGAAGGTGCCTACAACGTATTGCGGCACCTCGGCATGCTCGACGGCGGCGCGCCCACGAACGGCCCCCGCATCGCGGCCCGCGATCGCGTGGTGGTCCGCGCGTCGAGATCGGGATTGCTACGGTTAGGCGTACGCATCGGGGACGAGATCGCAGCCGGACAGGAGGTCGCGGAGATTTGCAACGTGTTCGGCGAAGTCGTGGAGCGCGTGCGCGCGCCGGGCGCCGGCCTGGCCGGTCTCGTGTGGGCGCACAAGATGGTCAACACCGGCGACCCGGTGATCCGCTACTGGATCACCGAGCCCGCCTGACGCGCGGCGCGCCGACGAGCGGCGAGGAAGGCACATGCTGAAAGCCAACCTCGCCGACGCGCGAGGCCAACCGGTCGTCGCGGCCAATCCCGACAGCGTGCGCGGACTCGACGCGGCGGTGGACGCCTATCTCGGCGCGCGGAGCGACGCGCGCGATCGCCTCGACGCCGTGCTCGCGGACGATCCGTCCTGCGTCCTCGCGCATTGCATGGACGGCTATCTCAACCTGCTGTCGAGCAAGCGCGCCGGATTCACGCGCGCCGAGGCCGCGTTGGAGAACGCGACGCGAGCGGCGGGCCGTCTGTCGGGCTTGGCGCCGCGCGAGCGGTCGCACGTCGCGGCGCTCGATGCCTGGTGCCACGGCGACCTCCGCGGTGCGGTTAGGCATTGGGACGCGGCCCTCGATCACGCGCCGCTCGACATCATTGCGCTTCGCGTGTCCCAGTTCGTGCTCTCCTACCTCGGCGAGAGCGCGCGCATGCGCGTCACCATCGAGCGCGCGCTGCCGGCGTGGGGGCCGCACGTGCCCGGGTACGGATACGTGCTGGGGTGCCACGCGTACGCGCTCGAAGAATCGGGCGACTACGCGCAGGCAGAGTCGACCGGACGCCGCGCGGTGGAAATCAATCCCAGCGACATCTGGGCGGCGCACGCCGTCGCCCACGTCGCCGAAATGCAGGGCCGGTTAGGCGACGGCCTCATGTGGATCCGCGACGTGGCACCGCACTGGGCGCTGTGCAACAACTTCACGCTCCACCTGCGCTGGCACGAGGCGCTCTACCACCTCGACCTGGACCGTACCACGACGGTGCTCGGCCTCTACGACGCCGTCGTGCGGCGCGTGTCCACGGACGAATACCTGGACGTGGCCAACGCGGTGTCGCTCCTCTGGCGCCTCGAGCAAGCGGGCATCGACGTGGGCGACCGGTGGCGCGAGCTCGCCGACTGTGCGCGCGGCCACCAGCACGATCACGCGTTGGTCTTCGTCGACTTGCACTATCTCATGGCGCTCGCGGCAGTGGACGACACGCGCAGCGTCGATGAAGTCCTCGAATCGTGCGAGCGCTTCGCCCGGTTGGGCGGCGATACCGAAGCCACGGTGATGGCGGAGATCGGCTTGCCGCTCGCGCGCGCGGTGGTGGCGCATCGGCGCGGCGACTTCGGCGACGTGGTCGATGGGTTGATGCCGGTCCGCGATCGCATCAAGCGCATTGGCGGAAGCCACGCCCAACGCGATCTGTTCGAACTGCTGCTCATCGATGCGGCAGTGCGGGCGCGCCGCCTGCCGATCGCCGACGAGTTGCTCGCGGAGAGAACGTCCAAGCGGCCGCGCAACATCTGGGGTTGGAGCCAGTACGCGAAAGTGCTCGACGCGTTGGGCGCATCGGGCGCGGCCGCGGCGGCACATCGTGCCGATGCGCTGCGTGCGAGCTGAGGCGCGCTCGACGCACGCGCCATGATCGGAATCCACGGCTCTTCCGCGGACGCGACGCGTCCGTACCTTGAGGCATGACGACGCGACGCTCGATCGATACAGTGCTCGCGCACTCCGGCGGCGAGCCGGAGGATCGGCACGGCGCGGTGAATCCGCCGGTCTACCACGCGTCCACCATCCTGTTCCCGACGATGTCGGCATACGAGCGCTCGCGCGATCCGGCGACGCGCTTCGATGTCGTGCGGTACGGACAGTTGGGCACGCCGACCACTTTCGCGCTCGAGCAAGCAATCGCCGCGATCGAAGGCGGATATCGGTCGATGCTCCTGCCGTCGGGTCTCGCGGCGGTCACGACTGCACTCGACGCGCTCACGAAATCCGGCGACCACATCCTTATGGTGGACACAGCGTACGCGTCGACGCGCAAATTCTGCGACGCCGTGTTGCCGCGCCGCGGCGTGCGCACGACGTACTATGATCCGCTCATCGGCGCCGGCATCCGCGCGCTGTTCGAGACGAATACGACGGTCGTGTTCGTGGAATCGCCGGGATCGATCACGTTCGAGGTGCAGGACGTGCCGGCGATCGCGGCCGCGGCACACGAGAAGGGCATCGCAGTCCTGATGGACAACACGTGGGCGAGTCCGTACTTCTTTCCGGCGTTCGAGCGCGGCGTGGACGTCTCGATTCAGGCGGCGACGAAGTACATCGGCGGCCACAGCGATGTGATGATGGGCACGATCACGACGACCGAGCCCCTCTACGAGCGCGTTCGCACCACCGTCGCGGAGCTCGGCCATTGCGTGTCGGGCGACGACGCATACCTCGTGCTCCGCGGCTTGCGCACGTTAGGCGTGCGGCTCGAGCGGCACCATCGGAACGCGATGCGCGTGGCCGAATGGCTGTGCACGCGCGCCGAAGTCGCGCGCGTGCACTTTCCGGCGCTCGCATCGGATCCCGGCCACACGCTGTGGTCGCGGGACTTCACGGGCGCCAGCGGATTGTTCGGCGTGACGCTCGCGCCCGCGCCCAAGTCCGCCGTCGCCGCGCTCCTGGACGGACTCGAGCTGTTCGGCAAAGGCGTGAGCTTCGGCGGGTTCGAGAGTCTCGCGATTCCTATGAATCCGGCGCCGCACCGCACGGCCACGCGGTGGCAGGCCCCGGGCGGCGGTCCCTATATCCGCCTGCACATCGGCCTCGAAGATCCGGACGACCTCGTGGCCGATCTCGCGCGCGGGTTCGGGCGGATGCACGGCGCCGGTGCGTCCTGACGTGCGGCGCGTTGCGTTGGTGCTGTGCTGTGCGGCGCTCGCCGCCTGCACGTCCGAGGCGGCGCCGGCCGGTTCGCCTAACGGAGCGGGCGGCGGCGCGACGCCCACGCTCACCGCCATCCGGGCCCGCGGCGCGGTGAAGTGCGGCATCACCGAGGGCGCGGGATTCGCGACACCGGATGACGCCGGGCGATGGCGCGGTTTCGATGTGGACTTCTGCCGAGCGCTGGCTGTCGCGCTGTTCAACGACCCGGAGAAAGTGCAGTTCATCCCCTACACGCAAGAGCAGCGATTTTCGGGACTCCAGTCCGGTGAAGTCGACCTCCTCGCCAACGGCACCACGATCACCAGCAGCCGCGCCTTACGGCAGTCGTTCCACTTCGGCCCCATCTATTTCTACGACGGACAAGGCTTTCTCGTCGCCAAAGCGTCGAAGGCGACGAAAGCGACCATGCTCGACGGTGCGACCATCTGCGTCCAACAAGGCACGACAACGGAGCTCAACCTCACCGACTTTGCACGACGCAACAAGATCACGTTTCATCCGGTCGTGATGGAGGATCTCCGCGCCGCGGTGAGCGCGCTCGCCGGCGGACGCTGCGATGCGATCAGCCAGGACGGCGCCGGACTCGCCACCACGCGCACGATGCTGCAGCATCCCGACGACTACGTCGTGCTCCCCGACCGCATTTCGAAGGAGCCGATCGCCGCGGTCGTGCGGACCGGCGATGACGCGTGGCTGGAAATCGTGAACTGGGTCTTCCGTGCGCCGGTGCAAGCCGAAGAATTCGGGATCGATCAGAAGAACGCGGATCAATTTCAACAAACGACCGACCCATCCATCCGCCGGTTCCTCGGGCTCGAGCCGGGCGCCACCGATGGCCTCGGTCTCGATCCGCAATGGACGCTGCACGTGATCGAGAAGGTCGGGAACTACAAGGACATCTTCGACCGCAATCTTGGGACCTCGACGCCGCTCGCGATCGATCGCGGCCTCAACAAATTGTGGACGGACGGAGGACTGCTCTACTCGCCGCCGTTCCGCTAGATGCGCTCCCCCGCCGACCGACGCGCCATTCTCCTCCAGGGCCTCGGACTCGGCCTAACGGGAGCGGCGTTGTGGTGGCTGGCGCGGAATACGGGCGCGAGCCTGGCCCAACGGGGGCTCACGATCGGCTTCGGCTTCCTCCGGCACCCGGCCAATTTCGAGATCGGCGACACCTGGTGGATCCCGTTCTCCCCGGCCGACAGCGTTGGGCGCGCGATCATCGTCGGGCTCCTCAACACCGCGCTCGTTTCCGCCTTGGGATGCGTGCTGGCGACCGCAGTCGGATTCATCGCCGGCGTTCTGCGGTTGTCGCCTAACCCGGCGCTGCGCGGCCTGGTGCGCGCCGGCGTCGAGATCGTTCGCAACACGCCGCTGCTGCTGCTGCTCCTCTTTCTCGCCGCCAGCCTGCACGCCCTGCCATCGCCGCAGCACGCGCTGGTCCCGGTGCGCGGCGTGTTCCTGTCCGATCGCGGCCTGGTGCTGCCGGCGGTCGCCGGCGTCGGGTGGACCATTGGCCTCGCCGCCGCCGCGGTCGTCGCGTTCCTTTCACGCAGCCGGTTAGGCACGAAGGGCTGGGTGGCGGCCGCCGTGCTCGCCGTCGCGGCCGCCGTGTCCGCCATCGCGCGGCCGCCGGCCGTCCAGCCGGCACATTTCACGGGCTTCAATTTCGTGGGCGGCGTCGTGCTCTCGCCCGAGCTGGCCGCCCTCCTGGCCGCGCTCGTGCTGCACCAGGCCGCGCACATCTCGGAAGTGGTGCGCGGCGCCGTGCTCGCCGTGCCGCGCGGCCAGCGCGATGCCGCCATGGCGTTAGGCATGTCGCGCTTTCAGTCGCTACGCCTCGTCGTGATGCCGGTGGCCCTGCGCGCGATGGTGCCGCTCCTCGCCACGAACTGCGTGAGCCTCATCAAGAACTCGAGCCTTGCGGTCGCGATCGGATTTCCCGACGTCGTGAGCGTTTTGAACACCGCCGGCAACCAGACCGGACACAGCATCGAGACCATGTTGATCATGATCGCGGTCTACCTCTCCCTGAGCCTCCTCGTGGCATCGGGACTCGGCCGCTACAACGAGCACTTGCTGCACACGGGCACGGCGCTGTCGTGAGCGACCACACGGTGCGACGCACGCGTTGGTCCGCGGTGCGGGATCTCCTGCGCGCGTGCTTCGCCACGCCGTCCGCGGCGATCGTCACCATCATCGCGATCGCGCTGGCTGCCGCCGCCGTCATCCCGATCGCCCGATGGGCGTTGGTGAACGCAACGTGGTTTGGCGACGCGACCGATTGCCGGCGCGCGGCGACCGGAGCGTGCTGGGCGTTCGTGCGGCACAAGGCGGGGTTCATCCTGTTCGGATTGTATCCCGCCGCCCAACGCTGGCGACCCGGCATCGCGGCGGCGATTCTGGTTGCGCTCGTGGTTTGCACCGCCATGCCGCGGTGCTGGACCCGCTGGCTCCTCGCCGCCTGGGCCTTGGGCCTAACGGTGGCGGTGTTCGTCATGCGGGGCGGCCTGGGACTCGGGGTCGTGCCGACCCAGCAATGGGGCGGCCTGCCCGTCACCATCATGCTCACCGCGATCGGACTCGCGGGCGGGTTCCCGTTGGGCATCGCACTCGCGCTCGGCCGGCGTTCGCGGCGGCCCGTTCCGCGCGCGACCGCGACGGCCATCGTCGAGGTGGTGCGCGGCGTGCCGCTCATTGCCGTGCTCTACGTGGCGGTGCTCGTCTTTCCGCTCGCGCTCCCCGCCGGCCTGAGCGTCGACAAGCTGTTTCTCGCGCAGGCCGCGGTGATCGTGTTCGCCTCGGCCTATCTGGCGGAGGCGGTGCGATCGGGACTCCAGCTCGTGCCCCCACGCCGCCTCGACGCGGGCCTTGCGTTAGGACTCGGCTGGTGGCAAACGATGCAGCGCATCGTGCTGCCGGAGGCGCTGCGCACCGTGCTGCCGTCGTTCATCTCGATCGCCGTCGGATTCTTTCAGGACACGAGCCTGATCGTCATCATCGGGCTCTTCGACTTGCTCAACACCGCGCGATCGGCGGCGCAGGACCCGAATTGGTTGGGTTTCTTCACCGAGGCGTTCGTGTTCGCAGGCGCGATCTATTTCTGCGGCAGCGCCGCGCTGTCGCGCTACGGACTGTGGCTCGAGCGCCGCATGGCACGCGTCGACCCGGCGATGCGAGTGACGCGGCCCCTCTCGCTCAGTGTGGCGGCGCCACCGGAGTGACGGCGGGCGGAGACAGCTGCGCGACCGCTGTGCGCAGCTTCGGCAACTCGGTCGTGATGATCTCGTTCAACTTGGTGATCGTCGCCGCCAGCTCTTTCCGCGATTGATCCAGCGTTAGGCGTTCGGCGTCGGTCGGCACGGCGGACGAGGCTTCGAGGCCGCCCAACAGATCGTACGCGTTGCCGATCGTCGTGCCGTAGGACTCGCCGAATCCGCGGTGCACAGCGGCGAGCAGCGTCGAAACGTGCTTCACCACGCTGTCGGCCGATGCCACGCCCTGCCGATGCCCAACGAGCGCGCGCGCCCGCGCGACTTCCGTATCCACGTCGGCCAACGCGCGCTTGCCATCGCGGAACGCGCGCGTGAGCGAGTCGATCGCGACGCTCATCTCTTGGCGCGCGCGCAACGCGTCCGGCGTGCCCGCGGCGGCGGTGTCACGCTGCACGTGCACCACCTGTGACAGCGTGGTGCCGTTCGCCGCGAGTTTCACCGTGTAATCGCCAGGGGGCACGTACGGCGGACGGGGCGCTCCGTAGAAACCCGAATCATCGGGCGTCGGCGCGAACGCGTACTGCGCACGGAGATCCCAGAGCACGCGATGAAGCCCCGGGCCGCCTGGGCCGGTCAAGTCGCGCACGGTATCACCGGCCGCATCGGCTATTTGAATACGAATCGCCGTGTCGCGCGCCGCGCCCGCGGCGGAATCGGGCAGGCGATAGGTGATGAGCGCCCCTACCGGCGTGTTAGGCGCAAGAAACTGCCGTAGCCCGGACAACGGCTGGTCGCGCCACTGATAGAACTCGGTTGCCGTGCGCATCGGGAAGAGATGTGCATGCTGCAGCGCGTACGCGGAATCCTCGAGCGCGCGGATGTCATCGAGTATGATGACACTCCGGCCGTAGGTGCCGAGTATGAGGTCGCTGGTGCTGTCATCGACGAGAATCCGATCGACCATCACGCGCGGCAGCGAGCCGCCGGGGAACTTCCAATGACGGCCGCCGTCGAACGACCAGTACAGGCCGAACTCCGTTCCGGCAAAGAGCACGGCGGGATTGCGCGGGTCTTCCGTGAGCGTCTTGACCGGCGTCGCAGGCGGCAGGTCGCCCGCGATCGATGTCCACGTGGCGCCACCGTCGGTGGTCTTGAACACGTACGGCGTGAGGTCGTCGTCGTAGTGACCGTCGAACGCGACGTATGCCGTGCGTGCATCGAATCGCGACGCGCGCACGGTGCTCACCCACCGCGGTGCGCGCAGATGAAAGCGCGCCGAAAGATTGGTCCAGTGCGCGCCGCCGTCGGTGGTCATCTGGACGTTGCCGTCGTCCGTGCCCACATAAATGGTGCCCGCGGCGCGCGGTGATTCGCTGATCGTCGTGATGTTGCCGAACGCGCCGGTGCCATCATCACGGGACGGCGTGGTGCTGTCGCGCAGGGGAATGCCGTCGCCCAGACTGGCCTTCCTAACGGCCTTGTCGTTGCGCGTGAGATCCGGGCTCAACACTCTCCACGTGGTGCCGTGGTCGGTCGTCGCCAGCAGCTTGTCGGCGCCGTAGTAGTAGGTGTGTGGATCGTTAGGCGAAACCAGAATGGCGGTGTTCCAGTTGAATCGGTACTGGTCGGCGGTGTCGGTGGACACCGGCGTGATGCGCCGCTCCTCGCGCGTGGCGAGGTCCACCACGTAGCCGCGTCCGTTCTGCGAATTCGTGTAGACGAAGCGCGGATCCGTGGGGTCCACCCCCACCTGGAAGCCGTCGCCGTACTCCAGGAACGTGACGCCGACATCCGTGAGCGCGCCGCGCGAATGCGTGCCGCTCGGGAAGGTGAACGTGCCCAGGTCCTGCAGGCCGCCGTAGATCCAGTACGGGTCGCGATGGTCGATCGCGATGTCATACAGCTGGCCAATGGGAATGTTGTTGATGTAGTCCCAATGCCGTGCGCCATCATACGTGAAATACACGCCGCCATCGTTGCCCAACATCATGTGCTCGGGCTGGTGCGGGTCGATCCACAGCGCGTGATTGTCCGGGTGCACACGCACGTTCACGGAATCACTCGTGAACGTCTTGCCGCCGTCGATCGACACGTGCACGCTCGTGAGGAGCAGCCATACGTGATCGGCGTTCTTCGGATCGACGCGGATCTGGCCATAGTAGTTGCCGCGCTCGACCAACCGGTTCTGGCGTGTCCACGTGACACCGTCATCGGTGGAGCGAAACACGCCGCCGGCTCGGTGCTCGATCACGGCGTAGACGATGTGCTGATTACTCGGCGCGATCGCGATGCCGATGCGGCCCACGTTGCCGCCGGGCAGTCCGTTAGTCAGCCGAGTCCACGTGTCGCCGCCATCGAGCGAACGCCAGAGGCCGCTGCCGGGTCCGCCGCCCACGAATCCGAATGCGCGCCGGCGTCGCTCGTACGTCGCGGCGAACAGCGTGTGTCCATCCGCCGCCATCGCCAC
>JANWIK010000223.1 GCA_025449955.1 Gemmatimonadaceae bacterium
CCTGGCCCACCTCGAGCGCGCCGGGGACCGTCGTCACCAGGCCGAAGATGTCGGCCGTGCACAGCGCGCCTAACTTGCGGATGCGCGGACACGCCGCCTCGAGGAACTTGGCCAGGGCCTGCGGCTTCGAGAGGCCGCGCGCATCGCGAAAGACCTGCTGCGGCAGGCTCGGGTACGGCTCCGGGAACCGGATGTAGTCGAACTGCACCTCGGCGAAGCCTAACCGAGCCATCTCTTCGGCGACGCGGATGTCGTATTCCCAGATCGTCGTGTCGTACGGGTCGACCCAGGTGAGTCCCTTCTTGTCGCGCCACGGTTGTCCGTTAGGCTGATGGATCACGTGGTCGGGGTTGAGGCGCGCCGCCACCGAGTCCTTGAACACCACCAGCCGCGCGATCGGACGGATGCCGTGCGCCTTGAGCGTGTCCATCAAAGCGGCAAAGTGCGGAATGCGGCCGCCGTGTCCCGCGTTCCGCTCCACCATCGGGTCCGTGGATTCGTAGTTGAGCCCGAACTCGTCCTTCATGTCGAGGACGAGCGCGTTGATCTCCGTCGAATCGGCGAGCGCGATCAACTCGCGCATCCGCCGCGGGCTCTGCGACGCCCACCGGTTCACGTACAACGCGCGCACGATCGTCGTGTCGTCGAGTGATGCGGGACGCACTGAGGACGCGCTCGCCGCGGCCTGCGCGGCGAGCGTTGGGCACACGAATGCCGCTCCGCACGCAGCGGACATGGCGACGAACCACAAAGTTTTGCGCATGGATGATCGATGCTCCAGCACGATCCGATGGAAGACCCGAGGGAGCCGCTCCGCAGCGCCCGCACAATGTACGACGCTCGGCCGGCTCCGGTCACACACTATATTTCTATATTTCCGGCAACGCCGCATGACCGACTTGCGACTTCGCCCCCCTCCCGAGCAACGACCCGCACGGACCCCCACGAGCGCGCACCGTGCGCGCCGCCAACGGGACCGCGCTTCGCCACGCGTGGCGGTCGTTCTCGCTCTCAGCGTTGTGTGCGGACTGGCGGCCGGCTGTCACGCGCCCAAGTCAGGACCGCCGGCAGCGGAGTTCCTGGTCTTTACCGCCGACTCGACCTACTGGGTACACTCGGGCCCCGACGGCGTGCACGCGCGCGGATCGCCCATCCAACTGGCTCGCTACGGCGGGAAGTTTTTCGAGGTGTACGTCGCCGACGACGATCGCTCGTACACCGATGCCGAAATCGTCGGCCAACAAGTGTGGCGACGCGACATCGAGAGCGGAGATTCGTCGCTCATCTTTCGCGACACAACTATTGATGGGATCGAGCACTGGTACGCGCGCACGCATCCCGATGACCGCCCGCTCCAACCCGACGACGATCAGAACGACGACCCGCGCGTCTCGGCGACAAGTGAGCTCGACCTGCTCGACCAGTTCGGACCCTATGTGTCGTACGAGTACCGCGCCGATCTCACGTTGGACGCGGGCGACGAATGGCACGTCGCTCGACGCGGCGTCCTCGACTTGCGCCGCGCGCGCGATGTGAGCGTGCGCGACCTCGTCGGCGAGTCGTTAGCGCGCACGATCGTCGCCAAAGGTCACGCACTCTTTGCCCAAGCGCTCGACTCGGTGCTCGCCTCGCGCGACGTCCGCGCACGCGAAGCTGCCGACGCCATAGGTGACTTTTCGTTCGATAGCGCGAGCTACAACCTGGTCGAGCGCGACGGAAAGCCGGCCGTCGAGTTCGTTTCCCCGGGCAGAGGATCGCGGGGGGGCGGCCTCACCTTGCCGTTGCCGCCCATCCCAGCCGGCAGTCCGGCCTGGTGGAGCGCCAACGAAGCCGGACTTCCAGATACCAAAGATTCCAGCAACGCGCGCTGGCGGAGTGGTCTACTCCAAGTCGTCGCACATGCCGCAGCCGGCGGGGACTCGACGACCATCCAATTAGTCGACAGCAGCCGGCGCGCATGGACCGTCGGCGAGGTGTCCGGTCCCGTGCAGCGTGTCTATTGGCTGAACAAGCCGGCAACCGACGCCACGACTTTGCGTGCACTCGCCCGCGCATTCGATGAAGCCGCCCTCTACTCCGACCAGGCCAGAACCGCGATGACCAAAGTCCAGCCCGACTCCGACGCCGCTCACACCGCTCACCTGGCTTCGCGCGACGGACGTCCGGTGCGCGCGTCGCAACACGAAACGTCCGAGATCATGATGCCGCAGCACGCCAACGTGCTTGGACACGTATTCGGGGGAGTCATTCTGTCCATGATGGATCGGACCGCGGCCGTGGCCGCCATTCGCCACGCGCGCGGGAATTGCGTTACGGTTTCCGTCGATCGCGTGGACTTCCGGGAGCCCATACACGTGGGCGACCTGGTGATCATGAAGGCCAGCGTGAACTACGCCGGCCGCACATCAATGGAAGTGGGTGTGCGGGTCGAGGCGGAGAACATGATATCGGGCGTAAGGCGGCACACGAATTCGTGCTACGTCACGTTCGTCGCGATCGATCGAAACGGAAGGCCGGTTGAAGTGCCCAACGTAGTTCCCGAGACGGACGTCGAGCGCCGCCGATTTGCGGCGGCTGTCGAACGTCGGCGGCGTCGGCTCGAGGAGCGCAACGCGGAAGAATCCGGACGCGGAACCAGCGCAGGCGGCGCGGGATCGGCGAGCGGATGACGCGATAACAGTCCGGTCGTGCGACCGCAACGCCGCGCACCGGGAGAGGAGATGGTGCCATGGCGAATCGAGTGGTCGTACTCGCGGCATGTGTCGCAATGATTTCCGCAGCGGCGGGGTGCGAGCGCGGACAAGCCAGTCCGGTGAGCGCGGCCACGATGGCGCGCAAACCCGTATCGCGCTTCAAGGACGCCGCCGACAGCATGCAGATGGTCGCCATCAAGCACAGCATCGACTCGGTCACGTCGGACCTGGACAGCATGTCGGCGGCAAACGGCGATGCCCAACGACACATGCTGCCGGCGCACGAGACATTGGTGAGCGAGTTCCTCTCGCGCAACGATGCGAAGATGCGCGCGATGCACGTCAAGATCGATCCCGATTGGTTGACGGTAATCGACTCGGTGCGCAACGATCTGGCGCGGATGCCTAACATGTCGTCGACGCAGTTGCACGCGTTTTTCCCCGAGCACGCACGCCGGGTAATGCGCATCGTGGCCTGCATCGACATGCGCGGCATGTGAACGAGCACCGGGCGGCTTGCGAAGGTCCGGACGAACACGCAACATCCGTCACATGATGCCGCCGCCGTTCACCGCCGAGCAGGCCACGAAAACGCTTCCGTTGGTCAGCCGCATTGTGCGCGATATCGTGCGCCTGTACGCGAAGTGGCGCGAGCGCGTCGCGGAGTTGGAGCTGGCCGCCGCGGCATCGCGCGCCGACGATCCCGATCCGCGACTCGCCGAGCTCGAGCGCGATACGCAAGCGCTGGCCGGCGAAATCGAAGCCTGCATTCGCGAGATTCAAGCATTGGGCGCGGAATACAAGACGCCGCTCGATGCCGGTCTCGTCGATTTTCCCGCTGACCTGGAAGGCCGGCCGGTATATTTGTGCTGGCGGTTGGGCGAGGCCGCAGTGGAGCACTGGCACGAGATCGACGGCGGGTTTGCCGGACGGCAGCCGCTGGTCGCACAACCGATCGCCTGAGACGACATGGCCAAGGCAAAGTTCGAACGCACGTTCACCGACCTCGAAGCTCGCACCTGGCGGGTCGAAGTGAAGCTCGCGGGATCGAGCAACGCGATGGTGGTCTTCAGGTTGAGGGGAGCGCCCAACTCGCGGCAGGATCGCTACGCGTGGTTCAACTCGGACAGCGCCGAAGCGCGGAGCGTGACCTCGCATCTGGACGCATCGGACATTTTGCGCTCATTCACCGACGACTCCCTGGCGCTGCTCTTCCGCAAGTCCATGTTGATCGCAGCCGCCTCGGACCCCCTCGGCGTCCCCGTGACGCAGTTCGCGGTGTGACAACTGTCCGGCCGGCCGCTTGCTAGGGCAGAGGCAGGTCGTACGGTCCAGTTTCAGCGGCACAGCGGGTTGCGCTACGCGCAACCGGCCTCCAATGTGGGGCAGGATGCACGGGGTGCGACGGCGCAGTCCGTTCGAGGTTGGCGTTTCCACTTCAACGAGGGTCGTCCAATGACTGACGTTGCTCGACGGGTGCGGGCCAGTTGTGCAGTCACTCTCGTTCTGGTTGCCCTGGCCGCTTGCAATAGCGGAGAGGAGAAGGGGCCGAAGCCGGACGAGCTCATCGTGCGCGGCACGGTGCACATGGTGACTGGGGCTGACAGCTCCACCTGCTGGAAGTTCTCGTCGACGAAGGGGAAGGACTACGAGCTCCAGCCGGCGCAGGTGCCTAACGATCTGCTGGTGGACAACGCGACCGCCAAGCTGATCATCAAGCCGCTCACCGGCGGCGGCAGTTTCTGCAAGCTCGGTCCCGTCGTGACGGTGGACTCCGTGGATTCGGTGAGCGCGGGAGCGGCCGCCGGGTCGGGCACCTAGTCACTCGGGCGCGGCGCCCTCAGACGCCCACGCCTCACGTCGCATCCGGCGCGTACGGGATCTCGATTTCCATCCCGTCACGCGCCGCGACTGCGTCGGGGAACCGTTCGCGGGCTTCCTGCACCAAGTCCGCGGTATCGCGCGAATAGCGGGCGGAAAAATGCGTGAGCGCCAGGCGCTTGACGCCGGCGCGCGCGGCGAGGTCCGCGGCCTCGCGCGCGGTGGAGTGTCCGGTGTCCATCGCCCGCTGCGCTTCCTCGTCGCCGAACGTGGCCTCGTGGACCAGCAGATCCGCACCACGGGCCGCGTCTCCTAACTGTCCGTTAGGCCGAGTGTCGCCGGAGAGGGCGAGGACCCGGCCGGAGCGCGTTGGACCAACCAGCATCTCCGGCACGATCACTCGGCCGTCCTCCAGCGTCACCGGTTGGCCGTGGTGGATGCGGCCCCACAGCGGGCCTTCCGGGATGCCTAACGAGCGGGCGAGGTCGGGGTTGAACCGGCCGCGGCGCTCCTCTTCCGCCAGCACGTAGCTCAACGCCGCGGCGCCGCGATGGTCGGCGGCGATCGCCGTGATCGCGTAGCCCTCGCGCGACACGCTGTTCCCGGGCTCGAGCTCCGTGATCTCGACCGGAAACCCGATGCGGTCCACGCCGAAGTGCGATGCCGCGCGCAGCACGCGCGCCCCGCCGCGAGGACCCCAGAGCCGAAACGGTTCCTCGCGACCTTGCAGCGCCAGCGTGCGAAAGAGCCCGACGATCCCGATGAGATGGTCGCCGTGGAAGTGCGTGAAAAAGATGTCCGACAGCGCGAACGAGATGCCGTAGCGCATCATCTGGCGCTGGGTCCCTTCGCCGCAATCGAACAGCAGCGTTTCTCCCTCGCGAATGATCGCGAGCGAGGAGACGCCGCGTTCCACCGTGGGACGTGCGGCCGATGTGCCGAGGAAGCGGACCGAGAGCGACATGGCGATCGTCGCGGAATATAGTAGGAGCGGCGGCCTCGACCGGGGTCAACCGGCCACGATCGCGTCGAACCGGTCGCGGTCGATGTTGCCGCCGCTCACGATGATGGCCACTGGTCCCGGCCATTCGTGCGCATGTCCTTCGAGAATGGCCGCGACGCCCACGGCGCCGGCGCCTTCCACCGTTAGCGATTCATCGCGCGCCAGGAGCGCGATCGCGGTCGCGATAGTCGATTCGGCGACGGTCACGATGTCGTCGAGCGTGTGGCGGCCGATGTCGAGTGCGAGATCGTCCACATCGCCGGCGAGACCATCGGCCAGTGTGGGCTCGGACGGAATCGACACGAGCGACTGCGCGGCGAGCGACCGCGCCATGGCGGCGGTGTTCACGCTCTGTGCGCCGACGATGCGCACGTTGGGCGACACGTGCCGCAGCAGCAGTCCCGAGCCGCCGAGCAGTCCGCCGCCGCCTACCGGAGTAACGAGGGTTGCGAGATCGGGGAGTTCCTCGAGAATCTCGACTGCCACAGTTCCTTGGCCGGCGATGAGCGCGTCGCCGGTGCAGGGATGGATGAACGTCGCGTTGTGCTCGCGCGCGAATGCGATGGCTCTGGCCATGGCCGCATCGTAGTGCGGCTCATCGGCATTGACCGTGGCGCCGAGTGCCGCGATGCCGTCGCGTTTGACGCGTGGCGCGGTGCGCGGGACGAAAATGGTGGCCGGCGCGTGGAAATGGTTTGCGCTCCACGCCACGCCCAGTCCGTGGTTGCCGGCCGACGACGCGACGATGCCCCGTGCGCGGACATCAGGCGGGAGTGTCGCGACCGTATTGAATGCACCACGGAGCTTGAAGGAGCCCGTGGTTTGCGTGCACTCGAGTTTGAGGTAGACGTCGCGTTTGGCGCGTTCGCTCAAGCCGAGCGAGAGCCGGAGCGGCGTTCGGCGGACGACATCGCGGATACGGTGCGCGGCCGCGAAGATCTCGGTTGGTTTGAGGTCCGGGAACATCTTGGCATGCTACATGAATAAGAGAGACAGGGAAGAGGGACGAGGGAAAAGTGAAAGGGAAATGACGTGACTGATGCCGAGGACGGTGCGTCATAGGGGAAACGCGGCGTAAGCCAGCTTGACCGGCCCTAGCGAAGCGAGTAGGATTCCACAGCTTGTTGCGGCCCCGCCACGTGCGGGGTTTTTGACGAGCGGGGCGAGACGGGAAGTTCAACGACCCGATCGCTGCAAGTGGTTGACGGGGCTGTAGCTCAGCTGGGAGAGCGCTGCAATCGCACTGCAGAGGTCAGGGGTTCGATTCCCCTCAGCTCCATGGCATGCCGGCTGCTTCGATTGCCGGAAGCCGAAAGTTCTGCGGCGTGCGCCTTCGATCGGTAGGACATAGAGTTCCAATGACGAGGGTGTCACCCGCTCTGCGAAGGGGTCAAAAGTAGCCCGCCACCGTTCGGTAGGACGGAGAGTTCCAATGACGGTGTGCGTGGCGATCCCCTCGCGGATCTGAAGGTCGGACGAAGAATTATTGGCTGAGCGCCGCGGTGGTCCGCGGCGCTCTTTTTATTGTCCGGTCGGACCGTTCAGTTGCTGGATGTCGGCGCGGAGGGCGGAGAGGCTTTCGCCTGAGAATTGGTCGAACTCGACTTCGGCGCCGGTGCGAAAGTCTTCGACGGCGGCGTCGCTCAAGCTTCCAAGCCAGCGCATGATGCGGCTTTCGCGGACTGTGAGGTCGTATTCGCGGAACGCCACCGACGGGGCTTCGTGGGCCTGGCCATCGCGGAGGTCGAACGTGAGGCTCGCGCCGGCGCCCTGGAAGGGGCGCTCGAGGGGCGAGTGGAGCATCTGTTCGACGAACGGCGGGAGCTGCCAGTCGGGTTCTTTGCGGAAGGTCGCCGTGAAGGCGTGATCGTTAGGCGCGCGGGTGAGCGAGACGTCGCCGATGAGGCTGGCCAGGCCCACCCGAAAAATGAACGTGTGCGTGGCCGCGTCGATGCGGACGTGGAGGCGATCGGGCATGCGGTCGGGCGGCCCGCGGAGCGGCGCCAGGTTTCCGTTAGCCACGCGGAGGTCCAGGGACCACGTGTCGCCGCGTTTGGCCGCGTCCCACCAGGCGCGATTGGCGTCGTCGAACACCAGGATCTCGCCGCCGGTGGGCGACACATAGTGCGACAGGTAGTGGGCGAGGCGCGGGAACGTCGTCGTTAGACGGTCGGCGTGGATGGTGCCGGCCAAGTGGACGTCGGCGCCGCCGTCCTTGTTCGGCGTGAGGCGAATCGTGTCGAGCGACACCGCGCGGCCTAACGCTGCCGAGGTGCGGGGGAGATCGTGGGCGAGCGCGACGCGCGCCGCCGCGGGGTTGCCGGCCGCGTGCTCGGCGGCCGAGAACAACATGCCGAGCGCGGCGCCGAGCTGGTCGCCGGTGACGGCGCCCACGGCGAGCTCGTCGCGGACCGTCCACGCGTAGTCATCGTCGCCCGCGTGCGTTAGGCGCATCACTCGGCGATAGTCGGCGGGTTGGGCGGGTGGTGGGGCGTCGCCGGCGACGATGAGTGCGTAGTGGTTCGGCGTGCCGTGGCCGGCGAGGACCAGCGTGCGCGTCTCGCCGCTCGAGGCCGTCCAGGCCGTGTTGTCGTGGAAGAGTTTCGAGGGCACGAGCGCGGACTTGGCGAAGCGCGGGCGGAGCGCGTCGAGCCGGGCGTCGCGGTCGTGCGGTCCGAATCGGGCGGCGAGGGATTCAAGGAGTTGGTCCGACGTTGCGGGTGTGCCGAGGGCGGCGGCGGGCGCTCGGCAGGCCGCCGCGAGGGCGCAGAGGACGGCGGCGGAAGCGAATCGGGACGGGGCGCGGACTGGCACGGGCGCAATCTCGACGGGGAGCGAGCGCGGTGGAAGGGGCGAGGCGAATCCCGCGTGGGCGTCGACGCGTCGCGTGGCCGAGCGTTTTCGTGCCTAACCGAATGGATACCGGGCCCATGCCCCCTTGCGACGGCGTCGTCCAGCCGCAATACTACGCACTTCGGCCGCGACTAACGGCCGGATCACGCGATCCGATTCAGCGTTAGGCATCTGGAGATGCTCGTGCGGCCCCTCGGTTTCCTGTTTGCGATTGCCTTGGTCGTTGGATGCAGCGGCACCACGTCCGTCCATCCGTTCGGTGGCGCCTACAACCTGCTGACCGTGGATGGGCAGCCTGACCCCCAGCCATTGGTTCCGCGCATTTCATCTCCCCGGCTTCTGGGTGGCACGATGAATGTCGGTGCGGACACTTTGGATGTGACGCTGTCGGTGCAGGCGGTGGATGATGCGGGACGGGCGACGGGCGACATCGCACCGATGGTGATCGATCTGCCGTATGCTCGGCGCGGCGACTCGCTGTACTTCCCGCCCGATACCCTCGCGTTTACCGACTCGCTCTATATAGGCCCCAAGCCTCAAGCCTTCGGTGCAATTCTGGGGAGCACGGTACGTCTATCCCTCTCGTTTACCTTCCCAACAAGCACTGGCTTTGGTTATTCGCACGTGCGCCAGCTTCTGTTCGCTCCGGCGCAGTAGACGGCGGTGTCTGCGATCGGGTCGACTGTCCGGAGCGAATGGCTTGAGGTCGTCGCGCTGGCGGGCTAAATTGCGGCTCGCCGTACGAGCACAGACAATCGAGAGCACTGCCCCTTGGTGTAACTGGCAACACGCCTGACTCTGGATCAGGAGAGTCCTGGTTCGAGCCCAGGAGGGGCAACTAAAAGCCCGACCAACGCCTTGCGCGTGGTCGGGCTCTTTGTTGCCTGCCGCGTTCGACCCGTGGCGCATTAAAGGGGTTGCGGTCGTATCCCAAACGAGATACATTCCACGCTACCACCGCTGGAGACGAACGCGATGTCCAAGACCGCCATGATACGGGCTCGGATCGAGCCCGAGTTGAAAGACCGTGCCGAGGCAACGCTTGAGCAGCTGGGCCTGTCGGCCACGACAGCGATTACCCTGTTTTATCTCCAGATCATTCAGCGACATGGCCTGCCGTTCGAGGTGCGTATGCCGAACTCGTCCACGCGACGCGCAATTCAGGACGCCAGAGTTGGTCGCGGCGTGACTGCGGCCGAGTCGATGGAGGACTTGTTCGCCAAGCTTGATGCGCCCGTGAGGAAGAAACGGCGGCGCGTCACGCGTCTGGCGCGGACGAAACGGTAACGATGCTCCGCCCGCGGTTCACCTCGGCGTTCAAGAAGGATCGGAAGCGGGCGGATCGACGAGGAAAAGACGTCGAAAGACTGAACGCCGTGATGCGCCGTCTTACGAATGAGGAGCAACTCGAGCCGCGATACAGAGATCACAAGCTCGTTGGCGAGTGGCAGGATTGCCGCGAATGCCACATCGATCCGGACTGGCTCCTCGTATATCTGGTTTCTGGGGACACAATCACGTTCGTGCGAACAGGCACGCATTCCGATCTCTTCGATGAGTAGCATCGTGAACCACACGCCGCCTGCGATCGGTTGAACGGCCTCGATCCAGCAGCGGGTGCTACTCACGTTGCGACCCTGAGAGCGCTGGGTCCTAACACGAACTGGTAACGACACACTCCGTCA
>JANWIK010000224.1 GCA_025449955.1 Gemmatimonadaceae bacterium
CGACGCACTCAGCCGCCTTGCTCCGCACCTCATCTCTAAGTACATTCATGGGTTATGCTGTGCTACGACATTCGCGAGGTAGAGCGACAAGCCGTCCACGTGAACGGTGACTTGGACCTCGATGACCCCGTCTGGACCGACGGCGACGCGCTACCCGCGACTCCAGTGCACGCCACCGGCCGTTTGTCGCGGGCCGGGACCGGGCGCTACTACTGGAGCGGTCGTATCGAAGCCCAAGCGACCGTCGCGTGCCGGCGTTGTCTCAACGACGTCTCGACGTCCGTGTCCGAAGAAGTCCACGTCCTGTTCGTCGAGCCGGGCGATGAAGTGGCCGACGATCCGGACACGTATCGCATTCCGCCAAACGCCCAGAATATTGACCTGCGACCCGCGGTGCGGGAGCAGTGGATGCTCGCCGCGCCCGAGTACGTGTTGTGCCGTGACGATTGTCGCGGGCTGTGCGCGCGGTGCGGCGCCGACCTCAATGCCGGACCCTGCGCCTGTTTGCCTGAACCCGATTCACGCTCCGCTGCGCTCACCGCGGCGCGGCGCGTCTCGAACTGAGCCCACACCACTCACCATCCGGTTGATCTCCCATGGCCGTCCCTAAGCGCCGCACGTCGAAGCGGAAAAAGCGCGCGCGGAACACCCACAAGGCCGCCGCTGTCACCGCCATCCAGGCGTGCCCGCGGTGCCAGAGCATGAAGCGTCCGCACCACGTCTGTCCCGAGTGCGGATATTACGCGGGCGAGCAGCGGGTCGAAGCCAGGGAAGCGTAGCGTTGGCTCGCATCGCGTTGGATGCGATGGGCGGCGATCGGGCGCCTGAAGTCCCGATCGCCGGCGCCCTTCTCGCACTGGCCGAGCTCGATCCCGCGCACACGGTCCAACTCGTCGGACGCAGCGACGAGGTGACCGCGGAGCTCGACGCACAACTGCGCGCCGGCACCGCGCTGCCCGGGGGCCTCCGCGAGCGCATCAGTATCGTCGATGCGCCCGAAGTGATCGAGATGTCGGAGAAGCCCACGGCGGCCATCCGGTCCAAGCCGAACAGCTCGATGGCCGTCGGCCTCAAGCTGCACGCGTCGGGCACGGCCGACGCCTTCGTGTCGGCCGGCAACACGGGCGCGCAGATGGCGGCGTCGGTGTTCCTGCTCAAACTGCACGCCGGCCTGACGCGGCCGGCCATCGCGACCACGTTCCCGACGCAGCGCAATCCCGTCGTCGTGCTCGACGCCGGCGCCAACGTCGACTGCTCGGCCGAAGAGCTGCTCCAGTTCGCCCGGTTAGGCGCGGTCTACGCCGAAGACATCCTGGGCCGCGCCAATCCGGCCGTGGGCCTGCTCAGCATCGGCGAGGAACCGGAGAAGGGCAACGCCGCGGTCAAGGACGCGCACAAGCTGCTCGAGGCGTCCGACCTCAACTTCGCCGGCAACGTCGAAGGACGCGACATCCTCGCCGGCGGCAGCGCGCGCGGCCCGATCGACGTCTTCGTCTGCGATGGATTCGTCGGCAACGTCGTGCTCAAGTTCTACGAATCGGTGCCCGGCATGATCATGTCGATGATGACCAAGGGCGGCGTGCCCAAGGACGTCCTCGCCAAGATCTTCAAAGGGTTCGACTACTCCGACTACGGCGGCGCTCCGTTGTTAGGCGTGAAGGGCGTGAGCATCATCTCGCACGGCAGCTCGTCGCCGCGCGCCATCAAGAACGCGATCGGCGTCGCGCTGCGCGCCGTGGAGCGACGCATGGTCGACCACATCGGCCGCCGCCTCGAGACGAGCGCGGTCGCCCCGTCATGACGCGGCCCATCGTCGAGCTGGCCGGCATCGGGCACTACGCGCCCGCGCGCATCCTGCGCAACGCCGAGTTCCAGGCCATGGGCCTCGAGACGAGCCACGAGTGGATCGTCGAGCGCACGGGCATCTGCGAGCGGCACATCGCCGGGCCTAACGATACGACCGCCAGCATGGCGGCCAACGCGTCGCGCCTCGCCATGGAGCGCGCGGGCGTCACGGCCGCCGATCTCGACACCGTGGTGCTGAGCACCGCCACGCCCGACCGCCTCCTGCCGGCCACGGCAGTCGACCTCCAGGCGGAGATCGATGCCAGCCACGCGGCGGCGTTCGACATCGGGGCCGCCTGCTCGGGCTTTCTCTACGGCCTAACGGTCGCCGAGGGGCTCATCGCGGCCAAGAGCGCCGAAACGGTGCTCGTTGCCGCGTCCGAAAAGATGAGCGCGATCCTCGACTGGACGGACCGCGCGACGTGCGTGCTCTTCGGCGACGCCGCCGGCGCCGCGGTGGTGCGTCCCGCGCGCAACGGCAAGGGAATTCTCTCGACGTTCATGCGCAGCGACGGCAAGCTCGCCGATCTCTTGTATCGTCCGCACGGCGGTGCCAGCTTCCCCATGTCCGCCGAGGTGCTCGCCCAACGGACTCATCTCGTGAAGATGGCGGGTCGCGAAACGTTCAAACACGCCGTGCGCATGATGTGCGAAGCCGCCGACCGCGCGCTCGACAACGCGCACCTCGATGCGTCGAGCATCGATCTCATGGTGCCGCATCAGGCCAACGTCCGCATCATCGAGGCGACGGCCAAGCACGCCGGCATTCCCATGGAGAAAGTGTTCGTCAATGTCGGCCGCTACGGCAACACGTCGTCGGCATCGATTCCGATTTCGCTCGACGAAGCGATCGCCGCCGGACGCATTCGCGAGGGAATGACGGTGCTCCTCGTCGCGTTCGGCGCCGGGTTCACGTGGGGCTCGATGGTCGTTCGGTTCTGACCACCGCCGCACGCACATGGACTTGATACTGCTTTTCCCCGGCCAGGGGTCTCAGAAGCCGGGCATGGGGAAAGACCTCGCCGCCGCGTATCCCGCCGCGCGCGCCGTGTTCGACGACGCCGACCGATCGTTAGGCATGGCGCTCTCGACGCTCTGCTTCGACGGCCCCGAGGACCAGCTCACGTCCACCCAGAATGCCCAACCGGCGCTCCTCGCGCACGGCGCGGCCGCGTGGTCGGTGATCCGCGAGCGCGCGCTCCCGCACGTCCGCGCGGCCGCGGGACACTCGTTGGGCGAATTCACGGCATATCACGCCTCCGGATCGTTCTCGCTCCGCGATGCTCTGCGCGTGGTGCGCATGCGCGGCGAGCTCATGTTCAAGAGCGGCGTCGAACGCCCGGGCGCCATGGCGGCAATTCTGGGGCTGCCGGAGGAGGGCGTCGAACGTGCATGCGCGCAGGCGGCCTCCGAGGGCGGCGTGGTCGTGCCCGCCAACTACAACACGCCGGAACAGCTCGTGATTTCGGGCGAAGTGCAGGCGGTGGAACGAGCCATGGCGCTCGCCAAAGCAGCCGGAGCAAAGCGCGCCATTCGCTTGAACGTGAGCGGTGCGTTCCATTCTCCGCTCATGGAAGTCGCGGTGCCCGGACTCCAACACGCGCTCGACGCCACCGACATGCGCGCGCCATCCTTTCCGGTTTCGTCCAACGTGAGCGCCGAGCCGGTGCGCGACGCCGCGACAGCCAAGAACCTGCTCGTCCGCCAGCTCACGTCGCCCGTTCGTTGGACCGCGCTCGTGAAACGCCTCGCTGCCGATCACCCGGGCGCGGTGTTCGTCGAGCTCGGACCGGGTAGCGTGCTCTCGAATCTGGTCAAACGCATCGTGCCGGGCGCGGAGACCATGCCCTGCGGTACGGTGGCCGACGTCGACGCACTTCAACAGCGACTCGCATGATCACCATCGATTTGAGCGGACGCACCGCGCTCGTCACCGGCGGCACGCGCGGCATCGGCCTCGAGATCGCGACGTCGCTCGCGCGCGCCGGCGCACGCGTCGCAGTGGCGGGACGCGACGCGGATCGCGCGACGCACGCCGCGAACGCGATCGGCTCCGGCGCGCAAGCGTTCGCGGCAGACCTGGGTCAGGCGGGCGATGCCCAACGATTGGTCGATGACGTCGAACAGGGCTTGGGCTCGTTGGACATCCTCGTCAACAACGCCGGCCTCACGCGCGACAACATCCTCGTCCGTCTCAAGGACGAAGACTGGGATGCGGTGATCGACACCAATCTGCGCGGTGCGTTTGCGACCACGCGCGCGGCGGCGCGCGGCATGATGAAGCGCCGCTGGGGACGCGTCATCAACATCACGAGCGTCGTCGGCATCACCGGGAACAAGGGGCAAGCGAACTACGCGGCGAGCAAGGCGGGACTCATCGGCCTCACGAAGTCGGTGGCCAAGGAGCTCGCCTCACGCAACGTGCTCGCCAACGCCATTGCGCCCGGATTCATCGACACCGACATGACGAAAGCGCTCACACCCGATGCGCGCACCCAGTTGTCGGCACAGATTCCCCTCGGCAGACTCGGCACACCGGCCGACATCGCGGGGCTCGTCGCATTCCTCGCGTCGGAGCACGCGTCGTACATCACGGGGCACGTCTTCGTGGTGGACGGCGGCATGGTCATGTAGCTTTCCGTACCGTTTGGCGACGCGTAAATTGCACCTCAACCACACCCAATTGAGGACCACGTCCATGGCGGATCTCGAGGAGAAGGTCAAGGAAATCATCGCCAAGGAGCTCGGCGTCGAGCGCGAAAAGCTCACCAATGACGCGAGCTTCATGGAGGATCTGGGGGCGGACAGCCTGGATACGGTCGAGCTGGTGATGGAGTTCGAGAAGGAGTTCAACATCGACATTCCCGACGAAGACGCGGAGAAGCTGCGCACGGTCGGCGATGCGATGAACTACCTCAAGACCAAGGTCAAAGAGTAGTGTCGAAGCGGAGGGTCGTCGTCACCGGCCTCGGGGCCGTGACGCCCGTCGGCAACGACGTGGCGACGACGTGGCGCGCCCTCCTCGAGGGGAAGTCGGGCGCGGGACCGATCACGAAGTTCGATCCGGAACGCTTCGCCGTGCGCTTCGCGTGCGAGGTGAAGGCGTTCGATCCGCTCCAGTACATGGATCGGAAGGAAGTCAAGCGCTCCGACCTCTTCACGCAGTACGCCGTCGCCGCGGCGGTGCAGGCGATGCACGACGCCGGGTTGGACAACGGCGCCAACTATGATCCCGATCGGTTGGGCGTGATCATCGCGAGCGGCATCGGCGGCCTCAAGACGTTCGAAGACCAGCACGACAACTTCCGCGAGCGCGGTCCCGACAAGGTGTCCGCGTTCTTCATTCCGATGTTCATCTCGGATATCGCCGCCGGCATCGTGAGCATGCAGTTCAACGCGCGCGGGCCTAACTATGCGACGGTGTCGGCGTGCGCGTCGAGCGCGCACGCGGTGGGCGAGGCGTACCGCACCATTCAGTACGGCGATGCCGACCTCATGATCGCCGGCGGCGCGGAAGCCACCGTGTCGCCCATGGCCATCAGCGGCTTCGCCAACATGAAGGCGCTGTCGGAGCGCAACGACGATCCGTGCACGGCGTCGCGTCCGTTCGACGCCACGCGCGACGGCTTCGTGATGGGCGAAGGCTCGGCGGCCGTGGTGTTGGAGGAGTTGGAGCACGCCCGGAAGCGCGGCGCCACGATCCACGCCGAGATCGTGGGGTACGGCGCGACGGCCGACGCGTATCACCTTACGGCGCCGTCGCCTAACGGAGAGGGCGCGCAGCGGGCCATGCGGCGCGCGCTGTCCGACGCGCGGCTCACGCCCGAAGAGGTGCGCTACGTGAACGCGCACGGCACGTCCACGCCGGCCAACGACCTCAACGAGACGCGGGCCATCAAGGCCGTGTTCGACGAGGCGGTGCAGGGGCTCAACGTCAGCTCCACCAAGTCCTGCACCGGGCACATGCTCGGCGCGGCGGGGGCGGTCGAGTTCCTCGTCAGCACGCTCGCGGTGCGCGAGGGACGGATCCCGCCCACCATCAACTATCGCACGCCCGATCCGGAGTGCGATCTGGACTACACGCCTAACACGTCGGTCACGCGCGACGTCGCCGCCGCGCTGTCCAATAGCTTCGGCTTCGGCGGACACAACGTCACGCTGGCCGTGAAGCGCTTCGAGGGCTGAGTCGATGTCCCCAAAGCCGGTGCCCGAAATCGACCCCGGTCGCATGGGCGATCCGGCCTTGCGTCCCATTGCCGCCAAGGTCGCTCGGGGCGAGCGCCTCACGGCGAGCGATGGCGCGACGCTGTTCCGCTCTCCCGATCTGTTAGGCGTGGGCTCGCTGGCCGATGCGGCCAACCGCGGGCGCCACGGCAGACGCGTCTACTTCGCCGCCAACCAGCACATCAACCCGACCAACGTCTGCATCCTGCGCAAGACGTGCGTGTTCTGCTCGTACGCACGCCTGCCCAAGGAGAGCGGCGCCTATCGCTACACCATGGACCAGGTGTACGCCGAAGCGGCCGCGAATCCGTACGTGCGCGAGTTCCACATCGTGGGCGGACTCGACATGCAGGCGGGCCTCGAGTACTACCGCGAGATGTTCGCCGGCCTCAAGCAGCGCCATCCGCAGGTGCACATCAAGGCGCTCACCGCGGTGGAGATCGCGCACATCGCGCGCATCGAAAAGATGCCGGTGGAGCAGGTCCTAACGGAACTGCGCGCGGCGGGACTCGACACGCTGCCGGGCGGCGGCGCCGAAGTGTTCTCCAAGGGCGTGCGCGCCACCATCGCCGACCGCAAGCTCGCCGCCGAAGACTGGATCAACGTCCACCGCATTGCGCACTCGCTCGGTATCCGGTCCAACGCCACGATGCTCTATGGACACGTCGAGAGCATCGAGGATCGCATGGAGCACCTGCAGTTGCTGCGCGACCTGCAGGACGAGACGGGCGGATTCCTCACGTACATTCCGCTCGCCTATCACCCCGACCACAACGAATTGGGCGTGACGTTAGGCCGTACCGGCACCGCCACCACCGGCCACGACGACCTGCGCAACCTCGCCGTCGCCCGGTTGTTCCTCGACAACTTCGCGCACGTCAAGACGCACTGGATCATGGTCACCCAGTTCATCTCGCAGATCGCGCTCACGTTCGGCGTGAACGATCTCGAGGGCACGGTGGTGCGCGAGAAGATCTACCATGAGGCCGGCGCCCACACGCCGCAGGGCCTGGCGCTGGATGACGTGCTCAAGCTCATTCGCGGCGCCGGACGCATTCCCGTGGAGCGCGACGCGCTCTACAACGTGATCCGGACCTTCGAGCGCGACGCGGCCGCAGCCTAACGTGCGCCTGGGCCGCATCCCGTACATCAACTGCTATCCGGTGTACGGCGCCATCGATCGCGGCGTCGTCTCGCTGCCGGCCACGCTCGTCGACGGCGTGCCCAGCGAGCTCAACCGCCTCATGGCGGAAAGTCAGCTCGAAGTCAGCGTCATCTCCGCGGTCGCGTATGCGCGCGATGCCGCGCGCTATCTGCTGCTGCCCGATCTGGGGATCACGTCCGATGGTGCGGTGCGCAGCGTGCTCCTGTTCTCGCGCGTACCGGCGCCAGAGTTAGGCGGAAAGCGTGTGCTGCTCTCGCGCAGCTCGATGACCAGCGTCGCGCTCCTCCGGCTCCTGTTCGCCAACGTGTGGCACGCGCAACCGGAGTTCGCGGCCGGCGACGCGGAGCTCACACACGTGAGCCAGTTCGCGAGCGAAGATCACGACGCGCGGCTGGTGATCGGCGACGCCGCGCTGCTGCTCAACGCG
>JANWIK010000225.1 GCA_025449955.1 Gemmatimonadaceae bacterium
GCCTTCTTCGCGGCGGCGGGGGGGGGGCGCGGGGTGGGGGGGGCACCCACGCAAAGGGGGTGGGAGCCGCGGTAAGCGGCGGGGGGGCCGGAGCCGCCCGGGGCCGCCGCGCCCCCCCGGGTGGGGGGGGGGGGGGGGGGTCCCCCCGGGGGGCCCCGCCCAGCGGGCGGCCCCCCCCCCGAGGCCGCCGCCGCGGCCAGGCGCACGCCCACGGTCGGGCGCCCGCCGAACCCGCGGCGCGAGACGAGCGCGGCGTCGAGCGCCTCGACCGCCAGCGCCGCGACCGGCGCCGCGCGCGCGGCGCGGCACACGGCGCCCAGGGCGTCGTCATCGTCGACGGCGATTGCCCACGTTTCATCGCCCTCGGGTCTGGCCCTGAGCCTAACGGTCACCTCGGTGATCACGCCGAGCGTGCCCCACGAGCCGGTGAAGAGGCGCGTGAGATCGAAGCCGGCCACGTTCTTCACGACGCGGCCGCCGGTCCGGATGATGGTGCCCTCACCGGTCACCACCTCGAGGCCCAAGACCGCATCGCGCGGCGTCCCGAAGGCGTGGGCTAACGGACCGGACGACGCGGTGGCCACCGTGGCGCCGATCGTCCCGTCGTCGGTGCCGAACGGATCGAGCGCGAGCCATTGGCCGTGCTCGGCGGTGACGGCCGCAATCTCGGCGAGCGTCGTTCCGGCGCGCGCCGTGAGCGTGAGGTCGCCCGGTGTGTATGCGACGATTCCGGAGAGCGCATCGAGCGCGAGCGGCGTTGCCGCGAGCGCCGGCGGCCCGGCGTCGAGCCAATGTCCGCGCCCGACGATGCGCAGCGGCGCGCGGTGTTGGGCGGCGTCCTTCACCGCCGCGGCCACATCGTCGCTCGTGCGCACACGGATGGACGCGTCGACCGTCATGACACGCGTACGCGCGCGGCGGGCGATGCGAGCCATTCGCGGCACGCATGCACGGGCACGACCTTGCCGGGGTTCGCGCGACGATCGGGGTCGAACACGCCGCGCAGACGGCATTGCGCATCGAGCGACTCGGGCGAAAAAATGAGCGGCATGTACTCGAGCTTGTCGAGTCCGACGCCGTGCTCGCCGGTGATCGTGCCGCCGGCATCGACGCACGCACGCATGATCTCGCGCATCGCGTGGTGCACGCGCTCGGTGGCCGCGGGGTCGTGTGGATCGAACGCGATGTTCGGGTGCAGGTTTCCGTCGCCGGCGTGGAACACGTTGCACACCTGGATGTCCCACCGCGCGGCGATCTCGTGAATGGTGTGTAAGACATCGGGCAGGCGCGTGCGCGGAATCACGGCGTCCTGCACGACGAGCGCCGGCGCGACGCGTCCCATGGCGCCGAACGCTTTCTTGCGGCCCTGCCACAATCGGGCGCGCTCCGCTTCGTCGCGCGCGACGCGCACCGTGCGCGCGCCTGCATCGGCGCACATCGCTTCGACGCGGCGGACGTCGTCATCGATGCCGGCTTCGAGTCCGTCGAGCTCGATGAGCAGCACGGCTTCGGCGTCGGCGGGATAGCCGGCGGCGTAGATGGATGCTTCGACGGCGCGGATGGTGGGGCCATCCATCATTTCGAGGGCCGCGGGCAGAATGCCGGTGGCGATGACGGCCGAGGTGGCGCGGGCGCCGGCTTCGATGGACATGAAGTCGGCGAGCATCGTGCGCACGGCCGGCGGGTTAGGCACGAGGCGCACGGTGACGTCGAGCGCGATACCGAAGCAGCCCTCGGATCCGACGAACGCGCCGAGGAGATCCAGCCCCGGCGTCTCGCCTTCGGCGCTGCCTAACGTGGTGAGGCTGCCGTCGGGCAGGAGCACGGTCACGGCGACGACGTGGTTGAGGGTGACCCCATATTTGAGACAGTGCGGGCCGCCCGAATTCTCGGCGACGTTGCCGCCGATGGTGCACGCCGACTGGCTGGATGGGTCCGGCGCGTAGTACAGGCCGTGGGGCGCGGCGGCGCGCGTGAGCGACACGTTCACCGCGCCCGGCTCGACGACCGCGAGACGATTGACCGGATCGATGGACAGGATGCGCGTTAGGCGATTGAGTCCGATGATCACCGCGTCGTCGGTCGCGAGCGCGCCGGCGGAGAGACCGGTCCCCGCGCCGCGGGGCACGAAGCCGCATCGTTCGCGCGCGAGCAATCGCACGACGTCGATCACCTGTTGGCGAGTGGACGGCAACACCGCCAACGTGGGCGGCAAGCGATACGTGGGGAGACCGTCGGCGCTGAACGGGAGCAGCTCCGACGCGCGCGACAATACGCCGTGCGGGCCGACGATGGCGCGCAGCGCATCGGCGAGCTCGGCGCGCGTCACGTCGCCGGCCCGGCGGTATCGTGCCCGCGTCCGTTAGACCGCGCGCGCTGATGCCGCACCGCGCGTTGCTCGGCGGACGGCACGGCGTGCGCGAGGAGCCCCGACACGATGCGGAGGCGCGCGACCACGGAGCGCGAGTGCAACAGCTCGTATCGCGTCGCGAGCGGCGTCTCGATCACCGACGCGACGTGAAACGCAACGAGCGCGGGATCGCGCGGCAGCGGCGGCACGGGCGCGCGCTGATCGGCCACGGTGCGCGCGGCGCTCACCAAGCGTTCGAACGCGGCCCGCACGCTCTCGGCGAGTGTGTCGAGCTCGGCGTCGGACTCGGGCACGTCATCGTAGTCGCGGATTGCACCGACCAGATACGGCGCTTCGGACTCGACGAAACGAACGAGGGCGAAGCGTGCTTCGCCGGCGACGATGATGTTCGAGCGGCCGTCGGGCAGCGTGTCGGCGCTTTCGATGCGCGCGATACAGCCGACTTGCCCCGGCGGCATGGAGCGCTCGTTGACGGTGTCGGCGCAGAAGAGCAAGCCAAAGCGCCGGTCGCCGTCGAGGCAGTCGGCGAGGAGACGCCGGTAGCGCGGCTCGAAGATGTGCAGCGGCCGGGCCGTGCCGGGAAAGAGCACGACCGGCAGCGGAAACAACGGCAGCACGCGGGCGTCCACAGCCGGAATGTAGGGAGCGTGGACGCCGAAAACCAGACGGCGCGGACCCGAGGGTCCGCGCCGTCTTCAGTTAGGCAACAGCGTCGATCGCGCTAGGCGGCGTTCCAGAATCCAGCGAGGGCGGCGCCGTCGGGTGATTCGCGCAGCTTCTCGAACGCGCGCTCGCGGATCTGGCGAATGCGTTCGCGGGTGACACCCATGAGCGCGCCGATCTTCTCGAGCGTCATGGCCTCCGAGCCCTCTTCGAGGCCGTAGTACAGATAGAGAATCTTCCGCTCGCGCGGCGTGAGGTATTTGCGGAACGCGCGGTCGATGAACTCGCGCATCAGCTTGAAGTCCGTGGTGTCTTCGATCTCGATGCCATCGACGCCGACGAAGCGCTCGCCTAACGTCGCCGCTTCGCGGTCGCTGCGATCGATGGGTGCATCGAGCGACACTTCGGTGGCGGACATCTGCCGCGCCGCGCGCACCGTTTCCGGCGTTTCCTCGATCAGGCGGCTGATCTCGTCGTCCGTGGGGTCGCGCTTGAGCACCTGCGCGAGCACCGTTTCGGCGCGGGCGAGCTTGATGAGCTGCGAGTTTTGATTGAGGGGGATGCGAACGGAGCGGGTTTGTTCGGCGAGGGCTTTGAGAACGGCTTGCCTGACCCACCAGACCGCGTACGAAATGAATTTCACGCCCTGGTCCGGATCGAACTTCTTGACTGCTTTGAGAAGGCCTTCGTTGCCGATTGCCACGAGCTCGCTCAGATCCAGTCCGTGCCCCTGATATTTCTTGACGTACGAAATGACGAATCGAAGGTTGGCCGTAACGAGACGCTCCGCGGCACGCTCATCGCCCTTCTGGGCGCGGCGCGCGAGTCGTCGTTCTTCTTCGGGTTCGGTTATGAGGGGTAGCTTCTGGATGTCCTGCAGGTACTGATCGAATGCTGTGGAGGGAGAAGAGCGGAAAAACCCTTTGGACCTGCTCTCGGCCACATGCTCCATACTCGCCCCGTTCCTTTCGTAAAAGGGTGGACGAACCGGAAAGCCTTGCGTGCTCGATACCGCCAGGGGAGCGCACGATAATGTGAGCCCCCGGTTAGGTCAACAGCCACGAATCATACCGTGACGCGTCGCTGTGTCCTCCCGGGGTAATTGCATTGGGGCACAACGATTTGCGGGTCCCATGCGTTCGCGTGCGCGCGCGCGGCGGTTCCCGATGGAACAGCGAACAAAGCGAACGTGCGCCTGAAAACCGTGCGTCAGCGGTCCTGAATCGGGGCGCGGCGTGCGCGCCGCCAAATCGAAATCGCGGCGCGAATGACGACGAGACCGACCGCAACGCCGATCCAGAGCGGAGGGACGTCGAGCAGATACGCAGCGAACGCGAGCCCTACGATGCTGACGACGATGGCGACGACGAAGAGACGTGCGGCCACTGACACTCCTCGACAAAGATCAGCGCGAATCCGGCGCGCGCAACACCGCGATCACGTCGTCATCACGGACGCGCACGCTCCATCGTGTATCGGCGCCGGCCATGGTACCGACCGCGAGGGGCAGCGCGTATTCCACCGCGCCTGCTCGCGCTTTCTTGTCCGTACGAGTGAGTGCGAGCAGACGTTCCGGCGACAGCGAAGCCGGCAGGTCTGCCGGAAGCCCGGCGCGCCGCACGACCTCGCGCACGCGAGCCGACGTGCCGGCGGCGGCGAGTCCGATGCGCTCGGCGAGCACGGACTCGAGCACCATCCCGACGGCGATGGCTTCGCCGTGCAACAAGCGGTAGTCGCTCGCCGTTTCGATCGCGTGGCCGAGTGTGTGGCCGAAGTTGAGAATCTTGCGCATCCCGCGTTCGCGCTCGTCGCCTAACACAACACCGGCTTTGATCGTGATACTGCCGATGATCAACTCGTGCATCGCATCGCCGGACGGTTCCGTTAGGAGCGCGGGCAGCGCGCCGGCGACGCGATCGAAGTACGCCGCATCGGTAATCACCCCGTGCTTGATGGCCTCGGCCGCCCCGGCGCGCCGGTGGTTCACCGGCAGCGTCGTGAGCGTTTGCGGATCGGCGACGACCGCCTTCGGCTGATGGAAGGCGCCGACCAGGTTCTTGCCCGCGGGCGCATCGACGCCCGTCTTGCCGCCGATCGATGCATCGATCATCGCCAGCAGCGTCGTGGGCACCTGTACGAACGGAATGCCGCGCATGAACGTCGCGGCCACGAAGCCGGCGAGGTCGCCCACCACGCCGCCGCCGAGCGCGATGATGGTGGTGTCGCGGCCGCATCCGGCGTCGAGCATCTCGTCCGTTAGGCTTGCCCAGGTGAGGCGCGTTTTGTGCGCTTCACCGGGTGGAATGCGGAGGAGCAGCGGGTCGGTGCCGGAGAACGAGGCGACGACGCGCTCGGCGTAGAATCCGGCGACTGTGTCATCGGTGATGACCACGTAGCGGTGCGCGGGCGCGACCCGCGCCGCGATCGTGCCGACCGAGCCCAGCAAGCCGGGCTCGACGAGAATGTCGCAGTCGAGGAGGCGGAGGGCGGCGGCGGCGCGTGCTGTGCGCGCTACCACGTCACCTCCGCCGCGCCGGCACGCCGGTTGGCGACGCGTGCGAGCACGAACAGCAGGTCCGACAGGCGATTGAGGTAGACGACCACAATCGGCGGGAGCTCCACGTCCCGACGCAGGGAGATCACGCGCCGCTCGGCGCGCCGGCACACTGTGCGAGCGACGTGGAGCGCCGCCGACTTGGGCGTGCCGCCAGGAAGGATGAAGGCCGTGAGCGGTGCGAGCTCGGCTTCGCCGTCATCGATGGCGCGCTCGAGTCCGGCGATGCGCGCGTCGTCGATGCGCGCTTTTTCGAGTTGCTCGCGCACTTTCTCCGGATGCGGCGTGGCGAGCAGCGCGCCCAGGCTGAACAAATCGCGTTGAATCGGTGCGAGCACTTCGTCGATGCGCGGCATCATCTCGATCGACCGCGCAAGGCCGATGACCGCATTCAACTCATCGACATCGCCGTAGGCTTCGACGCGCGGGTCATCCTTCGGCACGCGCCCGCCGCCGAACAATCCTGTGTCGCCCTTGTCACCAGTGCGCGTGTAGATCCGCATGCCGCAGAATCTAACGTTCGCGATCGGCCTTGGTGAGCGTGACGGTCAGTTGCGTTTGCCGTGCACCAATCGCGAAAGCCAGTTGCGCGGCTGGTCGCCGTTGCGGCGAAGACCGTGCTTGAAGTTTGAGAAGCGCGTGACCTCGCCGGTGGTCGTCGACGGCTGATACGTGGTGGGGAACAGCGCGGCGAGATGATCCTGCAGACGATCCGGCGTGGCCACGACGGACTGCGCTTCGCACCAGCGGTCGAGCGTCTTCCCGAACGTCGCAGCGGTGGGGCGATGCGAGGGATCGCGGTCGAGCGCGGCCATGAGTGCTTCTTCGATGGCTTTGGGAACCGCCGGGACTTTTTCGCGAATGTTGGGCAGCGGGCGCCACGTCACTTCGTCGATCAACAATTCGGTAGCGTCCTCGTAGAACAGCGGCTCGAGCGTGAGCAATTCGTAGAGCACGACGCCGACGGCGAACACGTCGCTCCGTCCATCGACGTCCAACCCCAAGATTTGCTCGGGGCTCATGTAGTGCTTCTTGCCCATCATCAGCATCGGCGACTTGTCCATGGGATCGGTGGACGTGGTCGCTTTCGCGATACCGAAGTCGGCCAGTTTGATGTGGCCGTCCCACGTGGACATGATGTTGTTAGGCGAAACGTCGCGGTGGACGATGTCGAGCCGTCGCGAGTCGGGTCCGGCGAAGTTGTGGGCGAAGTCGAGGGCGCGGCAGACGCGGCTCGTGACGTACGCGGCGACGGTGACCGGGATGAGCCGGTCGAGCTCGCGATGCCGCTCGATCATGTTCCGGAGTGTCGGCCCCTTGATGTACTCCATGGCGATGTAGTACTGCCCTTCGATTTCGCCCAACTGGTAGATCTGCACGATGTTGCCGTGCACGAGGTTCGCCGAGAGCTTGGCTTCGTCGATGAAGAGTTGGAGCCAGGTTTTCTCTTTGGCGTAGTGCGGATGGATGACCTTGAGGGCGACGCGTTTGGCGAAGCCGGCGGGACCGAGCTGCTCGGCCTCGTACACGGTGGCCATGCCGCCTTGCGCGATCTTGCGAACCAGGCGGAACGAGCCGGCGTATTCCAGTATGTGCTCGTCAGAGTGCATTATTACAGACTCGCAAAGCCACGGTCGCGGGACGCGCCGTGATCACTGTCATCCGACTCCATGCCGCACGACATCCGAGACATCACGATCATCGGCGGAGGGCCGACGGGCCTCTTCGCGTCCTTCTATGCCGGCATGCGCAAGAGCACGGCGCGCATTGTCGACGCGCTGCCCGAGTTGGGCGGCCAGCTGCTGGCGCTGTATCCGGAGAAGTACATCTTCGACGTCGCCGGGATTCCGCAGATCCTCGCGAAAGACCTGGTGCGCGATCTGATGCAGCAGGCCAGCCGGTTTTCCCCGTCGGTCCACCTGAATCAGCGCGTGCTCTCACTGGAAGAGGACGGTGGGTGCTTCACGCTCGTCACCGAGACGGACCGGTTTCCCTCGAAGGCGATCGTGGTGGCGGCCGGGATCGGCGCCTTCTCGCCCCGGCGCCTTCCACAGCCATCAGCCGAGGAATGGTACGGGCGGGGGGTTTACGATCGGGTGACCGATCCGGAGCGCTTTCGCGGCCAGCGGGTGTTGATCGTGGGTGGCGGCGACTCGGCGTTCGACTGGGCGCAGCAGCTATTGGATCGTGCGGCAGCGCTCACGCTCGTGCATCGCAGCGATCGGTTTCGCGCGCACGGTGCGACGGTGGAAGCGGTGAGCACCGCGGCGGCCGCGGGTCGCGCGAAGGTGCTCACGTTTCACGAGTTGGCCGAGATACGCGGGAACGGGGAGGGTGTGCGCGCGGTGACGCTCAAGGACATCAAGGCGAAAACCCATTTCGAACTCGAGGTCGACGTGATTCTGCCGATGCTCGGGTTCGTGAGCGACATCGGCCCGCTGGCGAAC